>JBBDRW010000021.1:0-56845 GCA_040905265.1 Balneolaceae bacterium | reverse complement strand
CGCTTATTAACTGGATAACAACACTTGAAGACGAGGTGATTCTTGATCAAATGGTTGGATTTAAGAAAACTTCCTTGGATGAACTTCCTGGTTCTATTGTTCAACTGTTAAAAATGGCAGAGGCTGAACCAGACGAAAATCTCGTAAAACATACAAGTGCTAAAGATTTTCTAAGAATGAAATGAAAGAAGTTCAGTGGACTGAAACAGCCAGAAGAACTCTGCAAGAAACTTCAGATTTCATTCTTACCATATGGAATACTGATGTCAATAAAGAATTTATTAAGCAACTTGATTATCGGATAACACAGCTCCAAAATAATCCAGAACTTGCTCCCGCTTTCGAAAATACTCAAATCAGAAGACTGGTAGTACACAGAGCTGTGTCCCTGTTTTATGTCAATACTCCTCAATTCATCAAAATACTTGTAATTTGGGATAATCGACAAGACGCAGATAAACTCCTGGAAAAGTTAACTGATGCCAACAGAAGCTGAGGTTGAATATCTTGATTAGTATGATTGAGTGATACTCAACCAATAACGTAACGAGGGGAAGTGCTCTATCCAATCACTTCCCCTCTATTTTACCATGGAGACGATCGTAATCTGCAGGGAATACGAATCAACGTTCCCTCAACTGTACAGTTTCTGTATTGAAATGTCTTGCTGACCATTCCGGCCAGATAGCCCACCCCGTTCTCTACATTGGACAATGCTTTGGGGAGAGGGTCAAAGACTTCGTCAATCGACGGAAAATAGTGATAATCCGGGCCGGCAGATGCCACAAATATTCGCGCGTCAAACTCTTCAAAATGAGTAGTCAATCGTACCTGTGAAGCCGTAGGGTAACTCGATATCAAGTGCATAAAATCATCTCTGGGATCAAAGACGACCTGATATGACGCAATACCCGCCAATTTGAATGCATTCTGAAGATGAGGAATTCCGACAAGATGCCGTTCACCCGTCTGTGATATATGTATCTCAAAAACGGTTTGAACATCCGCAAGGTGATCGACCTCTTCTATGTATATGGCAGTTTGATCTATTGGATTTAAAAATGAACTTCCAGTTATCGCCACAATCGGCGTCGGGAAGTCTGACGGCAGGGTGGTTTGGGCCTGGCTGTACTCCCCGTCGGACCGCTCGGCGCGAATCCGGTAGGTCTGCTCCGGTTCCAGGTCCATTGTCGTCCAGAAGTTCCAGGCATACGCTCCGTGGGCATACTCGAACAACGAATCACTCATCACTACCGTCTCTCCGGTTTCAATATGTTCCAGGGTGACCGTCGCGTCAATCGGTTGTTCGGGGTCCAGCAGAAAATCCTCCCGTACCGGCATCACTCGTACCCACTGCGTGTCGGCCGAGGAGTCCAGGTAGCCATAGATCGAAAAGTGGTACCGGTCGTTTTCGATCCAGGGCTCGAAGGTTTCGTTGCAGCCAGACAGGGAGAGGAGGTAAGGCAGCAGTAGGAGAAGAATACCGGGCACGATTTGGCGCTGACCATCTCCGCCTGTGCGCTGTGGCTGAAATGAGGCCAACGTCCGGCGCCGAAGTCCAGCAGGTACTTGAATGCGGGATAGCTGGTTGGGATTCATTATTTGTAACATGTGTATCGGTTCCAGTTCAGATGGATCAGGGAGCTACACAGCCAAAACAGGCACCTTCTGACTGGTACTATCCCTTGCTTCTCCTGTATACACACATAACCCCGTTTACCCTTACAAACTTTTTTGAAGTAAATCTCACGCACTACCCTGACAGGAAAGTCTCTTTTGATTTGAGTAGATTACAGTTGATTTGTAACTAGAGAAATCAGCTATGAAAGATTGGAGGGGTCCAAACTGACAAAGAGTAGTGTGAAGCAGCTCTCTCAGGAGCGGCTCTCCTGTACAAGATTCACCAGGTATGTAAGCCCATACAGCATCAGAAAGAGTCCGATCATATAGGCGACAGAACCGGGGTAGGCCATGATCAGGGCGGCAAAGACAAGCGTCAGAACCCCGAGCGGAACCAGATTCAGGGAGAGCAGCAGGGTTAGGCCGAGAACTCCAAGAAAGAAGGCGAAGGTAAAGGGGATCAGCTCCGGAAACAGGAAGATGAGAATGGCTGCAAGAAGAGAAACGGCCGTCAGAAAATTGCTCACCCTGAAGAAGAGCAGCAGCAGGCTCAATGCCACAAGATAGCCGCCGACGATATAGTAGATCAGGTTCGGCTGAATCAGGGCGAAGATTCCCGTTGCCAGTGCAAGGATTGCGTTGAACAGTTTGCGTTGGCCCGACGGGCGTTGTACGGTTACTCGAATTTGCTGGTACATGGCAGTTCTCCCGGATTATGGTTTCTGGTCCCCCCGGCCGTTCACTTCATCATCTCCTCAATCTCACGGATATCGGCAGGAACATCGGTTATATTTTCTATCCCGTCATCGGTGATGATCAGGTTATCCTCAAGCCGGACACCCCCGAAACCGAAATACGGCTCCAGTTTCTCTTTTTTCAGGTACGGCTTCGCCCTGGGATCTTCCAGGGCCGATTTCAGGAGTGCGGGAATAAAGTAAAGGCCAGGCTCAATGGTAATCACCATACCGGGCAGCAGCTCACGGCGGGTGCGCAGAAACCGAATACCCGGCCTGTCGATCCGCTCCACCCCTTTCGGATACCCACCGACATCGTGGGTGTCCAGCCCGATAAAGTGACCCAGGCCGTGCGGGAAGAAGAGCGCGAAGATGTCGTTCTCCATCAGTTCATCAATCGTTCCGCGAACGATATCCGCCTCCTTCAACCCTTCCAGAATGATTCTCGCAGCGAGCATATGGAGTTCTTCCATCTTTACGCCGGGTGCACTCGCTTCAATGGTTGTTTTATGTGCATTCCGTACAATCTGATAGATGGCTGCCTGGTCTCCGCTGAACCGGCCGTTCACAGGGTAGGTTCGGGTAAAGTCGGATGCATAGCCGTTGTACTCATGGCCGGCATCGATCAGGTAGAGGTCTCCGTCCCGCATCTGGCGGTTGTTCTCCACATAGTGGAGGATGGCGCTGTTCGGGCCGCTGGCGTGAATACCGTTGTAGGCCTCCTGCATCAGGCCGTGCCGCACCTGATGATATTCGAAGAGCGCTTTCATTTCGAATTCGAACATTCCCGGCTTCAGAGCCTTGAGCACTTCGCGGTGTGCGATGCTGTTAATCCGGGAAGCCTCCCGGAGCTGAGCCAGCTCCCACTCCGACTTGATGCAGCGGCAGTAGGTAATTGCATCCGACAGTGACTCGGTATCCACCTGGAGGGAGCGGTCGAGATCTTCCAGAAATTCAGCCTGTTCTTCATTCAGGCAGTAGATCACATCCGGATTCAAATCTTTCAAAAGTGCCGGCAGGTTTGCACCATAATGGAGGTGATCCGGTTTGTATTCGTTTTGAATTTCATCCTTTGGCCGCACCCGCCCGTGCCAGACCGCATACTGGGTATCCCGTTTTGGCGCAAACAGGTGGTACTCCTTGCTGGTGAGATCGAGAACCATATGGTAGTCCGGTTCATGCACACCACTCAGATAGAAGAAGTTGGACTCCTGCCGGAACGGAAACTCGAAATCGGTATCATACCGGTACATCAGCTCTGCACCCTTCAGGTAGACGAGTCCTTTTTGATTCTCTTCAAACAGCCCGAACAGTTTTTCTCTGTGCAGGTGAAACGGTGTATCTGATTGGCTGGTCATAAATGATATTCTTCTATTTGTTTACTCTCTTCGCATCAGCCCGATAGCGCTGCTTGCTGACTCCTGAATTCTGGCTCCTGAATTCTACTTGAAATGTAGCGCTTGAAAAGACAAAGCAAAAGTGAAAAGACTCCTAGTGCCATGTCAACCCATGCGATTTGGGGTAAGTCGAAGAGGCTTGGCCCCAAAAGAGTATGGTTGACATGGCACTAAACCCGGTCGAACATCCGATCCACCCGTACGGGGAGTTCTTCTGCCCACTTTTGATCAGGCTGTTCCACATTGATCCTTAGCTGTTGAAGTAGCTCCACACGCTCACTCCCGCCGGCTGTAATCACCATGCCGTACTCTTCCTTCCCCGCCAACATCCGGTCCAGGTTGACGAAGAAGAGCCCGCTCGACGTACCCTCCTCATTCCGGATCCCGACCAGACAGGTCTCTCCCCGCGGGGTTGCCAAAAAGGTGAGGGCAAGCCGTTTCGTCTCTCCGATCTCCGTCAACCGATAGAAGTGGTCCAGTTGCAACCCGGCCGGCCGGTGTTTGATATCGAGAAATGAAATATTGCCTGCACCTTCGGCTGCCCAGAAACCGGGTAACATGGCGAGGAGCCATTGTTGAAGAGGTTCGGATGCAGCAGACCCGGCAAAGCCCCGTTCGACCCAATAGGCGTACTGCTTGTGGAGAGTCGCAGGTGTGGTCCCCGACTCCAGGGGAGGCTGGTCCAGTACAACTGCTTTGCTATTCCCCTCGACCCTGAACCAGATCTCCTGAACTCCGTTTGTAATGCAGAGCCAGGAGGCATTCAAAGCATGGTTGTAACGGGCTATCTGTTCCGCCACCGCATTGGTCAGCGGAACAGACTCCGCCTTGCACTCGATCAGAATTTCGGGCTGAAGCTCTTTGGAGTAACAGATCAGGTCAGCCCGGAGCGGGCGGGTACTCTCCCGAAATTTCACGGGGGTTTCCGTCGTGACTCTCGATTTGGGCCACCCTGCTTCCAGCAGAAGATAGTCGAGAAACCGGAGCCGGACCCTCTCTTCGGGCTGGTTTTCCAGTGCCTTGCGGGTCACCCGGTTCCAAAGGTACCGCCGCCCCTCCCGGAATACGACCGGGGGGAAATGTCTGGATGCCGGGCTCAGCATGGAGAGTGGGTTCGGAGGTTGCGGTTCATACTCTACCAGCCAAGATACATCATCCTTGTGAGATCTCAACAATCTCCTGCCTGGCAGGGTTGTCCGGCCGGAAGTTGATTGACCTCCGAATTATCCTGAGATCAGTTTCTCCGCTTTCTTGAAGAGGATGTTGTTCTCCAGATGAACATGTTTGTGCAGATCCTGCTCGAATCCGGCCAGGTTCTGGTAGAGAATCCGGTAGGTGGCACACGCTTCTGCCGGTGGAGTGTAGGTGTTGCTCAGTTTTCGGATCTCTGCCATCTCGCTCCCGGCTCCCTCATGCTCCTCTTCCATAAGGGCAAGCTGGTTCTCCAGCTCATCGATCACCTCCCTGTAGACCTTTTCGCCGCTCATACGCATCTTCCAGACCTCCCGAATGAGCGGAAACACGATCTCCTCTTCTGATTTCAGATGCTGCAATAATTCTTGAGAGAGCTCCATAAACCGGTGATAAATCTCCACATTCTCCGGATGACGCTCCCCGTGCACTCTTGCCACTTTCGCCGCATAGGCACCGATTTCCTCGGTTTTGGTACGGACGAACCGGTGGTGTGTCGATTCAATATGGTCGATCAGGTGACCCGGTTCCCAGGCGATGTAGTTTTCATCGCCGGACGTATCACTCTTGCCGATTTTCTCCAGCCTTTCCAACATTTCATTCAGGTCAAGGTTTCTCTTTTCGCAAGCCGCTTTCAGCGAAATTCCGCCGCAGCAGCAGAAATCAAGCCCCGCTTCCCGGAAGACTCCGGCAGCGTGATAGTTTCGGGCGACGATCTCTCCGACAGATGTGTCGGGTTGTATGGGTTGATTGGTTGGGTTCATGGTATTCGGTTGTTTCGGTTCAGTTACGATTATTGTGATGCAGTTACTGCCACGATCCGGCCGGTGTGGCCCATCCGTTCATGCGGCAGACAAAAAAAGTTATAGGCTCCATCCACGGAGATTCTTAGTGTCCAGACATCTCCCGCTTTCAGCGGCCCGGAGTCAAAGGGTTCGGCCTCTTCCGGAATTCCCAGGGCACGACGGTTTGACGGGTGGTACGCGGTAACGGTGTGAAGCCCTTCAGCTACCTCAAAACGGATCACTGTGCCGGTTTGTACCTGCAGATCTGACGGCTCAAACCGGGAATCCGCGTGGGTGCCAACGACACGGACGGTAACCGTATCGGCCATCACTGTCGATTCCAGGCCGTTTTGCTGCATTCCCGCTGAAGAGGCCGGAAGTAACAAGATCAAGAACCCGATTACAATCGTGGTAACCCAAAACAGTTTCATGGCAGTTGTTTTTCTGTGATAAATTCTTCCAACACTCTTGCAGCAACTTCCATAGGGCGACCGAGGCCTTCCACCCGTGCCCCGACCACCCCGTCCGGCCCGACGACCGTTACAAGGTTCGAATGGTCGTACATCCCGTCGCTCCTCTTCCGATATTCAACACCCAGCGCCGTTGCCAGTTGGCGGACCGTTGCCGGTGAGGCGGTCACAAAGTGCCACCCGTCGATATTCAGCTGCTCATAGCGGGCATACTCCATCAAGGACTCCGGCGTATCGTTCTCCGTATCGAAGGTCACGGCGAGTACGTTCACCTCTTCTCTCATATTCTCACCAACAGAGCTGTAAAGTCTCCATGCATCCTGGATCAGGATCGGGCAGACATCTGTGCAGTTCCCGTAGAACATGACAATAACGAGGGGTGATCCACTGAACTCACTCAGCAGAAATTGCTCCCCGCGATGGCTTGTCCACTCCCCGCGCAGGTGATAGAGGGATTGCTCAGGTATCTGCTCTGAGGCTTGCATTGCGGTATGGTCATGATGGTGGTGATCCCCGTGCTGGGCATAAACCGCTCCGGAGATCCACCACATCACGATCAGAGTTAATAATGTTTTCATATTCTTCATTTTTCAGCCATATATGTCTTCATAATCCCTGGAAAATTTCTTCCAAAGAGGAGGGTTTCCGCCTCCTGAAGTACAGTTTCATTTTACCTTTCAGACAGATCTTTCAGTTGATCTCCGGCCTTTGCGCGATCACCATCATAGGCACATCGAAATCCGAGGATCCCGATGGACGTCTGCGGCGTATAACTCATTCGCGTCAGAGTCCGGATCACCCTGGCATAACTGAACGAGGTCTCATCCGACTGAAGCCGCCCGGCAGTTCCGCAGTCAAACGAGATATCATCTGCAATCGGCGGCCTGAAATCTTCCACCCACTCCATCACCAGCCCGTGAAGGTCTCTGACCCCGAATCGGCTGATCCGATCGTCAGATCCAACCTCCCTCAAATCCCCGGCATCTACCGAGGAATACCAGCCGATCAATTCATAGCCGAGAGTTTCCCACTCCTGAACGGATTCCAGATCGAGAGAAATCGCTGCATACTCCCATTCAGCCATGGTTGGCAGACGCCCTCCCGACGCTTCACAATAGGAGCTGGCCGCAAACCAGGAGACGCGTGTAACCGGGCGGTTCTCCTCAGATAACGTCTCATTCCCGGGCTCCAGCCCCGACTCCCAGTGCCTCAAGTACTCATTTCCTGCAAACAGCCGAGGCACTCTCTCTTTCTGCCACTCCGGATGGTTCTGTACAAACTCCAGAAACTGGCTGTTTGTAACAGGCGTCTCGTCCAGATAGAAGCCGTGAACCTGCAGAGGTTCCCCTTCCGTTTCCGGAAACAGGGAGTGGTAGCTGCCGTCCGGAATCCATACCCGTTCCGCCTGGGCTGATACCGAATCAACCCATCCGAAGAGGAGGGCCAGAGCCATCACCAGAATTCCGGTTGTCACCCTATGGAGTTTGTTTAAGAGCATCATTTCAACCCGTTCGTTCAATCTTCAATACCAATCGACACTGTTCTACTTTCACGTCAGGTTCAAGCGGGCTGCCCCGCCGAAAGGAACGGAGGCAGCCCTTGAACCAGAGTTATACCGTTACTGCTTAGGCCCTGCTTTCAGAGTACCGGTTGCGCCCTTCTCCGCATCGGCAAACTCATGGTCGATCAGAATGTAATCCCCCTCTTCCGGTACGATAAATTCAACGGTCGCTGAGTTCGATGCTCCCAGAAGCACCGTCTGCATTCCTCTTGTTTCATTGAATGGGTGCCCTTCGTAGAATACCTTGTCGAAGATCGCACCGATCACATGAAAACTGGACGTCAGGCTCGGACCGTTGTTGGAGACGTGAAGCCGTACACGGTCACCTGCATTGGCTGTCAATGGCTGTTGATGCAGAATATTTGCATGGCCGTTGAATGTGACATGGGAGGGACGCTTGTTCTGCGCCGCTTCGAAGTCATACTGATAGAGATCTCCCTGACCTCTCATCAGATAGTACTCAGACTGCACGATCACATATTCGTGATCTACCTTTTCATCCGTCTCAAAACCCTCTTTCGGAGAGACAACGACAACTCCATGCTGCCCCATGGCTGTGTGCATCAGAACACTCGGGGTGCCGCAGTGGTAGATATAGGTTCCCGGGTAGTTGGCAACCCAGTCGAACTGGATCGTCTGTCCGGGGGAGATGGTTCTCCATTTGTCATTCTTCGCTACGGTACCGGAGTGAAAGTCCATCGAGTGCGGCATCGGCATCACCGCCGCTGAGGGTTTCATATAGGGGTTCTCATTCACCTGCTGCAAGAATGGAGAGGCTGCCTGTCCATCGACAGGAGGGACAATGGATACCTCCTGGTCGGATCGGTTCTTCATGGTAAAGGTGATTTTGTCTCCCTCTCTCACATGAATGACCGGCCCGGGAACCGTGCCGCCAAATGTCCAGGCCCGGTATCGTACACCATTTGCAACTTCAATCTCCTGGACGAAGGTATCGAGACGAATCTCGTGATGTTTGTTCCCTTCATAGGTAAGCGGTGCCAGGTTCGGAAGCAGGGTGATGGTTTCTCCCACGACCGGAGGGCCGTCATAATCTTCCGTATAGACTTCCGCTTCCGGCATACCGAAGATCATTCCGTCCAGTTCATACTCTGCCGTTTGAGCTGACGCAGATAGTGCGAACAGCCCTGTGAGCAATCCCATAAGTGTGGCTATATACAGTTTTACGTTCTTCATTGTTATAATCCCTTTTGGTTTTATCGTGGATTTTATTTCATACCCACGGGTCCTTTTTGTTTGAGTCCGCCCAATAGATACCGGCTTCTGTCCGGATGCGGTATCGGGCTGTACCTGCTTTGGGTGTGGGGGTTTCCCCTGCAATCCGGCAGAGAACCCTGTAACACCCCGGGAACATCGACAGGCACCCTGTTCGGCCTCCTGTGTTGATGTTTCAATCCTAATTTAAGACAAAAGAGTATTTTATCAAAAAATAAACGTTCCGTTGGGATGTTTTCCCAGGCGGATGCTCCGGAGACAGTTCATCTATACGATCTGAACCTTGTTGAATTTCCTGTATGAGTATTGGTTTCCTGCAATGAAACTTTTCGCGCAGTAAGTGGTAAGAAAACCACGGTCTCGCCCGGTCCGCCGACTGGCAGATTCTGAGACTACGCCTTACGAAATGAGCCACCGGAGGATTTTTATCCCAATATTTTGTAAGGTTACGGGTAGTGTCGTGTCAACCATGCGATGGAACTCTAAATTTCAACCCCATGTCCATGATCCTTCAGAAAAGACACATCCCATCACCGCCCCGGATGGTTGCGTCCATAATCCTGGTACTTTCAATTGGCCTTTTCTCCCTGTTGCCGCTGAACCTCTCTGCACAAAACGATGATATCGGTACTCTCTTCAGAGCCGGTGCAGCCGATGCCAACACCTTGCTCGAAAGCTATCTCAAACCGTTCGGCGCCGGATTCGGATCCAACCTGAATACCGGCTGGATTAACACGGCCCGGCCATACCGCCCGTTTGGTTTTGACCTCCGGGTCAATGCGGCCGTTGCATTTGTACCCGATGCGGAACAGATGTTTGACATCGCTGGCCTGAACCTCACCCAAATTGAAGTAATCGACAACGGAAGTATGACGCCAACCGCCTTTGGAGACGATATGCCGGGGCCTTTGGTCGGTTCCACGACAACCTTTACCAATGAACAGGGTGAAGAGCAGCGTCTCTTTGAATTTGAAATGCCACAAGGCTCCGGATACCCCTATGTACCGACTCCAATGGCGCAGCTTACAATCGGGGTACCGATGGATACCGACCTGTCGATCCGTTTTATTCCCACACTCGAGTTTGAGGAACTCTCGTTCCGGTTATGGGGCCTGGGGGCGAAACACAGCCTGAACCAATGGCTGCCGGCCGGAGAGGCACTGCCGGTTGATCTTGCGATCCAGGCCGGATTTACAAATCTGGTCAGCGAAGCGGCACTGGATGTACAGCCGGAAATCGATTCGGAGACCGAAGTGCCGGAGGGTATGGAACCCGGTTCCGCTCTCTGGGACGGCCAGGCGGTCGAACTGACTACCTCCGCGTTTACTGCCAACCTTCTGGTTGGAAAAACCATCTCGGTCCTATCTCTCTATGGTGGTGTTGGCTATCATACATCCGATATGCAGATCCGTTCCAAAGGGAGCTATCCGGTTATTGAACTGAATACGGACGGACAGGGAAATGTCGAACCTGAACGCCCAAAAATCATCGGCAGGCTGGATGACCCGCTGGACCTTGACCTGAGCGGCGGCGACAGCCTTCGGGCGCTGGCGGGTTTCCGGCTCCGGCTCGGCTTTATTGCCATTTCCGCGACTTATACCCACTCTAAATACCCGGCGCTTTCGGCAGGGGCGGGGATCAGTTTCCGATAAGAACCGTCGTTTTCATCAGGGCTGAAATTACAGGACTGTTTTCACCCCTCTGTCTGTTATATATACAGAGCTCCGGTTTTTGTCGACAAACTGGACTCAGTTGACATACGGCAACTCTCCTTCTCATCCATAGATCGAATAGAATGCCGTTGTCCAAACAAACTGTCGATTTTCTTACTGTCACGATGAATCTATCAAAATAAGAACGCTCCCATGTCCTACCACTTTAGCAAAACGTTGAACCAACCCTTTGATGAAGCCATAGAATCTGTCACAGCAGCTCTGAAGGAGGAGGGTTTCGGTGTATTGACCGAGATCGACATCAAGAAAACCTTGAAAGAGAAGCTGGACGTTTCGTTTCGAGATTACCGTATTCTCGGCGCATGCAATCCCGGTTATGCACTCAAAGCGCTCACTTCAGAGAGCCACATCGGCCTGATGCTGCCTTGCAACGTCATCGTTCAGGAGCATGAAAACGGAGAGGTGGAAGTCTCTGCGGTCGATCCAATCGCCTCTATGCAAGCTATCGAAAACCCGGATCTTGGCGAGGTGGCTGCCAATGTTCAGAAATTACTAAAAAAAGTGATCAACAAGCTCTGATTCCGGAATCATCCAGCAGAAAAGCCATGTCGAAAAATGAGCCACTCTCTTTACAACAGGCAGAAACCATCCGTCTGGCCTGTATCCGGGCTGCACAGGAAGGATTTCAGGATGCATCCCTGAGCGGCCTCTGCAGCGAGGGAGCGGCTGAAGCGGCCGTCAGCGCCATTCAAAAACTTGACCTGGAATCCCTGATTGTGACTCAAGACCAAAAGAGCAGAGGCACCGATTGATATGAAGCAGCCGATCACCCGTTTCTTTCAGGATGAGATTGGAGACTGGGTTGCACAGCTACAGTGCGGACACACACAACACGTCCGTCACGATCCGCCATGGCAGCTTCGCCCCTGGGTCGAAACCGAGGACGGCCGAAAATCCCGACTGGGTATGGAGCTCGATTGCAAGGAGTGTGACCAATAAGAGACAGGATCGGTAACGGCAATAGACGTCACTCCCCCGATTCGAACCACCCAACAAACTATAACCGGTACTCCTCTACCGGTACTCCGCCAATCAAGTGCTCCTGGATAATCCGTTCCAGCACCTCGGGAGAGCAGGAGTGGTACCAGACCCCCTCCGGATAGACGACAGCGATTGGCCCGCGTTTACAAATCCGAAGACAATTCGCCTTGGTCCTGTAGATTCCACCCTGCCCGGTCAGCTCAAGCTCATCCAGCCGCCTTTTGAGATAGTACCAGGATTTGAGTCCAATCTCCTTTTTACAGCATTTAGGTTCCGTCTGATCAGCACAAAGAAAGATATGCCGTCTGATCGAATGGATCTTCAGCTCTTCAACTTTTTTCTCTAGTTGTCGGTTCATTTTAGCTTGTTCACTGGGAGTCTGTCGAACGCAGATGATGGTTAACAGAATACGTCAGGGTGATAACCGATCCCCGGCTCACTTTGAGCAATGGCCAAAACTACGGGATTTTTTCAATCCTCCAACCCATTCATCCCAAAAAGGAAGCTATCCGTTCAGCAGACAGCAGACGTATCCGGTGTAGTGGATATCCTGACAACGGTATTAGGAGTTACCTCTCAAACAGAGAGTCCCAATACTCCCATCTTGCCGGAGTATCCTTACAGATCCAAAAACCATGATTGACACCCTGCTACAAACGATTAACAACCGGGATGCCGGCTATGGAGGCCATCTCTGGACCTACCGTATGTCAGCCGATACACTCGACCTGTATGTATTGCCAAAGCACCGTGCTGAACCAGGAAAATACCGGGAAGCGGTGGTCTATGCCGGGCAGGCCTTGCAGGCGATCTCAAATGAAGCATTGCAGTATGCCCAGAATGTAATGGTTCAAAGTTTTCCAAATCTGGGTGAACCGGAACTGGTTGCACACGTCCGGCTGATCCCGAACAGGTCATGGCGTGGTGGCCGCAGTCAATCTGCTCCGGCAGTACGGATACCGGCCGGACAATCCCTGGACCAGACACTCCGGTCGACCGCTTCGCACTATGGCATGTTTCTGCTCAACCTGAAACAGAAGGATCTGCCAGAGGAGCCGGCTGGCAGACTGAAACTTTTTCTGAATGAAGAGGCAAAACTGTTCAAGGCAGTATGCACCATGTCCGACAATCCCTTTGACTGGCTCAAAACCGGCCAGTGGATCGAGCGCTTCCATCAATTGAAAGAGGAGAATAGCGGGCTTTCGGATGCTGAATTCTACAGGTTTGAAGACCAGGGGATACGTGCCGAAGTACGAGAGTTACTCGAACATCACCCGCACCCTCAGGTACTGGTATCATATCAACCGTAGGATATGGGTAAGTCAAAAAAATCGGTACATCGCTGTAGCCAGGGGTCTGTCGAACTCACGGGAATCATACGAATATGGTTGACACGACACTGGCCATCTCCTGTGGTTAGTGCCGGTCAGAACGTGTGAAACCTTTCAAGGGCACTCTTCTCAAGCTGCTCCCTGTGATCCGGATGAGCAATCCCGATCAATGCTTTCGCTCGCTCCCGTAGCATCAACCGAAACACCCAGTGAGCAGTATCCATGCCTGTCCGGCGGACTTACCTGAATCATAGCTACATCCAGCCTGATAATCCGGTTGTGAAACAGTTGTGGAATTTCACTGAGAAATACCGGGATGTAGTTCGCCTGCCCCTGCTCGATCGCTTTTCGTGAATTTTTGGCTGAAAAAAATACACGTGTCGTGAAACTTTTCTCATAAGCCGGGTTCATATAGGGAACAGCCCCCTCCGTATGGAGATGATAGAGAGTCACATTCTCCAGCTCCCGGTAACGTGCCGTAAGTGCAGTTACCAGCTGCTGTGGAGCTGCAGCTGCGGTGTGAATAAAAATATGATCGCCAGATTGAATGGCTTGAACTGCTTTTTCCGGCGTCAGAATATTCATGGCAAGAGGTGGATTGGTTTTTCAATTGATATTGTGCTCCTGGAAACCCAACCCATAAAATCTACCTGATTGTGCCGGAAAAGCAAAGCGTTTCTACCAGGCTGTATACCCTCCGTCCACTAGAAGCGTATGCCCCGTGATGAAAGACGCTTCGTCAGAGGAGAGCCAGACAATTGCATCCGCGACCTCCCTGGATGTTCCGAGCCGTCCGATCGGGTGGCGGTCCGTTATCATTTTTTTCACATCCGGATCGGTCGTAATTCCAGCCTTATCAAGCATCGGCGTTTCGATAAACCCGGGTGCCAATGCGTTGACCCGGATCCCCTGTGCAGAGTACTCCAGGGCAGCCGTTTTGGAAAGTCCAACAAGGCCGTGCTTGGCTGCTACATATGCAGGCGCAGATGCAAATCCAACCGTTCCGAGAATGGATGCAACATTCACAATCGACCCTCCGCTTTTCTCCAGCATCGCCGGAATCTGATATTTCATACAGAGCCACTGGCCGCGCAAGTTGATGTTGATCACCTTGTCCCACTCCTCTTCGGAATACTCTGCCGTTGTTGCAGAGGCTCCGCCGATCCCCGCATTGTTGCATGCGAAATCAAGCCTTCCAAACTTCTCCATCACCGAAGAGATCAGTTTTTGAACCTCTTTCGAACTGGATACATCAGTAACGACCGGGAGAACGGTTACGCCGGTACCTTCCAGAAGCCGGGCTGTTTCATCGAGCCCTTCCCGATCGATATCGGATATGGCAACATGTGCCCCCTTATGCGCAAACGCGATGGCCGTCTCTCTGCCGATTCCGGATGCCACTCCTGTAATAACAGCTACTCTGTTTTTGAATCTCATATCTCTTCTCCGTTATTGGTTACAAATAAAACGTTCAGATATCGGGTCAGCCCTGTCAGAGCCGACCCGATTGCTTGTTGGCTTGCTTGTACATAAGTTTTTTGGACGAGCCCAACGCAGAGATTGACGTTTTCTCAGGACACTGATTCGGATCGGTGAACTCTGTTCGTCCTGTTCCGTTGCTTCTCTCGCAAGTAACGAACAATTTGAACAGCTGTACACCCGTGACACCCTGAATCGGGTGTCATCCAAAAGATGAGGTTACTATCGGGGATTTCCCTACAAAAGGTGTTTCGGCTATCCATACAGACTTTCAGAAGACCGGCCTGATTGAGGTCGAAAAGACCAAGCTGATCCACACCCTGGTCAACCTGCTGAAGAACGCCAAGGAGGCGATGGAAGAGACACCCGAGGGAGAGAAGACGGTGACGTTGAAGACCAGTCAGGATGAGGAGAATGTCTACCTGACGATTCGGGACAATGGAAAAGGGGCCACCTTTACGATCCGTTTCCCAAAACATGCCGGCTCAGAAGAAAAACAGAAACGGTCCGGAACCCGGCAAGAGTTGATTGATGATCAGGAATAGAGATACCCGGCTCCAACCGGTTCAGAAAACGAGGCCCGTCGTTTTGGAAACGAATACCACTCCCACCGGTTCAAGCGGCCCTGCCCGAAACCAAGTCCATGTTTGTTTTTCCGATTTTTTTCCGCTACTTATGGAGCATCATGTATTTTAAGCTATTATTACCCTTCTTGATCGTGCTTTACTCCTCATGTCAACCAGTTCCCGGGGATAGCTGGGAAGCCGATGCCGAACTTGTTCAGCAGATGGAAGAGGAGCGCCCCGACTATCTCTGGAGTGAGTCGGATGTACCGGAATATACACTGCCAGATCCCCTTCAAAAAATGGATGGAACCGCCATTCGAACGGCTGATGAGTGGCTTTCAAACCGGAATAACCTGCTGGAACTGTTTCGAACAGAGATGTACGGGCGTATGCCGGGCCTGGCGGACATGACCTGGTTTACCGTTGTCACGGAAGACGAAGCAGCCATGGATGGGGAAGCAACACTGAGGCGAATTACCATCCACAATGTAGTGGACGACCGGGAGCACTCCTTTGAACTCACTCTCTTTCTTCCCAACCGGGTTGAAGGCCCGACACCCGTATTCCTCCTGATGAATAACCGTTCCGCAGAGAACACCGACCCGGACAGAGAAACCCGAAGCGGCTTCTGGCCCGCCGAAGAGGTAATTGCCAGAGGGTATGGAATAGCAGCCATTCAGAACGGAGATCTTGCGCCGGATGATGAGGAGACATACACAGAAGGGATCATTCGGCTCTTTGAAGGGGACCGGGCATCCGGCGTTCGGGCTACTGACGCCGGCAAGGCACTGGCCGCCTGGGGCTGGGGGGCCAGCCGTGCTATGGATTATCTGGAGTCGGACGAAGAGGTAGACGCCTCCAAAGTTGCATTGATCGGGCACTCGAGAGGCGGTAAAGCCTCTCTCTGGGCAGGTGCAGAAGACAGCCGGTTCTCTCTGGTTATCTCCAATGAGTCTGGCAGCGGCGGAGCCGCTTTAAGCCGTCGTCAATATGGAGAGACAATCCGTGCCGTCAACCGGTTTACTCACTGGTTTGCCGAAAATTTTCAAACCTGGAACGGCCGGGAACAGGAGCTGCCGTTTGACCAGCATATGCTCGTCTCGCTCATAGCCCCCAGGGCTGTATACATTGCGAGCGCAGACGAAGACCTCTGGGCCGACCCAAAGGGTGAATTTCTCTCACTTGTCCACTCTTCCCCCGTCTATCGCCTCTGGGGGCACTCTGCGATCCGGCCGGAAGAGATGCCGGCCCTTGAAGAACCCTTCAGGTCCGGGCCTCGCGGATACCATGTACGAAGAGGCACACACAACCTGACGCCGCTGGACTGGAACCTGTTTATCGATTTTGCCGAGACCGTTTGGCCGTAATAAGTAGCCGTGGAAGCTCTGCGATCCGTGTCATGAATAGCCGTTCAATCTGAATCCTTTTTTCGCAGCATATTCTCCAGGCCGCCCCGATGTTCGGCCTGCTTGCCGGAATCACTCTTCACCCACTCTTCCCGGGATCCTGTTCCGGCCGTCTCCTGCTGGCCATACGGTTCCTCATCCTCATCCAATTCCCTGAGACGCCTCTCTGACAGCTCCAGCATGACGGCTGACCGGATCCTGTGGGCTTTTTCCAGATCCCGTTTCTTGATCTTCAGTGAGAGAAAATTCTCTTTAATCTGAAACGCACTGTCCAGATCAGGCAGGCGGTTCAGATAGATGTTAATCCGGCCTGAAAACCACTTCTTCTCCACCCCGACCGATTCAACGATCGCAAGTGGAATCTTGCACCGCTTGACCTTCGAGTCGATCAGTCCCAGAACCGTATCTTTTACCTGATACTCAATCTCCAGTGCATGGTTTTCATGGAGCAGCAGGCCGTTGATTTCCGCCAGCCCCATATAGAGGTCATCTTGTTTGATCGGCAGTGAAGTCGTCATTGTATAGGTTTCGGAAAGTGATCTTTCATCCTGTCTTCTCCTCTGTAATGTACACGGAATGTCCTTTTTCTCAAACCGAAAAACCTCTCCTCAAAAGATTCCGGCCCATCCGATGGGTCGTCAACCTTATTCTTTCCATAACACTGAATTAACCCTCGCTTAACACGGAGTCGGTAGGTTTGAGCAGAATGAAAACTTCAAAAACAGAAACACTCACAATTTTCACACTTCAATTCAATATGAACATCAAACCTCTACTCACCACATCATTATTGATCACTCTCCTCTCCGGATTGTTGATCTCCTGCAGTGACGACAGCAACCCGACCGGCCCTGGAACGAATGAACCTCCGGCTGAAGAGCACCCGTACGCCGACCAGATCCGGGATAACGGCGTGATACTTTCCGGCTCCATTGAGGGCGATCGAACGTTCTCGGCAGACTCGGTCTACTACCTGGACGGATACGTCTTTGTCGAAAGTGGTACACTCACCATCGAACCCGGAACCGTCATTCTCGCATTTGGAACTCCTTCGGAGATAGCGGAAGGGAACGAAACCGCACTCATCATCACCCGGGAGGCTGAAATTATAGCCGAAGGAACCGCGGATGCACCGATCATCTTCACATCCGAGTCTGATCAGGAGCCGTTTGGCGGATCTTTGACCCTGAACGAGACCAACTCCAAGCTGTGGGCGGGACTGATTGTCCTCGGGAAAGCCCCGTCCTATTCCCAGGGGAATACGGACGCTATTCAGATCGAGGGGATTGTCGACGCGGATGAACGTTCCCAGTTTGGTGGAACGGACGAAGAACACAGCTCAGGTATTCTCCGATATGTCTCTATCCGTTTTTCAGGTGCTGAAATCGGCCCCGGCAGCGAGATTCAGGGGTTGACACTTGGCGGTGTCGGGCGTGGAACTACTGTCGAATACATTGATATCTTTGTCTCTGCGGATGACGGGATCGAAATATTCGGAGGAACGGTGGACATCCGAAACATCTCGGTCGCGTTCGCCGAAGATGACTCCTTTGACTTAGACCTGGGCTGGAGCGGAACCGGCCAATACATGTTCGCCCTGCAAGGTGGCAACGGTGCGGATAATGGCGGTGAATGGGACGGAGCCAGCCCGGACAATGCTCCGCTCTACTCCACGGCCCGGCTCTATAACATGACCCTGGTCGGATTGGGTGCCAATTCAACTGACCGAGGGGAGAATGCTCCCGCCGTCATTATGCGTGACGGTTCCGCCTACTCCATCTACAATTCGATTCTCACCGACTTTAACGGGCTTGGTATTGAGATAGAGGATCAGGGCGTTTCCGAAGACTCGTACGACAAAACGGTACTGGATGTTAATGGAGATGGCGCTGCCATCACCGGAAATATCTGGTTTACCGGAAATGCGACAAGTATCGAAACCATGGTAGCCGTAACGGATCATGATGACAGACGGGACACGGACGGCTCTGCCATAGCCGGCTGGCTGAACCAGCAGGCCAACCTCTTCGAAGATCCGCAACTGGGCGGTATCTGTCGAACCCGTGGCTGCGGAACCCTGGATCCGGTTCCCGCATCTGCATCTGCAACAGCCAATACTGCTACAGTAGCTGACAATAGTGTAGATCAAACCACCTATATCGGCGCCTTTGAACCGGGCCAGCCTCTCTGGGTTTCCGGATGGACTACCCTTGCGCGGTACGGGTATCTGGCAAATTAGATTTCCTGCACGCCACAAACAAAAGGGGGGCTTATTACAAGCTCCCCTTTTTTTGTTTGAGCCTATCAAATTAACAGAACCTTAACACTACGGTAACCTTGAGATAGTACAAGAGAGGTAGGTTACCGCCATCCTGATGTAACGGACCGATTCAAGCCGGACCGATCAGGTCTGTACGGAACATGTACAGTTTCAAATGCCGGTCAGGCCGGTGCTTTACAGGGAAAACAACAACCATTCGAAACGATGACTATGAACTATCTGATTACAATCTTCAGTCTCTTATTATTATTCACCACACCAAACCTCCAGGCACAGACCGGTACACTCTCCGGGGTGGTCGTAGACAGCCAGACAGGCGAAGAGCTGATCGGCGTACACGTCTTTGTGCCTGATATCTCGGGCGGCGGGGTTACAGATTTGTCGGGCAAGTATAACATCAAGCTGAGTCCCGGACTCTATAACGTCGAGTTCACCTATATCACTCACCAGAAGTTCATTGTGGAGGATGTTGAAATCCGTGAAAACCAGGTCACACAACTGGATATCGTGCTGACAGAGGCGAACCAGGAGCTGGATGAGGTAGTGGTATCTGCCCGAAGAATGGATAACAACGAGGTCTCCCTGCTCCGTTTGCAACAAAAATCCCTGCAGACACAGGACGGGATCTCTGCGCAGGAGATCAGCAGAATCGGGTTCAGCAACACTGCAGAATCGATGAGGCAGGTGACAGGTGCCTCAGTAGAGGGTGACGGGTTTATCGTCCTGCGGGGGCTGGGTGACCGATACAGCATCTCCAGTATGGACGGTATAACCCTCCCAACCACAAATCCCTATCGAAACAGTGCCAGCCTGGACCTGATCCCGTCAAGTATGGTGGATAATATTGTAGTCAGGAAAACCTTCTCTCCCGACCTGCCCGGAAACTTCACAGGAGGAGCGGTCGATGTGACAACCAAATCCCTGCCGGACCGCTACTACCTGAAACTGAGCAGTTCAGTTCAGTACAACGATCAAACCACTTTCAACAGCAATTTCAAAAAAGATCCGGTCGATAACAGCCTGTCCAGGCTGGGCTACGATGACGGATCACGCTCCCTGGAGGCATCCTGGAGCGATAACCAGCATCTGAAACAGCTGAATCAATACCTGATCAAGATCCAGAACAGCCAGATGTCCGACCAGGAGATCGCTGATTTTAATAGAACCATGCGATCCTTTTCACCCCGGCCATTCCATATAGAGGACAAAACTCCCGGCCTGAATCACAGTCTCAATATTGAAGTCGGGGACCGGTACCAGATTCAGGGCAGTCAGGTTGGATTCAATCTGGGTGTGAATTACAGCAACTCATACACCTATTATGATGAACGGGAGATCAACAATTTTACAGCAAGAATCCCCGACGGCTCCGCCAGCCGGATGCAGCCGTTTCAGCTCAACCAGGGTGCGGAAAGTATCGATGAAGTCAGAAACGGATTTATCGGAACCGTTACCTGGCAGCCCGACCCCGCCCATGAAGTAACGGCTACCTCAATCTATAACAACCAGGCAGCCGAGTCGGTACTGGATATGCAGAACGGCTCCTATCCGGGAGCGTTATCCACAGGAACGTACAACAACCGGGTACTCTCCTACAGACAGCGAGAACTGTTCAATAACCAGCTGAAAGGACGGCATTCGTTTACCCAGGCTGAGATCCGGTGGTCCGGAAGTCTGGTATCGTCAAGACAGTATGAACCCAACACACGATACATCGGTTCGCCGGTAGACAGCCAGGGCAATTACTTTTATGTCCGTGAAGTACAGCTTCCGTTTCACTTTTTCCGTGACCTGGAGGATGACCAGTACAATTTGAAACTGGATGCAGAGTACCGGTTCTCCAACCGGTTCCGCCTGAAATCCGGCGGCTTCTTCTCCCTGAAAGAGCGGGATTTTCAGGAGACAAGGTTCCAACTGGAGAATAACGGGACCAACCCGGATGCTCCGGAGTTTCTCAGCTTCCGGGAGTCGTCCGGCAACTTTGCCGACTATTTTTCAGCAGGTAATACCGGAATTCTCGGCAGAGACAGCGATGGAAACCTGATTCTCGGATTGACCTATCGGGACCAGACCCGGCCTGAAAACAGCTATACAGGAGAGGAACAGATCGCGGCCGCCTACCTGATGGCAGTTTGGGATCTCACAGAAACCGTAAAGCTGTTCGGAGGCGCCCGCATTGAAAAAACCGATTTTACCGTTGTGTCCGGATCCAGAAACAGTACCTTGAACAGTGGTGAAATCAATGAACTGGATATTCTTCCTTCCCTGAACCTGATCTATTCGGTTACGGAACGGGCCAATATCCGGATCAACGGCAGCCAGACACTTGCGCGCCCGAACATGCGGGAGCTTGCACCTTTCGCATCTTTCGACCTTCTTGGCGGGTTTCCGATTGTCGGCAACCCCTCGATTACGCGGACAAACATCACAAACCTGGATGCGCGTTATGAGCTCTTTCCCGATGCAGGTGAACTGTTTGCCGTCAGCGCCTTCTACAAGCAGTTTACCAATCCGATCGTCATGGAACTGGATGTCGCAACCGATCAGCCCCAATATGAGTTTGTGAATACTCCGAACGGCAGGCTATTCGGATTTGAGCTGGAGATGAGGAAGAAACTCGGCTTTCTGAGTCCGGCTCTGGAGAATTTCAAGATATCGACCAATTTTACCTATACAGCATCCAGGGTCGACATGAGTGAACGGGAATACGAGACCCGGCGGCAGCTGGACGACTCGATCAAGCCGTATCGGCCCTTCCCGTTTCAGTCTCCCTTTCTTGCAAATGTGATGCTCACATATGAAAATGTAGAGACGGGATGGGATGGAGCCGTCTATGCAAATATCTCCGGGCCGAGACTCGCTGCGAACGGGTCGGGAGCGGCACCTGATATCTTCGAAGTGAACGGAAAGCTGGACAGCGACCGGCAGCTGAAGAGTAACGTCCCTCTGCCCGACCTGAATATCAAAGTCCGGAAGAGGTTCTTTGAAAAGTTCTCTGCATCCCTCTCCGTTCAGAACATTCTGGATTACAGTGTGATCCGTTACCAGGAAGATAACGGAGAAACCTTTATTAACAGCGCCCTGAATCCCGGCCGCTCGTTTCAAATCGGGTTTACCTACAGCATCCGGTAACCCGATGTTGAACCGGGCCGGCCCGCCTGGGGTCCTGACAAGACAACGGAATCAGGTAGTTTCCTTCTCTGTCTCTTTCCTGAAGGATCCTTCCCCCTCAAACCGGGTAAGTGTAAAGCTGAACGTGGAGCCTTTGTTCACGCTGCTTTCGATGAAGAGCTCTTCCCCGTGAGCTTCCAGAATATGTTTTACGATGGAGAGGCCCAGTCCGGTTCCCCCTTTCTCTCTCGATCTCGATTTGTCTACCCGAAAAAACCGTTCGGTTACTCGCCGGATGTCCGCCGGCTCGATTCCGATTCCGGTATCCCGGACAGATACAAGAAGCTTTCCCGATTTTCGGGGGTACGGTTTCACGCCGATCTCTACATACCCGTAGGGGCGGTTGTACTTCATACCGTTCTCGATCAGGTTAAAGAGAACCTGCTTGATCTGATTCCGGTCTGCCCGTACCCAGATATTTTTGTCAATCTCGCCGATCCGGATCTCTACTTTCTCATTCTGTGACTTGTACTGAAGGTTCTCACTCACATCCAGAATGACGCTTCTCAGGTTTACAACCTGAATATCCGATTTGAGTTCACCGGTCTCCAGTTTTGAGATCTCCATCAAATCTTTCGTCAGATAGGTCAGGCGGGTCACATTTTTCATCGCTTTCTTCAGAAAGAGCCGGTTTACCTTTTCATCTTCGAGGGCTCCGTTCAAAAGAGTCTCGATAAACCCCTGGACAGCAAATATTGGAGTCTTCAGTTCATGAGAAATATCCCCGATAAACTCCTTCCGGTAGTTCTCAATCTTGTTTAACCGCAATATCTCCCGTTCAATTACCTTGCTGGTCCGGGCAGCCCGGACAACCAGGTAATCCAGTTCATCCTGATGGCCGGTATTGAGATAGCTATACTCTTCAAAGCTTTTTCGTGCGATATTTTTAACGATCCGGTTGATCATCTCCAGCCGGTCAAACAGAATCCGCCTGGCGGACAGATAGATAAAAAGCATAGCCAGCAGTGAAACGGCCAGTGATAGCCCCAGCACCGTGAGAAACGGCATTTCGGAAAAGATGGTGAGCAGCAAGAGCAGGATCAGAAACAGACCGAACCCCGGCGGCAGCGATATCCGAAGTGCCAGCAGAAATATTCGGTTGTCGAGGTTGAGCTTTCTTTTTGGTGTCATTCCTTGAATCGGTACCCGACTCCTTTCACGGTCTCGATATAATGATCTCCCAACCGTTCCCTGATTTTGCGTATGTGGACGTCTACCGTCCGGTCAACAACGTATACGTTGTCTCCCCACACTTTGTTTAAAAGTTTTTCTCGGCTCAGAACCATCCCTTTCCGGCTGGCCAGATAGTAAAGCAGTTCAAACTCTTTGCGGGGAAGCTGAAACTCCTCCTCCCCCCGAATCACAAGATACCGGTCCCGGTCGATCCGCAGATCCTCTGCCTCTACAAGATTAGCCTCCTCCTCCGGAATTTCTGACCGCCGGAGAACCGCCCTGATTCTCGATATCAGCTTCCGGGTACTGATTGGCTTGGTCACGTAGTCATCAGCTCCCAGATTGAGCCCTTCTACTTCCGTCACTTCATCATCCCGTGCCGTCAGAAAGATGATCGGGATACGTTTTGTCTCTTCGCTGCTTCTCAATCTTTGACAAACTTCCAGCCCGCTCATCTCCGGCATCATCACATCCAGAAGTACAAGAGAGGGACTCTGCTTTCTCGCAAGTTCTATGCCGGCCTGTCCGTTTTCTGCCCTAAGAACATTAAAACCCGCTTTTCTCAGATTATACTCGATCAGATCCAGCAGGTCCTGCTCGTCGTCAACAACAAGAACTGTCTTCTCTGTTTGTTCTGAATCTTTCATATCGGTATCGGTTTATCATACCCTTTGGACGCCTTCTCTGTTGGACAATGCTGAAGCCACTGCCGGCAACAGGATCACCTGATCTGTATCAATAATCAATCCTGCATCTCCCGTTAAGGGAAGGCCTCTGTTAACTTTGTCTGTCAATAGTACAAACAGATCCCCGATTTAAAAACCGGACCCAGGTTAACAAATTGTTATCAATCTGCAATTCCGAACCTATTCCACCGTATCCGGAGCTTTGTTAACAATTCCTTAACACAAGGGTAACATTGGCATAATAGATCAATGGGATCTTTGTGTTCAAGAATCATTTCGGAAAACATACAGGGAACAGTCGATTCAGAACCCATTTTAATCAATAAAACTGGATAGAAACAATGAAACAGAACCTACTCTTACTACGCCCGATCCTGCTGGGAATCCTGGCAACCGGCCTTGGACTCTTTTCAGTGGCTTGCAGCAGTGGAGATGATAGTCAGGCAGGCAGCAACGAAAATAGCATCGACATACTGGGTGCAGGCGCTACGTTTCCGGCACCACTGGTCACCGCTATGGCAGATGAATACCGCACGCTGACGAACAACAGGATTACTGTTAATTACCAGTCGATCGGTTCCGGTGGCGGAATCAGGCAATTTATCGAGCAGACCGTCATGTTCGGAATGAGTGAAGCGTTTCTCTCCGACGATGTGATGAGCGACATTGAATCTGAAACAGGTGGACGAGCTTTCAACATGCCGATAACCCTGGCGGATGTTGTACCCACCTACAATCTCCCCGGAATTGAAAAAGGGCTGGTCTTTGACGGCGAACTGCTGGTTGAGATCTTTATGGGGCGTGTCCCCCGCTGGGATGACCCTCAAATAGCCGCTCTGAATCCGGACAGTGAACTTCCTCCGCTTCCCATTACCGTAGTCCACCGTTCGGACGGCTCCGGAACGACCAATGTCTGGACCAGCTTTTTGACGAGAGCATCTACAGAGTGGGAAGAGCGGGTCGGGTTTGCTACCAGTGTCAACTGGCCAACCGGTATTGGAGGAAACGGGAATGAGGGAGTCGCAGGCGTCGTACAGAATACTCCCGGTTCAATCGGGTATAACAGCCTCTCCTATGCGATTTTGAACAACATGTCCTATGGGTCGGTCGTGAACTCTTCCGGGAATGTTATCGAACCGAGTTATTCAGCCACGACGGAAGCTGCCAACATTGAATTGCCGGAAGATACACGAATACTTTTCACCAATACCCCTGCGGAGAACGGATATCCGATTGCAGGTTTCGCCTGGATGCTGATCTATGAAAACCTGGATCAGAACAACGCTATCGAGAACCGGACAGAAGCTGTGGAACTGGTTCGGTTCCTTGTCTGGGCCATTACAGAGGGCCAGGAACTCTCGGAAACCCTCGGGTTCGCCAGACTGCCGGAAGCGGCTGTCACACGGAATATCGATATGATCCGGCAGCTTGTATGGCGGGGCGAAGAGATCGGCCTTGAGATCCTTCAGGAGAACAACCTCATTTAACCGAAAGAGATTTCATGTCTGATTCCGTATCGAAACCGTCGCCATCTACAGAAGAGATCCTTCGGAAACCTCCGGGGATTCTCTACAGGTGGCTGGGCGACCGGATCTTTACTATCGTCACGGTGATCCTGGGCATCAGTATCATCGCGCTTGCTGTGGCCATGGCCTGGGTAATCTTTCAGGAGGGTAGACTCGCATTCCGGGAGTTTGGCTTCTTCGGTTTTCTGCAAGGGACAACCTGGGACCCCTCGGTACAGCTGCAATTTGGTGCGTGGCCCTTTCTGTTCGGAACCCTGATTACCAGTTTTATCTCACTGGGTATCGCATTCTTCCCGGCCATCGCTGTCGCCATATTTACGGCTGAGTATGCACCCAAATGGCTCGAGGGGATCATTGACAACCTGGTAAATCTGATTGCGGCCGTACCGAGCGTCGTAATTGGAATCTGGGGCATCTTCGTACTTGCACCCTGGCTTCGTGACTCCGTCTATATGCCCGTTTACCTCTGGGCAAGCGAGAGCGCTCCAGGCCTCCTGCCGCTGCTTGGAAATCCGATCGGTTACGGTATGACCACCGCAATTATCGTTTTGGCCCTGATGATCGTACCCTACACAACCGCCCTTGCCCGCGACGCAATCCGGCTCGTACCAAAAGAGCAGAGGGAAGCTTGTTGGGGGCTCGGCGCCACCCGATGGGAGGTAATCCGGATGACGGTGCTGCCATATGCAAGGGGCGGGATTCTGGCTGGAGCCATCCTCTCACTGGGCCGTGCAATCGGTGAAACAATGGCGGTGGCCATGCTGATTGGAAACAAAAACACACTTCCGTTCTCCATCCTCGGCGCAGCGGCGACAATGCCATCCGTCATCATCAACGAGTTCCGCGAAGCGGTGGAAAATATACATCTATCCAGCCTGATGGCGATCGGGTTTATCCTCTTCCTGATCTCTCTGATCGTGAACCTGATCGCAGCCTGGATTATACGGAGATACTCGATAACCGGTGGGAGGACCGTATGATCAAAACGTTGAGACAACGTCGCATCCGGGACCGGATCATGGAAATTTTGCTCGTTCTGAGCACGATCCTGGTCATACTCCCCCTGCTGATCATCATCTATTATGTAGTTGTCAACGGGTTCAGCGCTCTCTCCTGGGAGTTCTTCACGGAAGAGCTGGGATCTCCTTCACGCGCCATACAGGGGCGCCCGACCGGGCTCATTCA
This sequence comes from Balneolaceae bacterium, assembly GCA_040905265.1. Lineage (GTDB taxonomy): Bacteria > Bacteroidota > Rhodothermia > Balneolales > Balneolaceae > JBBDRW01. The sequence goes on along the minus strand of JBBDRW010000021.1, from coordinate 30,336 downwards.
TACCATACTGGGAACCATTGTTGTGGACAGTATCGCTGTCCTCCTGGCTGTACCGGTAGGCCTGGGTGCAGGGGTCATGCTATCGGAATATCCCGACCACAAACTTAACCCGCTTCTGAGAGTGATGAACGATACGCTGAACGGCATGCCGGCCGTCCTGAAAGGGCTGGTCGCGTTTGTTCTGATCGTCAAGCCAATGGGCACCTTTTCGGGATTTGCCGGCGGAGTCGCCCTTGCCTTTGTCATGCTCCCGATTATTGCCAGAACCACCGAAAGCGCATTGATGAGTATACCCTGGACCATACGGGAAGCGGGCCTTGCGATCGGCCTGCCCCGCTGGAGGGTCATCCTCTCTACCGTTATGCCCTCTGCCAAAGTGGGGCTCGTCACGGGAGGCCTGATCGCCTTTGCCCGGGCAGCAGGTGAAGCGGCACCGTTGCTCTTTACTTCGTTCGGAAACAACTATCTCCCGAACCAGTGGAGCGGCATGATCTTCGGTCCGGTCGATACCCTGCCGCAGCGACTCTACAGCCTGGCGATCAGCCCCTATTCGGAATGGCATGCCATGGGATGGGCAGCAGCCATCCTGCTTCTCGGGTTTGTCATCCTTACGTTTGCCGTTGCACGGTTCGCTACCCGTTCCAAATTTTAATGATTGAAATTCAACCCATTCATGACCCAGAAAGAAACATTTACAGCACCTCTCTCCCTTGAGAACACATTTCAGGGAAAGAAAAGGGTGAAATCGGACAAAATCCGGATGGAGACCCGCAACTTGACGGTTCATTACGGAGAAACGGTAGGAATCCGGGATATCAGCATGAAGATCTATAACCAGCAGGTAACAGCTCTGATCGGCCCTTCCGGCTGCGGCAAAACAACGTTTTTACGGACACTGAACCGCATGCACGACCTGACTCGAATTGCCAGGGTATCCGGTGATGTACTGCTGGACGGAGAGGAGATTTACGGGCCGGATGTGAATCCTGTACTGATCCGAAGGAGAGTCGGCATGGTCTTTCAGAAGCCGACGACGTTTCCTACGATGTCCATTTTTGACAACGTTGTTGCAGGCCTGAAACTGGTAGGGATCCGAAACAAATCCCTTCTGAATGAAGTGTGTGAACGTTCTCTTCGCCAGGCCGCCCTGTTTGACGAAGTGAAGGACCGTCTGAAAGACCCCGGAGTCAGCCTCTCCGGCGGGCAGCAGCAACGGCTCTCCATCGCACGGGCACTGGCTGTCGATCCGGAGGTTCTGCTGATGGATGAACCGACCAGCTCCCTCGACCCGCAGGCGACCAGTAAAATTGAAGAGTTGATTCACGCCCTCAAAGAGTCGGTCACGATCATCGTTATCACGCACAATCTGCAGCAGGCTGCCCGTGTTTCTGATCAAACTGCCTTTTTCTATGTAGGAAACCTGGTGGAGATAGGCGAAACGCGTGAAATCTTCACAAACCCGAAACAGGAAAGAACCGAGGAGTATATTACCGGACGGTTCGGGTAATCTCCCCGCTTTTCAGTACATTTTTTAACAGAGTTATTGAATAACAGAAACAGAACAGCCATGCGTGTCATCTTTCAAGAACATCTCGACGATCTCGAACAGGATCTCTTCACCATGTCCGATATGGTCACTCATGCCGTGAACCTGTCCGTAAAAGCTCTCAAGGAGAGAGACCTTGATGAGGCGCAACGGATCCGGGACAACGACGTCAATATCAACAACAAGCGGTGGGAAATTGAAGAGACCTGTATCAAACTGATTGCAACGCAGCAGCCGGTCGCCACTGACCTGCGGGAACTGATCGCCGTTCTGAATATCATTACCGATCTGGAGCGAATGGGGGATTACGCGGAAGGAATTGCACGAATCGTGCAGAAGCTGGGGGATGAGGATCCGGTCAAAGCGTTGATCGATATACCAAGAATGGCGGAACTGTCCATTGAGATGATTCAGAAAAGCCTGCGCGCCTATTCAGACCGGGATGACAGGAAAGCCCGGCTCATCTCGGAACAGGATGACACCATTGACGAACTCTATAAACAGGTACAGCGGGAATTGATCTCCATCATGATCGAAGACCCAAAAAAAATTACCCGCTGTACCTACCTTCTCTGGGCGTCTCACAACCTGGAGAGAATCGGGGACCGGGCCACCAACATCTGTGAGCGGATCATCTATCTGGTAACCGGTGAAATAGTTGAAAATATCTGACTGGACGAGTAGCAGGGACTCCGGGTCATCATATTTACCCGGCAGATTGACCATTTTGTCACAATAACGCCCCGGTGCGACCGGCAGAAACGCTTGTGTAGAGTCAACCATAGAGTTTCATAGCCGGGCCAAAGCGCTTATCTTTGGCCATCTTAAACAGGGAACAGGGAACCATATAAGCACACACCCGATGAATGATCACACTGCTTCAGTAGCAACTCCTAACCGGGTTACCGGTTACCAATTCTTCACCGCTTCTCTTGCACTTCTGATCCTCTTTCTGGCCGGTCCTGTACAGGGCCAGGAGAGTGGACTGCCGGACTACCGCAGTCCGGAGATTATCCGGACAGAGAACTACTCCATGACACTCGGCAGCCGATTGCAGATCCGGTACCTGTATCAAAACCTGGAAGAGAGTGATGACAATAGCAGCTTCGGTATACGACGGGCGCGACTTTCACTGAGCGGAAATGCCTACAGCCGGTTTCGCTACGCCATGCAACTGGGACTTGCCGGCGGCAGCGTCAACCTGCTGGATGCCAATATTCGGTACGAATTCACCCCGATGGTTACCCTCTGGGCCGGACAGGGGAAGGCGCTCTTTGGACGCCAGCAGCTCACCTCCTCCGGCAATCTCCATTTTGTCGACCGGACTGCAGTAGACGGCCGTTTCTCCGCCGGTAGGCAGGCGGGTGTCGCTCTTACCGGCCAGAATGAGTCTCAGACGTTTGAATATGGTATCGGGATTTATAACGGGAACGGAATAAATAGTGCCAACGACAATGGAAAACATATGAAGGTTGCCCGTGTAGTACTGACACCGTTTGGCGCCTATTCCCCCTCTGAAAGTGCTCATGACTATCCGGATTCCCCCCGGCTTGCAATTGGATTCTCCGGGCTCCATACCACTTCTGGAAGCGGAGACAGTGAAACCGAAATCAAACGAATCAATTCGGAAGCAGCCTTCAAGGTCCACGGGTTCAATGTAACCGGTGAGTACTATTGGGAGGAGTCATCTTTATCGGGCAGTTCTAATGGACTCAACACCAACGGATGGTATCTACAAGGGGGATATCTCTTGCCGGACAGAAAGAATGAGATCGCACTCCGATACGCGGCAATCTCTCCCGATACGAACACGAATACAGATCGGATTGAAACCGGAGTCGCTTTCAGCCACTACTTCATGCAGCATCGGGCGAAAATTCAGGCGGATATCCGAAGCCTTGAACAGAAAGTAATAGACACCCGGGATGTGGAGTTCCGGATACAGCTTCAGATCTCCCTGTGAGAAGGGTATAAACGTTTGGTAAAACGGGTAGCCTATTTGCCGGAGAGAAAACGCGCCCTCTCTCCGCTTTCGTCCGAGAGCTGTATCTTCAGGGACTGTTCCGGATACGTTTGTTGATTGACAATCAGGGTAACCGGATAGATTCCCAGTTCCAGGTTGGCCGAGATCCGGTTACCGGTTGGTTCTGCTCTATTCTGCCCGATCAGGACTCTCCATCCTTCGGCCGACGGGAGGATAAATTCCACGCTCCCTTCTGCTGTTACTTCCAGATCAAACCGGACGATGTGGACATAAGGCCCCTCAGCAGAATCAAGCTGCGGGAGCTCATCCAGAGGCAGGCTGCCCGATACCGTACTGTACGCCTCTCTCCATGCACTCTCCGGGACACTCTCCAATACGACTTCAGGATCTTCCCCGGATTCCAAACGAGAGAGGGGATCACCGCCCGCCAACACCCGCCAGCGCCGGACAACCGTTTCTGAAGGCAGGCGGAACTCTCCGGGTTCACCGAGTTGCGAGAGATATCCGATCAGATCGATGAACTCCTCCCGCTCCAGGCCGGCCGTCAACCCGGCGGGCATCAACGATCCCGAAACAATATCTCGTGATTCTACCTGTTCCGACGGGATCACAACCTCCCTGTCGGCCGCATCTCTCAGTACAACCTCATCGGGAGTCTCCCGAATCAGGGTTCCCAGTGTGATCTGTCCGTTACTCCGGATCACGCTGGTCAGTTCATACCCCTCTTTTACAGAGTGATCCGGATTGAGTACAGCCCGGATAATCTGATCGGTCGGAGCGCTTGTACCGAGACTGCTCAGGTCAGGGCCGGACAAGCCACCGGCACCTCCGATTGCATGACAATTCAGGCACATCATATCCCCCCGCCGAAACAGACGCTCTCCCTCTGAAGGATCTGAGACCGTACGCACCTCTCTCTCCAGTTCATTTACCTGTTGATCACTCAGGTCCTGCGGCATTCTCTCCGGAGGAAGAACCCCTCCGGAGGCCTCCAGTGCTCTTTTCAGCTGCTCTGCATCAAAATCGTTCTGCCTGTCCCAGGGCAGATAGCGCTGCATCGCACGTCTCCCCTCTACTGCCCGCACTGCAGGTATCTCCCTCTCTTCCAGAACCTCGGCCAACAATCTGGTCCCTTCGGACCTTGAGAGAAAGGCGGCATAGAGATCCGAGGCGTCCGCCTCATCCGGCAGCCCCCGCAAGATCGGAATGACGAGTCGGGATACCCGATCCAGGTCGAATGATGCGAGACGGGATGCGGCCCGAATCTGAAGATCAGGTGCAGAGCCGTCCAGTGAGAACTCTTCCAGAATACCGGCAGTCTCTTCATCTCCATATGCTGCGAGTGCATCCAGAGCTGCGGCCTGCAGATCATCTTGTGTACGAACCGCCAGTTCAGCAAGTACATCCCGGATTCCCTCCAGCTTCCACGCTCCTGCAAGCCGGATAGCACGGCTCCTAAGCGGCTCTTCCGGGTCATCCATCCAGCGCAGAATTCGTTCCGGGTTTTGGGCCGGTCGTACCCCCCGCCGCTCTGCGGCCTGAAGAAGTGCCGTTAGGTACTCCCCACGCCGGCTTGCGTGAAGAGAGCCGCTCTCCAGAGCAAGATCAAGCAACAGATTCAGGTCAGAACCGCTGCCGTGTGAAGCGAATGCATTCAGAACATCCTGAACATACTCCTCCGGAACCAGGCCGGCACGATAGAGTTTTGCAAGCCCTGAGACAGCATCCGGATCTGTGACGGATTTCAGGGCGTATGAAGCATGCCGGGGATTCGCAAAATAGCTGTCCGGCTCTGCTCTCCACTCTTCAAGCCACCAGGGTGTCAGTTCTCGGACGGTCTGCCAGAGAGCGAAATCGAGCCAGCGATCCATTGGCTGATCCAGAACCGACAGAGCCGCATGAACAGCACCGGATGCCTGCAGGTTTCGCAGGCCAATGACCGCCTCAAGCCTCACCCGCGGATGCCTGTCCGCCGCGGCACGGCGCAACAGTGGTCCGGCTGCCTCCAGCTCCTCCTGCCACTCGCTGAGAACCCGGACTGCGGCGGAGCGAACCCGATGACCCTCTGCGTCCAGCAAAGCGTAGAGCAACTGTTCAGAGACGGCATCAAGGGACTGATACACCCATAGCCCCTCCAGAAGAAGCTGCTCATTCCGCTGGTCTGAATCCAATTGATCTGAAATCCAGGACTCCAGGACCGGAAGAACTACAGTTGGTCCCCGCTCTCTGAGAAGCTGCCTCACCTGTTCACGTACCAGGTTCTCCGGACGTTCAAGCAGGCCAAAAAGTTCCGGAACAGCCGCATCCTTCATCTCCGGCCACTCGGAACCGGGTTCTCCTTTTGCCGTAATCCGCCAGATACGTCCGCGCTCCTGATCTCTGCGGGGGTCTCTGAAATCGACCTCCCCATGCTGTATAATCGGGTTGTACCAATCTGCCACATAGATAGCCCCGTCCGGCCCGACGGTTACATCAATAGGGCGAAAAGCGATATGGTCGGACCAGAGTAGGTCTTCAAGCTGTTCAGACCGGTATCCGCTACCTTCTTCATGAAGCCGAAACCGGTTGATTCGGTTGGCCCGGTAATCATTCGTTATCCAGTCACCTCTCCAGGATTCCGGGAAGTGAGTACCCGAAATCACCTCCAGCCCGGAGTGTTTCGGCTGGCCCGGGCTCAGCCCCTGCAAGGTCCGTTCAGCTCCCGGGGCGGCCGTGAATGTTGCTCCCGGAAATGCGTAGTTGATCCCCTGCCCGCCTGCACCGTCAGTCAGAAACATTTCACCCCACCGGTCAAACCGAAGCCCCCACGGATTGACCAGGCCTCGTGTGTAGACCTCCAGATCAAGTGTCTCCGGCTGAAACCGCCATGTACCGCCCCCCTCCAGGCGCCGTACTCCCCACGGTGTTTCCACATGGCTGAAGATGTAAATCGCCTGGTTAAAATAGAACCGCCCGTCCGGCCCCCATCGAAAGGTATGGATCAGATGGTGTGAGTCTGCCGTTCCGAATCCGCTTAAAACGATCCGCCGCTCATCCGCCCTTCCGTCTCCGTCCGTATCCTTCAGATGGATCATTTCGGTCGCATTGGCAACATAGACTCCCCCATCCCCCGGCAGGATCCCGGTCGGCATCAGAAGTCCGTCTGCAAAAACGGTGGAGCGGTCTGCCACTCCGTCTCCATTCGTATCCTCCAGAATATAGATCTTGTCATCCGGGGTTTCACCCGGCTTTGGCTGCGGATAGGAACTGCTGCCAGCCACCCAGAGCCTCCCCTCCGCATCCCAGTTCATCTGGATCGGCTTGACCACCATCGGCTCGGAGGCGAAGAGGTTCACCTCAAACCCTTCCGGAACGTGCAGCATCTCGATCTGGCTCTCCGGATCGGAATCGGGAATATTTCGAAGGGCATCCTGTGCAGCGAGGGGGGTAACGGAGAGAAACAGGATCAAACCTGAAAGAGGTGAAACGTTCCGGCAGAGTGTAGTCCGGCCTCCCCATAGCCAGCAAACCGGATTTCGGCACCCCCATAGCCGAATTGCCAGGGACTTCTGCCTCCTGTCGATGAATGCCAGGCGATCTTCAATCCGCCGGGCAATTCTCTGTATCAACCCTTTTTTCATTTCAGAACCATTGGTTTCATTGGCCGAACCCTGTTTTCAGATACTCCTTGATCTCTCTATCCAGCTCTTCAGCAAGCTCCCTGAACTGTTCCAGCTCGGGGGCATTATTTCCCTGTTCGTACGCCCGAAACCCGGTCAGATAGGTCCGGTTGATCGGACGGTAGTACTGAAAGTAAAGACGGTTCTTTTCAACGATGAGCGAACGCAGCGAATCACTTCCGGAGTCATCAACTCCGGTGGCACCCGCATGGACAGATCCCTGCCCGGTTCCACTCCCGTTACTCACATTGCCGGAAAGTTCGTGCGGAGTATCTCCGTTCCGGAAGCAGAATCCCCCCTTACCCTGTAGAACCGGTGATATCGGACGGTTCGAACCTGCCAGAATGAGGCAGGTGAGCTGAATATACCCGTTTTCATTGAGGTGAATACCGTTATCACTGACCTCCAGCTCTCTGCTGGCTGCCCTGAGTGGGGTTCTCAGATCCAGCCAGGGAATCTGTCGGGCCGCCGCAATCTCACTGAGTGTACGGCTGTAAAGATCCAGGTTCTCATAAGCCGGTGGTTCCGGTTCATACAGGCCTCTCCGGGAGAGATAGGGAAGCGGAGAAATGAGTACTACTCTCGCGCCCAGCTCCTGAACCTTGTCCAGCAACCTGTTGACTCCGGAGTTGAACCGCTCCAGCCCCGCTTCGCCCTCTGCCATCTCCACTCCGCCGTAAGCGATCCAGACTATATCCGGTTCCGCATCCTCAAGCTGACCGGCCAGGTGTCCCCAGGAGTCCGGCGGGCGGGTGTAGGTTCCACGCGACTCACCATACACGGTGTCTCCAGACCATCCCAGATTTCGGACCGTTAGCTGATACTCTGCCCACCCGGTTATGAGTCCGTATTCAAGCCAACCGTGATCCAGATCATTTTCAAACAAAGAATTACCGAGCAAAACCACCCGCTCTTCCGGCTGGAAACCGGGCACAGAATCAGCCGTCACAAAACCGTCCATATTGAATTCCGAGAGTAGGCCCGGTGTGGAACAAGCGCCGAAAGAGAGTAGAAATCCGGCCAGTATAAGGACGATGATCCTGACGTTCATATCTTGTAGCCTCCATCTGACTGGTCTAGGAGATTGATGGTTATAATCAAACCGGAAGTTACTCCTGCTTTCCACTCGATACAACGGAGAGTTCATCCTCTTCCGGTGTTGACGCCACCTGCTGTCGGGTCACATCGACCACCTGTATCAGCATCGCTCCGGATATGATCAGGATCGCCGCCGCAAGTTCAAAAAGTGAAGGGTCAGTACCGATTGACAGCCAGGCAATAAAGAGCGCCGCGATCGGGACCAGGTTTCCATAGATTACGACTCTGGTCGGCCCCAGAATCCGCAGGGCTCGCACTTTTACCCACTGCCCGATACCCACACCGATTGCACCACCTGCAAGAATAGCAAACCAGGTCCAGAATCCGAAATCAAACCACGCTGACTCTGCGAGGGCGGGTGAAGCGATCAACAGGTAGAGAAGCCCCCCGATCAGGGTACGAAGCGCTACCATACTGATCGATCCATATTTTCGCGCAAGTGGTTTGATCAGGTGGAGTTCAACCACCGTTAACGTCAGTGCCAGAAAGAGTAGAAGATCTCCCGCCCAATACCCCTGTCCGGGGCGTAGACCGTCCAGCGCAAGGGTCAGGGTACCGAACACTGTGAGAAGAACCCCGGTGTAGCCATATCTCCCCATCGTCTCCGTACTCATCAGTCGGCCGCAAACGGAGCTGATCGCCGGCCCCAGTGCCAGCCACAGAGAGGCGCGTGCTCCGTGAGTCAGACTCAGGCCTTCGATACCCATCCATGGGGCAAGTGTTGCCCCGATCACGGCAACAATAATGAGACGATTCCGATCCCTCTTCTCCATGGCTGGAAAAAACCGGAATCGGGCTCCCATACGTTTAGCATCCCGCCAGGTTTGCCAGTAGAGAATCGACAGCATTGCCAGCCCGCCAATTGCAAACCGGGCAGAACTGAATGCAATCGGGGCCATCTCCCGAAGTGCCACTTCGGCGAGAATAAAATTTGCCCCCCAAAAAAAGGTGAAAAGAAAAAGCAGGCTGTGATGTTGAAGCGGCCCCTCCTCACCTTCGGGATTATGGAGTCTTTCCGTGTTGATAAGTGGTTCAGTCCCGTTTATTCGTTAGCCAGACTCAGTTAGCAGATTTTTCACTAAATACATAACACCTGAATCCTCTGAATAGTATGATATCTGGCGGTATTCAATTATAAAAAAATGTAAGGCTTCCGCTACTTCGGATCTCTTCCGGGACAAAAAATGGATAGAAATATTTCCGAAACCGGTCCTTGTGCCGAAGCAACAGTACAGATGATAATGAACGTCCCGTTCGGATAAAACTCTGTCCGGAGATCAGAATTTGCACGATTTGTAAGTGAATAGTGTTAGTATTTCAAAATAACAATTCCGTACTTGTATACGAGTCTTTGAAAACCGGAACTTATCTCCAACAGGGTATAGAGTACATGAGATCAGTACTTCAAGCAAGAACGAGACGACCGGGGCCATTCCGGAACAGAACTCCAGATTTCTCAACGACTCTACACGGGATACTTATTTTTTCCAATTAAACCAACACAAGTCATGAGTGAAATTCAACCCAGCGTCAGTTACAGCTTTACCATGCGACTCTATATCGACAACAAGCCCGGTATGCTCGCAAAGGTACTCAATGTTATTGCCGAGCAGAAGGGTGATCCCGGTGCTGTGGATGTCGTAAAGGTCGAAGGGGATACCAAGGTGAGAGACCTGACGGTGAGTGCACGGGATGCTGCCCACTCCAAATCGATTGTAGACGCCGTAAAAAAGATTGACGGAATCAAGGTTCGCAATGTATCCGATCGTGTATTTCTTCTGCATCTGGGTGGCAAGATCCGGATTGAAAATAAGGTGCCGGTCAACACCCGGGACGCACTCTCGATGGCCTACACACCTGGGGTCGGCCGTGTATGTGAAGCGATCGCCGAGGATAAAGAGAAGGCGCATACCCTCACAATCAAGCAGAACTCCGTAGCTGTGGTCAGCGACGGATCAGCTGTGCTTGGGCTCGGGAATATCGGCCCGGAGGCTGCCATGCCGGTCATGGAGGGAAAGGCGATGCTCTTCAAGGAGTTCGCCGACGTGGATGCCTACCCGATCTGCCTGGATACCCAGGATACAGAGGAGATTATTTCAGCGGTCCGATGGATTGCCCCAGGGTTTGGAGGTATCAATCTGGAGGATATCAGCGCGCCGAGGTGTTTCGAAATCGAAGAGAGGCTGAAAAAGGAGCTGAACATCCCGGTATTTCATGACGACCAGCATGGAACCGCAGTCGTTACGCTTGCGGCCACAATCAACGCGATGAAAGTAACCGGGAAAAAGCTTACGAACTTGCGGGTTGTTATTGCAGGTGCAGGAGCCGCCGGAGTGGCGATTACACGGATTCTGCTGGAAGCCGGTGTAAAAGAGATCCTCTGTTGCGACAGAAACGGAATTATCAGCCGAGATCGTATTCCGGAGCTCAATCCGAGCAAGGTGTGGCTTGCAAAAAACTCAAACCGAGAGAATATCGGCGGATCACTCCTCGACGCAGCAACCGGCGCAGATCTTCTTGTCGGTGTAAGTGGTCCGGGAATCGTTCCCAGGGAGGCGGTGGAAAAGATGGCCAAAGACCCCATTGTTTTCGCACTGGCCAACCCGGTGCCAGAGATCATGCCGGAGGAGATTCAGGATATCGCACGCATCATTGCCACCGGAAGAAGTGACTACCCCAACCAGATCAACAACGTTCTGGCATTTCCCGGCATTTTCCGTGGAGCGCTTGACGCGCGCGCTTCGGACATCAATGAGGAGATGAAGCTTGCAGCCGCACATGCAATTGCAAACTGCATTGAAGAAAAAGATCTCAGCGAAGAGTATATCGTACCGAGTGTTTTTAGCAAACAGGTGGTCCGAAGTGTCTCACGCGCCGTCAAAGAGGCAGCCTTTGAAAGCGGTGCAGCCAAACGGCCCCACCCCTGAAATTTGGCTGGTTCTGAAGCACTACTCATTGTAGAGATCCGGCAGGTCGTTTTCATAAAGCACGATATCCCCGCTCTGCGCATACTCCCGGATGATGTCGTTTGCTTCAAAGAGGGAATTCACGACCCGTACACGCTCTCCCATACCGGCCGACTCTTTCACCCCCTCAAGAATGGGGGCGGTTTGCTCAGGCCCTACCAAAATCACCAGGTCCAGCCGCGCCATTCCAATCACCTTGCCAAAAGCCCGGTTCTCCTCCTCTTGTTCTGCTCCCAGTTCAACCATACCGGGAGTAACGATTATTTTCCGGCCACCGGAAAATGAGGCGAGCACTTCGACGGCATGCTTCGCTCCAACCGGGTTGGAGTTGAATGCATCGTCAATGATGATCAGCTCGCCCTCTTTTTTCAACTCCAGCCTGTGTTCGACCGGCTCAATCGCTTTCGCCCCCAAAGCGATCGTACCGGGACGGATGCCGAACGATTGTGCCACCCCGGCAGCCAGAAGGAAGTTCTCTGCATTGTGCCTGCCTAACAGATTCATTCGGATTTCCGTCTTCGACTCCTCCTCCTTTTGGCGACCGCCAGTAATCATCAGGAACCGAATCCCCTCCTGGTCATATATGATCTCCTCAGCTCGGATTACCCCGCTCCTGATACCCGTTTCAATAATCGTTGCATCCGGCCGCAGGCCTTTCATAGCGGCAACTTTCTCATCATCCATATTGAGGACAAGCGTTCCTTCCTCCTTCAGTTCTGTTGCAAGAGTCGACTTTTCAGCCGCAATCGCCTCTACGGAACCAAATGTCTCCAGATGGGCTTTCCCTACATTCGTGATAACCGAAACATCAGGTGTTGCGATCTCGCAGAGCTCTCTGATATTCCCTTCATACCGGGCCCCCATCTCCAGCACCAGAATCTGATGATGGGCCTGAAGATCGTTATTGATCACTTTACAGATCCCCATCGGCGTGTTGTAACTGCCGGGAGTAACACAGACACTGAACCTCTCTTTCAGAAGGGTAGCGATCATAAATTTTGTACTGGTTTTGCCATAACTCCCGGTAATAGCGACCACCTTCAGATCCGGCATCCTGGAGAGTTTTTTACGGGCTTTTCGTTTAAACCCCTCCTGTATCCACCACTCCACAGGTTTCAAGAGAATCGCAGACAAAAATAGCATGAGTGGAATCAGCATATCCACAAAGACCAGGCCGAATATCAGAAAATACGGGTCTGCGAGAAGCAGTGGCTGGCCGGCTTCACGGATGGTGAGAATGGTGTTAAAGAGACGCCCCGTGATGGACAGGTCGAGAATCATATAGAATGGAAAGGCAACCAAAATACTCATGACGCTGGCAAGTCGGGTCATTCGAGGCGTATAGACGAGCGGTTTTTTCTCCCGGTCCGGCATGTAACGGGCTGCCGGCCCAAACCAGAAAATGATAAAGATGCCGAGTATCAGAGCAGCTGCCGATACGGTTAAACGATCCGACATCAGATAGAGCAGGGCTGCGATGATGATATTGATCAGTACATGCTCACTGGTAAGAATCCGGCTGAAGAACGAACGGCTTGTCCACTCTCCAAATTCGTTCAGCTTGTAGCCAAACTGTTGAAACATATGCAAAAAGTACCGGTATCTATACCAGCCATGCCGTATCATGACCAGACAACTGATGACCAGAACCAGATTTAAAACAGAATAGTAGAGGTTCAAATGGGAGTCGGTTTGGTTATTGAAATCTCGTCAGGTTATATTTGGAGTAACGATGGCCAATGTATGCTGTATACAGGTGCATCGCCATCTCAGGCAGGGACCCGGCTGAACAGTTGCCGTCTCTGCCGTTGCGGATACCATTCAGAGAGGCCAAATCCGGAACCAAGGTGTCAAAATAACGACGAAAATCGAAACATAATCTGACAAAGATATGAAATTAATTATCCCCATGGCTGGCAGGGGGACACGGGTTCGCCCTCACTCCCACACCACACCAAAACCACTTCTTCCGGTTGCAGGAACCATGATCGTGGAACGTATTGTTGAAACATTTGCCCGTACTCTTGACCGCACCATCGAGGAGATCGTCTATATTCTGGGCCCGGATTTTGGCCGGGAGATCAGGGAGAGGCTTACGGAGATGAGCAAAAGGCACAATGCAACTGCCACCTTCCGGGTTCAGGAGGTTGCCCTTGGAACCGCTCATGCCGTCTACAGTGCAGCGGATGATCTCTCCGGTGAAGTGATCATTGTTTTTGCGGATACCATCTTCGACTCGTACGAAAAGGTTTCCGTAGAAGGAGCGGACAGCGTCATCTGGCTGAAAGAGGTGGAAGATCCATCCCGCTTCGGAGTCGCTGTACACGAAGGAGATACCATCACCGATTTTGTCGAGAAACCGAGTGAACCGATTTCAAACCTGGCGATAATCGGGGTTTACTACTTCAGGGAGGGAGAAGACCTGAAGAAAGAGATTCAATACTTGCTGGACAACAAGGTGACCGGCCATGGCGACGAATACCAACTTACGGATGCATTGGACCGGCTGCTCAAGAACGGAAAAACGTTTCGAAAAGCGACCGTGGATGAGTGGCTCGACTGTGGAACAATCCCCGCCTGGCTTGATACGACAGGCCAGATCCTCGAGAAAGAAAATCATCCATACGATGAAACGAACTACCCGGATTCTACCATCATACCTCCAGTTTATATTGGAGAAGGAGTCACGATTGAGAATAGCACCATCGGGCCAAATGTGAGTATTGAATCTGGCTCCAGGATCTTTGCCAGTACAATCCGGGATACGATTATACAGAACCAGGTAGTCGTAAAAGGAGCCACACTGGAGCGATCGACCCTTGGTAACCACTCCGAAGTGCTGGACGTAAAGGGTACGGTACATTTGGGGGATCACTCATATATGGAGAATCACTAGAACCGGAGAGCGGTCTCATGCTATGGACAATTGCCGGACAGCCTCCCTTGCAGGAGACTCCTGTTCATGGAACCGGCTGCTGAGATAATTGATCTGCATGAACAGGCCGAAAACGGGACAAACCCTGCAACTCCATTTCTGACAAAGGCCTGAGTTTTTCTAAACACGCTTCCTGGCTGATATTAATACATTGAATTGAGACTACCATTGAAGGATATACCCGATACGCACCAGCAAATTTTCAAAACGATCAGTGAAGCCGCCGCATCGGTCGGCCAGGATGTATATGTCGTGGGAGGGTATGTACGAGATTACTACCTGAACCGGCTCGACACCGAAACCCTGACAGACATCGATTTCGTTACGATCGGGTCCGGTATCGAACTGGCAACCGAAACGGCCAAACGACTGAAAACCGGCAACCTCTCCGTATTTAAACAGTTTGGCACGGCTCAGGTCAAATGTAAGAACCTCGATCTTGAATTTGTGGGCGCGCGAAAGGAGAGTTACAGGCGCAATTCTCGAAAACCGGTCGTTGAGGATGGAACTCTGGAGGACGACCAGCTTCGCCGCGACCTGACGATCAATGCGCTCTCCTGGTCTCTGAATTCCGATTCCTACGGCCTGCTACTCGATCCGTTCGGTGGTATCCAGGACCTTCAGAACCGGATTATAAAAACTCCGATCGACCCAATTCAGACTTTTGACGACGACCCGCTTCGCATGCTGCGTGCTGTACGGTTTGCAGCGCAGCTCGATTTCACCATCAATGAAGATACATGGACTGCAATCCGGGAGATGGCGCCGAGACTGGAGATCATCTCGAAAGAACGGATCATCGAAGAGGTCAACAAAATCGTACTCTGCCCGAAACCCTCAATCGGGTTTGAAATGCTCCTGAAATCGGGCCTGCTCAAACAGTTTTTCCCCGAAATGGTCAACCTTCAGGGAGTCGACGAGATCCGGGGCATCCGTCATAAAGATAATTTCTGGCATACACTCAAGGTTCTGGACAATACAGCGGAGATGTCCGGCAACCAGTGGCTCCGGTGGGCGGCTATCATGCATGATATTGCCAAACCTCCTACCAAACGTTTCTCGGATAGCGCCGGTTGGACCTTTCACGGACACGATGCCCTCGGTGCAAAGTGGACGCCAAAAATTTTCCGCCGGCTTGGCCTCCCACTGGACGAACGGATGAGGTATGTAAAAAAACTGGTCCGGCTGCACCTCCGGCCCATCGCGCTCGCTTCCGAAGAGGTGAGTGACAGTGCCGTCCGGAGGCTGATCTATGAAGCGGGAGATGACATCGACGACCTGATGACTCTCTGCCGCGCAGACATCACAAGCAAAAACGAGAGGAAAGTGAAGCAATACCTCAAAAACTTCGACCGGGTTGAGGAGATGATCGAAGAGGTAGAGAAGAAAGACCGGATCAGAAAGTGGAAAAACCCGGTCAGCGGCGAAGAGATCATGGAGGCACTGCAGATCAAGCCCGGGCCGTTAGTCGGAAAGGTGAAGGATGCGATCAAAGATGCCATCCTGGACGGAGAGATCCCGAATGAACATAACGCTGCCTGCGACTACATGCACCGGATCGCATCGAAGTTCCGGGAAGAGAAGAAGTAGAAAGCCGGAATTTCTGTTCTCAGAGGAACCAGCTGATAACCAAAATGACTCCCAGTCCGGTCACACCGATAATCGTCTCCATCACAGTCCAGGATTTCAGCGTCTCCTTCTCCGTCATCCCCATAAACTCTTTCACCAGCCAGAATCCGGAGTCGTTGACGTGAGAGAGAACTGTAGCGCCACATGCAATGGCAATGGTAATGGCACCAATCAGGGGGGCGGAATAACCCGCTGTCTCCACAATCGGCGCGATCAGCCCGGCCGTGGTAACCATGGCGACAGTTGCTGAACCTTGTGCTACCCGGATTATAGTCGCTACCAAGAAGGCGAAGAGTACAACCGGCAGGTTGGAAGCGGACATCAGGTCCATCAACACATCCCCGACGCCGGCTGCAACCAATACTTTTCCAAATACGCCGCCGGCACCCGTTAGCAAGATAATCATCCCGACAGGTTCCAGGGAACGGGTCGCAACCTGTTGCACTTCATCCCTGCTGAAACCGAGCTTCGTTCCAAGAAAATAGAATGCAAGCAGCACCGCAATGATCAGTGCCGTAAACGGATGCCCGAGAAGAGCCATCCAGCGGGTTACCAGATGATCCTCCGCAAGCCAGACTTCGGTTCCCGTATTCGCCAGAATCAGCAGCAATGGCACCAGGATAATCGTGATCGCAACTCCAAAACCGGGTGCCCGTCGCTCCTGGCCATCTTTCAGCTCCGGCACTTCCGGAATCATATGTTCCGGAAGCGCTATATGCATCCGGTTTCCGATATATTTTCCAAAAAAGATCCCGCCGGCGATCATCGCAGGTACACCTGCAACAAATCCGAAGAAGATCACCCAGCCGAGATCCGCCCCGATCAGGGCCGCAACAGCTACCGGCCCAGGCGTCGGGGGGATAAAAGCATGCGCAACCGCCATCCCGGCCGCAAGCGGAATCCCGTAGCAGAGCAGAGACTTCCCGGTTCGGCGGGTCAAGTCGTAGACCAGTGGAATAAAGAGAATCAGCGCTACTTCAAAAAATACCGGAATGGAGACGATCAACCCGATGATAGAGAGCGCCCACGGAGCTTTGTTCTCTCCAAACCCGCGTACAATCGTATCCGCAATCTGCCTGGCGCCACCGGAGACCTGCAACATCTCGCCGATCATCGTCCCAACGCCAATCACCACGGCGATATAGCCGAGGGTGCTCCCCATCCCCTCCCGAATGGTTCCTGCAATCTCGGAAATGGGAATTCCACCGGCAACTGCTGCGATCAAACTTACCAGAAGGAGTGCGATAAAGGCTTGCATCCGTACAACGATAATCAGGAGCAGAATTACGAGTATGCTGACGACCGTCAGCAGTATCAGAAATGTGGCAGACATAGAAATTGGATTAGGTTCTGTTTGTTCCGGTCAGGTTTGAGCAAGCCAATAATCCCCGGTTTGACTCTTTGGAGAGATCTTAACTGGATTTGGCAGAATATTCAATCCTGATGGATTTTCAAAACTGAGTTGATGTCATCGCTACTCCACAACATTTACCAGGGTTCCGATCGGCTCAATGGTAATCCGGATTTCATCCTCATGTTGAAGTGTAAAATCATTAGGAGGAACGATCCCTGTACCGGTCATCAGAAAGCAGCCGGCTGGAAAAGAGCTCTCCCGGTAGAGATATCGGACCAGTTCATCCGGCTTTCTCTTCATCTGGTTGAGTGCAATCTCTTCCTGAAAAACAACAACGCCATCACGCCAAATTTCCAACCCGATTACACTCGTATCGGAAAGGGGTGATTCGGAGATAAACAGGCAGGGCCCAATGGCAGCCGACCGGTCATAGGTCTTAGCCTGGGGGAGATAGAGCGGGTTCTCCCCTTCAATATCCCTGGAACTCATATCATTACCGACCGTATAGCCGATAATCTTTCCGGCGGCGTTGACCAGCAGTGTCAGTTCAGGCTCCGGTACATTCCAGTGTGAGTCTTTACGGATCCTGACCGCCTCACCCGATCCTGCTACCCTGTGGGGTGTCGCCTTGAAGAAAAGTTCGGGTCGCTCCGCATCGTACACCCGGTCGTAAAAATCACTTCCGCCCGACTTTTTCGCCTCATCCATCCGTGCTTCCCGGCTCCGGTAATACGTTACACCGGAGGCCCATATCTCCTGAGTTCCGATCGGGGGGAGCAATTCATCCCTGATCATCGAAGCGGCATCCTCAACAGAGACACTGTCGAATTCTGCCGTCTGCAGATACTGGTGAAGATCCGGCCGGTTTAACAGGGAGTCCCACTCATCCGGAATACGGACATACTGGTTCTCCATATTCAAAAGAACCATCCGTCTGGTTTTATAAAGTTTCATAGGATACAATTACGTTTCGATTTATAGGTCAGCAAGTGACAGTAGAAGAAACCGTTCCCAGACTCTAAGAGATAGATTGCATCTCCATCCAACTGTTCGACCTTTTTTTGCAATCGGTATGCAGAACCAAACAGGTTTTCGTCTCAGGCAGGCCTGGAATTCGCTCAAAGTATTATAAAAAATCTGCTTATACGCCAATCATATCTTTTTTATCTGGTTATGATATTGAAGTGGGTATAGCTGACTACCGGTATCCGCGCTCCCGGTTACCCGGTTTTACTAATGGCACGGATTTCATAGATTACAGAGGAGCAACGGCTACAAACCGCCAGATACCGAACCGGCTGCCTGAATGGCTCCCCAATTAAAATGTTCAATTAATTGTCAATTCCCTATGTCATACTCATCCTTATCAAGAAAAGAATTTCTCATCGGAAGTGGAACCACAGCGGCTGGCCTGGCTCTCACCGGCGCCGGAAAGATCCTGGATGGGTCAAAACAGGAAGAGCGGTACCACAACGGCCGAAGCCCCTGGCCGATCTCCCTCGACACGGCTACCATCCGGCCGGCCAGCACCATTGAAGAGAAGATCCGGATCGCAGCAGAAGCCGGCTATGACGCCATTGAACCCTGGGAGGGGGAACTGAACGAGTATGAACAGAATGGTGGAGACCTCCGGGAGCTGGGAGAACAGATCCGTGACCTGGGCCTCGACGTTCCCAATGTCGTTGCCCTCTGGAATGCAATCCCTCCCACACAGGCGGGGTGGGATTCGATGCAGGAGGATCACCGCCGCCGTTTCCGTCAGACCATGGAGATTGGTGCCACCTATATACAGACGGTTCTGACACCGGCCCGCGAGTGGCATGAGTATAACCTGGACTGGGCGGCAGCCCGCTACCGGGACCTGCTCGAGATGGGTATCGAGGAGTATAACGTCCTTCCGGCGCTCAATTTTCTGCAGTTCCTTCCACACAACCAGCGAATCGGACAGGCTTCTGCCATTGCACTGAATGCAGACCACCCGCAGGCGAAAATCATCCCCGACACCTTCCATATGTATGTGGGAGGTTCCGGATGGAACGGCCTGCAACATATCCAGGGGCATTTTATCGCGATTTTCCAAATCAACGACGTCCCCGATTCGCCTCCGAGAGAGGAGCTGGAAGATGAACACCGGGTCTATCCCGGAGACGGGATCTTTCCGCTTCCGCGAATCCTTCGCGACCTGAAGGGGACTGGGTACAAGGATTTCATCTCCCTGCAGCTCTTTAACCCGGTCTACTGGGAACAGGATCTGCTTGAAGTTGCGCGAACCGGCCTGGAAAAGACGCTTGCGGTCATTGAAGAGGCGGGGGTATAAGGGCTATTCCGATTCGACCAGCTCCTCCGCTTTTTCATTGCTCTCTTCCACAACGGCCAGCAGAAAGACAGAGGCCATTGCGAGAATCATACCGATGAGTGTAACGGTATTCGGGAAAACGGCGTAGAGTGTGAGGGAGAGAACAATGGTAATGACCGGAGCAACGGCGCTTGTAAGCGGGGCGACGACAATCGCTTTTCCGTACCGGTAGGCGTATACCAGACAGAGCGCACCTACAGCGTTCAGCACCTGGATCATCGCGGCCAGATATGGCCCCCGAAATCCCCAGTTGATCTCCACTGAAAAGTCGGTCATCCAGATAGCAAACGGGGAGAGTATCAGTCCGGTCAGCATCATATAGAAGAAGATGCTTTCGGCATTCATCGATTCGTTGGCGAATTTCATAAAAAAGCCCTGAATACCCCATGCCAGAAAGACCATCAGTGCGAGAACCAGCCAGAGATACCCGTCCACAACCGTATTGTCCGGCGGCTGCCAGGAGAGCAGCGGAATAGCCAGCAGTGCCAAAATTATCCCGATCCACCCTTTCAGCCGTGTTCTCTCCCGCAGAACGATCATCGAGAGCAGGACTGTGACCACCGGAGCAAGAGCGATGATGGGAAAGATGATATAGGCCGGGCCAATCCCCAGGACTTTGAAAAGGATCAACTGGCCGCCTGCACCTAAAAAGCCTATGATCGCACCGAACAAGAGCGACTTCCGATCAAAATCAAGGTCCCATCCGTTCAGTTTCAGGGCGATCAGAGAGGGGGGAATCATGGTCATCGACCAGACGACATACCCCAGAGTGGCGGGGAACCCGGCTTGCTCGGTAATTTCGATAAACGCACCCCAAACACCCCAAAAGATTGTCGTGATGAGAGCAAAGATGAGCCACAGTTTTGATTTCATAATCGGTTGGTTTTGAATTTGGAAAAAGGGTTACTTCATCCACCAGGCAGAAGCAACGCTTTTCACGGTTCAGTTGCCAGGCAAACTGTCAGCTCCCGGCGGAAACATGGACATCCCGGACCATCGACAGTTTCTGTTTCACCAGGCCGGTTACTGCATTTGTTGCTTTCGGAAACACCTTCCGAAGGTCAATTTCATCACTTTCTTTCAGGGTTTTCTGCAACGTCTGCATAAAGATATCCTTGATCTCTGTAGCAAGGTTGATCTTCCGGATACCCAGGCGAATACTCTCCTGAATCGCTCCATCAGGAATTCCGGAGCCTCCATGCAGTACCAGTGAACACTCTGTTACCTGGTTGATCTGGTCGAGGCGCTGCAGGTCCAGTTTAGGCTCCCTTTTATAAAATCCGTGTGCAGAGCCGATGGCAACGGCCAGTGCATCCACTCCGGTCATCTTGCAAAACCTCTCTGCCTCCTCCGGTTTGGTAAACCCCTCTTTTTCATGAGACTGGCCCAGTTTGGCTACATATCCAAGCTCCGCCTCCACGCAAGCACCGTACTCTCTGGCAAGCTCCACCACACTCCCGGTTTTCTCAACATTCTCTTCAAACGATTTTTCACTCGCATCGATCATCACCGAGTCAAACCCGGCATCCAGGCACTCGGTAATCAAGTCAACAGATTCTGCATGATCCAGATGGAGCCATCCCTGAACTCCATACTGTTTCAGGGCCGACCGTGCGATCGACGCCGTCATTTCCGTTCCCAGATAGCGGATCGTTCCGGGGCTCGCCTGCAGAATGAGCGGCAGTTCGAGTTCTGCCGCCGCACGGAGAACTCCTGAAATGGTCTCAAAATTGTAAAAATTGGTCGCCAGGATCGCATCTCCCGCGGATTCGAGGCTCCTGTATTTCTCTTGCAGCGTCACTCTGTCTCGTTCCTCCACTGTTTTGCCGTTTCTGTTACTTGCCGATAGCTGTCAATTCCAGTCGTACCGCCCGCTTTTGTGGTCGATACAGCCGCTGTCAGGTTCCCGAACCGAAGACACTCCGTCAACGGTTTCCCCCTGAGAAACTCATGCAGAAACCCGGCATTAAAACTGTCTCCTGCCCCCACAGTATCAGCGATCTCCGGTACATTCCAGGCCGGCTCTGTATGGGTTTTGCCGCCGGTTCGCATGAGGGCTCCCTTCGCTCCACGTTTTACAACAAAAGTTGTATTGAATCCGGAGAGGGATTCCAGCGCTTCATCAAGAGATGACGCTGACGCAAGGTGAATCAGTTCCTGCTCGTTCGGGACAAAAAAGTCGAGATACGGAAGAAGCTGGTTCAGATCGAGATCCCACTTCTCATCCGGGTCCCACTGGGTATCCATAGAGGTAGTAAGGCCAAACTCCTTCGCTTTCTGAAACAGGGAGACGATATCTCTCTTCAGGCCCGGCTGAAAGAAAATCGCAGAGGTATGAAGATGCCGGCACTTTCGGAACAGTTCCTCGGGAACGTCCGAAACAGAAAGATGCTCCATCGCCCCCTGGTACGTGACACCCATATGCTCCCCTTCATACTCAAAAATGATCGTCGCTCCGGTCTGAAGATGTGGATCGACCATCACATAATCCCGGTTCACCCCGTTCTCTTTCAGTGAGCTCATCACCTGCTCACCAAAGGAGTCAGCCCCGACCTTTCCGCAAAATGCAACCCGGCTGCCGAGCGCGGCTGCGTTGGAGGAGAAGATCGCTGTGGAGCTGCCGAGAGTGAGGGTCATCGAGTCCGCCCGCTGCTCCTCCCCAAAAACCGGCGGCTTGTTGAGCCTACCCAGAATGAGATCCACATTCAGCTCGCCGACAACCATAATGTCAAACTCTTTCCCTTCCGTCATGCCAGAATATTATCCTTATAAATGTTAAACCGGATAGATCGTGACTCCTTTTACAACCCTTGAAATGGCGTTGTTTCTGGAGGGTGAATCGGGATTCAGCCCCAGTTTAAGGGACTTGTAGAAACCGAGCAATTGGGCCGGAATTACGGAAGATAGCAAACCAAAGCTCTCATCAGCCCCGTCATAACCCTCACTTATACCTCCGCCGGCTACCAACGTTACACCCGGTTTTACTTCCTCTGCCAAAGCAGGCCGGGGAAACAGGCCAACCGTCTCCAGTGCCGATCCTTCCCGAAGAATCTCATCAGCCAGATCTTTCTCATACCGGAACACATTGGGATCCGCCGAGAAGAGAAACACGACAACCGTCTCCCGGTTGACAACCGCCTTCGGCCCGTGCCGGAACCCGAGAAAGGAGTCAAATTTTCCAATTACCTCGCCATCTGTAAGCTCCTGCACCTTCAGGTGAGACTCTCTGGCAATTCCCAGACGAGGGCCGGACCCCAAAAAGACGATCCGGTTAAACGACTTGTCTGCCAGTGATTTCATAAGAGGGGTTGCTGCTTCGATCAGGCTTCGGGCACTCCCGGATATCTTCTCCATATCGTCCGCACCCATCCCGGCATCAGCTATCATCCGTGACAGAAGGATGGCTGCCAGTGTCATTGACGTAAAACTGCCTGTCATCGCCAGGCCCTGATCTTCCGAGGCAGGCGGTAACACCACTGCCAGACCGTTGGGCAGGTTATTTACCAATTCTGCTAGCTCACCCGATTCATTGCAGGTTACAGCGATATGGGAGAGCTGCGAGCAGAATGCTTCTGCAGTCTCCACTGCTGCGACACTCTCCGGTGAGTTGCCGGAACGGGCAAACGAGACCAGCAGCAGCGGCTCGGTAACATCGACATACTCCCTGAAATGGGTCACCAGGGTTGTCGTCGGAATCGCCCTGGCTGTTACTCCCGGCCGGGCCGAATGAAACAGATGTTCCGTTACCTCCCCGATATAGGCGGACGTTCCGGCACCGGTCAATACAATATTGAGCCGCCCTTCGCGAATTACCCGGTTCAGGAAACCGGAGATCTGCCCATTCGACTGTATTGTACGGCAGGTATCCAGCCATAGATCCGGCTGCCCCTCAATTTCCTGAATCGTATGAAGTATCCCTTCCTGTTGGCTCATAGGTCTGTAAAATCCTCACTACCTCTGCATCATACGAAAACACTTATTCACAGCCGGCTGAAACCGGCCAAACAGAGTTGTCAGAAATAGATCACTCTACTCCTGATCCTCCATCGGATGCTCCTCCAGAAGCTCTTCAGGCAGGTAGAAACCGGTATTGCCGGATGTAGCTTCCCGAATCTCTGCAACCTTTTCGGGAGTGATCACCGAAGCACTGTTACCGAAACTGTTTCGGACATAGGTCAGCACCGCTGCCAGATCTTCATCGTCCAGCATCCCCCGAAACGGCGTCATGGGAACATTCCCGGGATAATTTTCGCCCAGTACTTCGATCGGCCCGGCCAGTCCGTTCAGCGTCAGTTTGATCAGACGATCTTCGCTTCCATTCACCCAATTCGTCTCTGCAAGCGGAGGAAATCCGGCGGCTGGCAGGCCCATACCGTCGGGTTGATGGCAGGTTCCGCAATAGCCGTCTCTGCCATAAATCTCCCGCCCCCTGATGTAAAGATCCCGATCACTGCCGGTCAAATCCGTCTCCACCTCTTCCTCTTCCGGTTCTGAAGGGATTGCACCGACAAGACGGGCCATGGCAGATTCAAACGCGGGCCTCATCCAGCCGTCCAGCGGATGGCCGGCAGCCTCATTCAATACAGCCATTCCCTGCTGCTGCCCCAGCCAGGATGCAGCTACAATCGCTTCGAGCCGTACCCGGCCGTGTTCATCTCCGGCTGCCTGAACCAACAGCTCCGCCTGTTCCTCAACCTGATGTCCGGTATATCGAAGCACCCGAACGGCCGCAGCACGAACTTTGTGGTCCTCAGCCGCCAGAAGCTGGCGGAGCAGATCCTGGTCAACCTGGTTCAGGCCCCAGCTGACCCAAAGCCCCTCCAGCAGATGGTGCTCGTACTTCTCGCTCTCCGGGTCGAGCCCGTCTGCCCATTCGGAGAGATAGGAGAGTACCTCATCCGCATCCCGGCCTCTCAGCTCAAGACGGGTACGCTCCCTGGTTCTGAACTCGTGAAGCGTCAGGTTCTCAAAAAGAACCTCCAGGCTGGCACCTGCCACCTCAGCCGGTTCGACCAGCGGCCGGGACGGGTAGGTGATCCGGTAGATCCGTCCGTGTACATGATCCCGGAGCGGGTCCCGCGCATTGTGCTGCATATGCCCGATCAGGACATTGTGCCAGTCCACCAGATAGAGGGAGCCGTCCGGTGCAAACTCCATATCCACCGGCCGGAAATTCCGGTCGTCCCCCTGAACCAGATCCTGCCGGTGACGGCTCGTATACCCGGTTCCGTCCTCTTCCAGAATATGCTGTTTCATCCCGAGGAAACCGATGGTATTGTTAATCAGAAAATCACCCTGAACCTCTTCCGGAAAGTGGCGGCTGGAGACAAACTCCAGGCCCGACGTCGGGCGTACCTGGTGTGCAGACTCTATCAGGTTACGGGATTTGGGTGTCGCAATTCCATATCTCGGCTTCACCGAGCCCGGCATCATCCAGCTGACGACTTGACTGGAGGTTTCAGCATAAATATTCTGCCCCCAGTCGTCAAACGCGATTCCCCAGGGATTCGGGATCGAGAGTTGCGCGGTCCGCTCCAGATGGCGGCGCTGCGGGCTGTAACGGTAAAACCCGCCGTTCGTAGCCCGAACTGGGCCGTACGAGGTCTCTACATTTGTGTGGAGGAACACCCCCTCTCCCATATAGATCGCGCCGGAGGGGTCGAGTCTATAGGCGCTGTGGGCATGGTGCGTATCGTGATCGTCAAACCCGCTCAGAATGATCTCTTTGCTGTCCGCCCGATCATCCCCGTCGGTATCTCTGAGCAAGACCAGATTCGTCCCCTGTGAGACATAGACCCCCTCGGGCGCAAATTCAAACCCTATGGGAAGGTGCAGGCCGTCTGCAAAGACCGTATGCGAATCTGCCCGGCCGTCTCCGTCGGTATCTTCCAGGATAATCAACTTGTCATCCGGCCGGGTATCTCCCGGTTTGTAGTGAGGATAACTCGGAAGCGTTGCGACCCAGAGGCGGCCCTGGGTGTCAAAAGATAACTGAGCGGGATTTGCCAGGACTTCAAAATCCTCTTCCGAGGCAAACAGATTGATCTCGTACCCCGGTGGAACGTGGAGTCCTTCCAGTGCCTCTTCGCCATATTTATAGTCCGGGTCGCCATGCCGGTTCGGATCGAAATTGGTCTCGACAGGCGGCAGGTCGCGGGTCTCCGCATCGGCAGCCGCCACATCCATTACCTCTCCCTCCACAGCCATCCAGATCGCCCGGTCGCGGATCTCGGTCATCTCGCGGATCTTCTCTATCTCAAACGGGTAGTTGTCCGGGCCGAACGGGTCGAACCGGCGTCCGTAGGCGTGTACCCCGTTTGGGATCTTGTAGTCATTGTGCCACATCCAGTTCTTGTCAAGAACCGCTTCATGAACCAGCTCCCGGTGCTCTTCTGCCTCTGCCGCTTTCTGCCCGAACACCCCGTCCGCAAGCAGTTTCGCAAACCGGGCGTACCCTTCGTCATTCAGCTGCGAACCGTCGATCGTGAGCTCTTGATCTTCCGATTCGAACCACTCCAGGGTGGGGGAAAAAACATCCACAAAAAGGATCTCATGCCGGGCGGCTACCTCCCTCATCGCCTCCGAATAGAGCTCAAGATGTTCGTTCTCCTGTTGGCCGTTCGGCAAGTCATACCGGTCAGAGAGATCTTCAAAAGCGATCGGTGAGATGATGGCGAGCTGGGCCGGGGTCTCGCCATTGTAGTTCTGGCTCAGTGTATGTTGGATAAACGCGTCAAGTTCCGCCTTGTAATTCTCCACACCCGCTTCTCCCTGAAACGATTCATTATAGCCGAAAAATGCGACAATCACATCCGGGCGTAGCATCTCAAGCCACTCATCGGGATAGGGATAGTGTCCTTCACTTCCGGAAGGGGTGGCGAGTTCCGTCTGAAACTCCTCCGCACCCGGAAACGCCCAGGGGGTATTGCGGGAGGAGTGGGGCCGAAATCCGGGTGTATTTCCCGGATCACTCATATTCCGGATGAACAACTCGTAGCCAGGATACCGAAGATGCATCTCTGTCTCAAAGTGGCCGAAGTTCATCATTCGTGAGCCCAGGTTATTTCCGAGCAGAACGATCCTGTCATGTTCCTCTATCTCCAGTGGAGGTTCGGAAGAGGTACACTGCAGAGTGGTGATGGCAAGGAGTGAAACCGCAAGGAGTTTCAGAAATGTAATACCCAGGAAGTGGAGCGAAATTTTCATCTTCATCATGTGTCTGGTTAATGTATTCTATGACCTTTCAAAGGCTCCGGTAAGGTTAACAAAAATTTACCAGCGATGCCCGTTTTTGAATGGGAACATTGAAAAAGAGACCGTATCAAAAAAAGGAAGAAATCTCTCCGATTACGAATCCAGCCCTTTAAGCCAGTCCAGAACCCTGGAATTAAAGTCATCCAGCTGCTCCCAGTGGAATGCATGGCCCGCGTCTTCATAAAGATGAAGGCTGCTGTTCGGAATCTGTTCTGCCACCTCCCGAACCATCCAGGCGGGCACAAACCGGTCCTCCTCACCACCGATCACCAGCGCAGGCTGGGAAATGGACGGGAGCTGATTCAATACATCGTGACGGATGCACGCTTCCGCCTGCCCCTCAAGGCCATGCAGAGGTTGTGGATTGGGATTGGTTGAAGCCGCTTGTTGCCCCTCCTCAAACTCCACCCGCTGCTCCTCATTATCCCAGCTTGAACGGTCAAAAATAAGATACTGAATAAAATGCTGAAACTGCTCGGGCCGCAGGTGTGCTTTAATATGCATCAGATGCCGGAATACCGCCTCCGTCCGGTGATCGCACCGGGCCCAGGGGCACATGAGTACCAGAGATCGTACCTGATCTGAATGCCGTATCGCAAGCTGCTGAGCAATGATACTCCCCATGGAAACGCCGGCTACGTTTGCTTCCGGAATCTGCAGAGAACGGAGCAGGCCAGAGGCATCGTCCGCCATCTGCTCACTGGTATAGGGCCCTTCCGGTTTATCGGATTGGCCGACCCCCCGGTTGTCAAAGAGGATACAGTGAAACTCTTTTTCCCAGAAAGAGACATGCTCTTCCCATACTGAACCGGGAGCCGTAATCCCCATGATCAGGAGCAGCGGATCTCCCGAACCGCGCTCCTCGTAATAGAGTTTGATGCCATTGGAGTCTGCGTAGGGCATTGTTTCGTGGTGTTATGTTTGGGTTATGCTTTAGATTGCACTCCGAGCATCCGAAAGCAAGAGATGAAGCCAACGACTTCAAACTGCCGGTTACAGAGAGGGTATCAGCTCCTCCCGGATCCATCTTCCGTCGTGCAGGGTTACCCGGTCCGGACTCTTTACAGCTTCCGGAGCTTCATCTTCACAGATAATCCAGCCGTCATATCCTTCCCCGATCAGCCACCGGGTAATGGCAGTAAAGTCAATCTTGCCTTCACCCATCAGGGCGAACTCGGGCTCCCCATCCCAATCCTTGAAATGCATATGGTTGATCAGGGATCTGTACTCTTTCATCTTTCCAAGCGGGTCCATCCCGCCGTTGATGATGTGGCCCACGTCGGGTGTCCATCCCGTTACCTCCGGGTCAAGCCCTTCCAGTATCACGCGGTAATCCTCTTCCGTCCGGTTAATCGAACTCTCCGGAGAGTTGGGATGAAAACTGCAGGGGATTCCCGCATCGGCAGCCCGCCTGGAAACCCTGTTGACATTCGCGATCAAATGATTTCGGCGAGCTTCCAGGTCATGCCGGCCAGTCGGCATCTGTACCGTGCAGAGCATCGCTCCCGGAAACCGCGTCAGTAGCTGTATCACCTCATCAGCCTCCTTTCGCTCCTTTTCCGTCTCCTGCGGGCCGTTCCACTCCAGGATCAGGGCAATGGCCGCCAGCTCGATCTCTTCTTCCTTCAGTTTGGCCTCCAGACGTCCCGGATCACTCAGATCCCCCATCCAGAAGTGCATTGGTTCTATTCCGGCAAACCCGGCCTGAGAGGAGATCTCAATCATGTGGCCCAGGCGGCCGGCATGGGCTTCTCCATCCCCGTCCATAAACCAGGTGTAGACTTCGGCTCCGAATGTAAAGGGTAAATCATGGTTCATCGATCGGTACCTCATATTTTTTTAAACAGTTACTGTTCCTTGCAGGCCCCTTCAGACCGCCGGTTCAGTAACCGGTTCCATATCTTTCAATTCAATGTTCGAGAAGATCCTTCAAACCAGGGATACTCCACAACCATCTCTTACAGAGAGTCTATTCGCTTAAAGCCCGTGCTTCTCACGCATGGTCTGAATAAAGGCAAACCCGTCTTCCGCTATATCCCAGGGTTTTGAAAACTCCCGCCAGACATTGATTCCGTTCGCAAATTCAGGATCGTTGCGTGTAAAGGATTCAATCGTCAGCCATCCGCTATAGCTGTGTCGGGCAAGGCCGGAAAAGACATCGTCCCACGGTATATGCCCGTCCCCGGGCGTACCCCGGTCATTCTCGCTGATATGGACGTGGCGCAGAAGGGGCGCAGCCGTATCGATTGCATCTGAAAACGTCTTCTCCTCGATGTTGGCGTGATGCGTATCAAACATCACTCCAAGGTTCGGATGGGAGACCCGGCCGGCCAGAGCGGCCAACTGCTCCATTGTGTTGCAGAGATAACACTCAAACCGGTTCAGCGCCTCTATTGCCAGTACAATCTCCGCCTGGGCTGCATACTCAGCCGCACCGGCCAGCACCTCGGCGCTCCACCCGAGCTCCTGCTCATCCGGCGCCTTGTTGGCAAACGTGGCAAACGCTGAGTGAAACGGGCCGCAGATCAGGCCGGCATTCATGCTCTCGGCGCGGTCGATTCCCCATTTGATCCGGTCAAGAGCCTTGCTTCGGACAGCCGAGGAGGAGCTGATCGGGTTTTCATCCGGCCCAAGCGGCATCACACAGTTCACATCCATTTCTAGGCCCTGGACAAAATCGCCCAGCCGCCGGTAGGCCGCTTCATCATCGGTTCCCAACGTACACTCAATTCCGTCGTATCCGATTTTCTTCAACCGTTCAACGATTGGCATCAGGTCATCAGAGACAACCTGACTCCAGGCAAGCATATTGAATCCTGTTTTTGTCATGTGTTCGATATATCTATAGGTATGATCATTTCAATGGGTGCGAAATCCGGTTTTGTCCCGCCTGTTCGAAGGAACGCTCAGTGACGAGAAGCTGTGTATCTCGCCGTGCGCCCGGCCAAACCTGCCCTCATCAGGAGTCCTGATTCCGTGTCACCTCTTTTACCTGAAGCATCAGCTCCAGTACATCCGTCCAGGTATCCGAAGATTCCAGCACCTTGTTCGGAAACATACATCCGTCCCAGCAGATATGCCGGATATGGTTCCTCAGAGCGCCGGTTTCGTCCAGCAGCCACATTCTGGAACAGGCGGCTACATCCAGTTTCCCCTCCGGGTCATCCGGACGGCAGTGACGGCCCGTTTTGTCGTGCGTCCCGCTGCCGAAAACCGTTCCGTTACTCTGCGCCACATGAAAATCGATGGTCCAGGGGCCAAGGGCGTCCGTCATGGTTTTGTACCCCTCCCAAAATTCCTCCTCGGTATACTCTTTCGGGATCAGTGCATCGTCCGGTGCGTTGTACCCAAGCAGAAAGAGATACGTGTGTGCCAGATCTGCCTGAAAGCCGAGAGATTCCGGCTTCCCAACCCGTTCCAGGAGTTCCAGCATATGACGCCAGGAGTGCATTCCCGCCCAGCAGATCTCTCCCTCGGCAGCCAGACGCTCCCCGTACCCTTCGGCGATCGTGGCAGCTTCCCGGAAGGTCTCTGAAATCCGTTTGGTATTTCCAG
>JBBDRW010000020.1:0-11545 GCA_040905265.1 Balneolaceae bacterium | reverse complement strand
TGGTGCTGGGATCTCTACCTGAAAATGAACGCGATTTGATTCTATCTGAAATGGCCCGTGACGTAGAACAGGCTCACATTCAGGAGGAACGAGAGTCACAACGAGCTGTCAACACGATTTCCGATGAGCTGGAAGAGGAGATCGCGCTACCCGGTGAAGTAGAGAGGGGCTTCGGTTTTCTGAATATTCAAAACGCCCAGAGGCTTCAGGAGGAGAGGGATCAGTTTCGCCAACGGTGGGGAGACCGTCCCCTTGCTGATCATTGGCGAAGAGATGTATCGGGGTCGACTATTCCGGGCATAGTGGCAGATTCGGGCCAGGGAACGGATCCGTCCGGGAACTTGCGTGATGGCTCCCCGGGCCAGGAACAATCCGGGGTACTGACAATTGATATCGGGAGTATTCCGGTATCGGAAGCTGAGAGAGACAGCGTCCGGGGTGAGATCAACAGAAAGAGATTCAGGCTCGGAAATATCTTTCTATTGCAGCTGAATATGCCGGAAGAGGCGGCCGGTTATTTTCAGGATGTCGTTGATTCTGGGTACGCGCCTGAACTCCAGCCACAGGCATTGTATGCACTGTATGAAATAGCCCGGCAGCAAAACAGGGTGGAGGATGCAGGCCGGTGGGCCGGAGAACTTGTATCCCGGTTTCCGGATTCCGAACCCGCTGATCAGATTACAGGCTCAGGGATGCAGCCACTGGATCACGACAGTTCGGGTGACAGTCTCAGTGGCCGGTTTCAACAGGTGCAGAGTGAAATGAATAACCCATATGAGCGTGGTGAGGCACTCTATGAGCTTGTTTCCGAGAATCCTGATCGTGAGGAAGCCCCATTTATTCTCTATCAATCCATTCTCGCTTTTATCGAATCAGGCCGGAGCCAGGAGGGGTTTGAAGCACAGCTCAACCGTTGGTACACAAGCAGGAGTGAGTGGGAAGAACAGAGGGACACTTTTTTTGCACAACAAGATTCTGCCTATACCATGTTGGAGGACTCGTCGCTGAGTGACGAAGAGCAGGAGTATTGGGAGGAGGTGGCGGAATCGAGCCTGGCTGATCCTGACTTCGAAGAGGCTTTCCCTTATCGCGGGGAGTTATGGGACCGTGTACGTCGTCTTCTTCAGGAGCTGGAAGAGCTTGAACCCGCTCCACGGATTGTGGAGAGAGCAAATTATCTGCGGGATGAGCTATCACTTCCGTCGCAGTCACAATAATTCCGGTAGCAGCCATCTGTCCTGACGCCCATTAGCCGGTGACCTTCGGCTATAAGGAGGCTTTGTATAACCGTCCTGTAAATGGCTTCTGATGAGGAGATCGTTCCCCGCTTCCTGCAGAGTGCCGGAAGCGGAATAGGCTGACCGGGTTATCAGAATCTGTTCAGAATCGGAGTCGTGAGGTCAATTGCTGCGGATTTGATATAAGTGATCCAGCCCCTTCTTTTCCAGGTACTCTGCCAGTCCCCGGTTGATTTTTCTGATCAGGGCGGGTCCTTCATAGATCAGTCCTGTATAGACCTGGATAAGGTCTGCCCCTGCCTCAATTTTCTCCAGTGCATCCTCTGCCGAGAAGATGCCTCCAACACCGATGATCGGCCGGTTTCCGTTTGTAAGCTCAAATATATGTCGGATCACATCGGTGCTTTTCGCCCGGATTGCCCTGCCACTCAGGCCGCCCTTCCCAATTCGTTCAAGTGTGTCAGCCGGTGTCGAAAGGCCCTCGCGGACGGTGGATGTATTGGTAGCAACGTATCCATTTACTGAGTGTGAACTACAGACATCAATCAGTTCTTTCAGTTGCGACCTGCTCAGATCAGCAGAGAGCTTTACGAAGAGAGGGGGCGATGTGGCATCCTCTCCGGAAGTAATTCGTTCAAGAAGCCGGTTCAGGTTTTCCGGATCCTCAAACGTTTTCCCTTCACGTGTGTTGGGACAGGAGATATTGACCGTGATGTAGTCGGCTCTCTCCTTTGCGAGCCTGTAACTCTCCCGATAATCTTCCAATGCTTTTTCGCCGACAATATCAGGGTTATGGGTCTTGGCAATATTGACCCCGATCGGGATCTCACTTTTCAGGTTTTCCAGGCGCTTCATAATGGTTGCTGCACCATCGTTGTTGAGCCCCATGCGATTTATGAGGGAACAATCTTTCTTCAGGCGAAAACTTCTCGGCCGGGGATTGCCGCTGGATGGTTCGGCAGTGATGCTTCCAACCTCCACAAAGCCGATTCCCAGGGATTCCATGATAGGTAACAGGGTTCCGTTCTTGTCAAAACCGGCGGCCAGTCCGACCGGATTTCTGAAGTGAAGCCCGAGAATCTTCTGTTCAAGAGAGGGGTGTTGATAGTGATAAATACCCTTCGCTGCCGATCTCAGAAGCGGAGATCGGGAAGCTTTGGAACTCCATGTCACTGTCGATTCATGGATCGAATCAGCCGGGAGCCGGAAGAGCAGGGGGCGGACTACCTGTTTGTACATAGAGTGTGTTCAGGTCATCGGTTTGGTGATAAAAGGATCTGCATAATGTAGTGAGAGTTGAGGCCGATGTAAATAGCTGCACTGTCCGGAGGTCGGTCCAAAGACAAGGGGACGGAGTGTCGCTCGCAAACGGTACGGATGAATTTCCATATGAGAAATGTATCTGAAAGCTTTATTATTGACCCTATGATTCAAGAGCAAATCAATCCGGCTGACCGGTATCGACAGTTTACAGCCGCCGCACTTGCCGGTATCAGGGAGGGGGGAACAACACTCGTTCTGGAGTCACAGCAGCCGGGACACCCCGCAAACAGGTACTCCTGGATTGCAACCCGGCCATCCGTTGAGCTCTTATCAACAGGGCACAATGTGACCTGTCGGGTAAATGGGTCTTTTCGGGCCTATACCGGAGATCCCTGGGCAATCCTGCAGAGAGTCCGGCGAGAGTATCCAGGCTGGTATTTCGGGTATTTCGGGTACGACCTGAAAAATCATGTTGAAAACCTGACTTCCAATAACGCGGACCTGGCCGGTACGCCGGAACTCTATTTTTTTCAGCCTTCAGAATTGATCCGGCTGGACCACCAAACCGGACTTTTACAGAGAATCATCGGTAATGGCCCACTGCCAGCCCTATCCTCTATTCCGGAGACCGATTTATGCTTTGAGATGAACCATCTCCGGTTGAGAACCGGGAGGGGAGAGTATCTGGACAGAATCCGCCAGGCACAGGAGATGATCCGGGAAGGAGAGTTCTACGAGGTAAACCTCTCTCATGTGCTGGTTGGAGATTATTCTGGAGATCCGTACAGCCTCTTCAGGGAGATGAGAAGGAGAGGGCCGGTACCGTTTTCAGCCTTTCTTCAGACTGAGAAATTCTCCGTTTGTTGTGCCTCTCCGGAGCGATTTCTCTGTAAACGAGGGAGGAGGATCTTTTCACAACCGATCAAGGGGACATCTGCAAGAGGCCATGACCTGAAAACAGACCGGGAGCTGAAAGAGCGGCTGGTACAATCTGAGAAAGAGCGGGCAGAGAATTTGATGATTGTCGATCTTGTGCGTCATGACCTGTCCAGGGTCTCGCGCCCGGGGTCGGTCCGGGTTCCCGAGCTGTTTGCCCTTCAGAGTTTTGAGACGGTTCATCAGTTGATTTCTACCGTCGAAGGAGAGGCACTGGAAGGCGTGGATCCGGTAACGATTTTGAAGTCGTGTTTTCCGATGGGGTCGATGACCGGGGCTCCCAAGATACGGGCCATGGAAGCGATCGAGGATCTTGAGGATTATAAACGGGGGATCTACTCCGGTGCGATCGGATATCTGACCCCGGAGGATAATTTTGACTTTAATGTTGTGATCCGTACGGCTATTCTTGGAAATGGCCATTTATACTATCCGGTAGGAGGTGCCATTACCAGTGATTCGGATCCCCTGAAGGAGTGGGAAGAGACTCTTGTCAAAGCGAGAGCGTTGCCAGGTCTGGAACTGCTTGATATGGGCTGACGGGATGTTGCGGTTTTAATTTCGCTTCGCGTTCAAAAAATGAGTCCTCTGGCCTTGATTTTGAACAATCCGCCGGCTGGCGGATTCAAAGGCTCCTTACAGTTTGTTTGAATCAGGATGAGATTGCTTTCTGTCTGAAGAAGCCGTATTTTTACACTCTTTGGCAAGTTACAATTGATAGACCCAAATCGTATGAAAAAAGGAATTCACCCGGATTACAAAGAGATTACCGTTGTCATGAGTGACGGTTCGGAGTTTACAACCCGCAGCACGGTCAATACCAAAGACGGTGTTTATAAAAGTGAGGTGGACTCCAGGAACCATCCGTTTTTTACTGACAATCAGAATGTTCAGAAGAAAGCGGGGCAGATCGACCGCTTTAACAAACGGTATGGCAAGAAGTAGAACTTTCGGAAACGTACCGAATGAATTTCGCTGTATTTACCGTCGGGCCATTTGCCGAGAATACCTATCTGGTATCTGGTAAAGAACAGGCTGTTATCATCGACCCGGGATTTTCAAATGAGAGTGAATTTTCCCGGTTCCGCAACCTTGTAGAGAGCTCCGGCCTCATCCCAAACTCCGTTCTGCTGACTCATGCCCATGTTGATCATCTTCTTGGCTTGAGCCGTCTGCTGAAAGAGTGGAGTATCCCGGTCTACCTGAGCCACAAAGATCTCTATCTCTGGGAAAATGTATCGGGACAGGGGGCACTTTTTGGAATGGAAGCATCCGGCTTCTCCTTTCTGCCGGAACCGCTGCCCGAAACGGACTCCTTCAGGCTTGGGGCGTTCGAGATGAATCTTCTCTATACTCCTGGCCATTCACCCGATCATACATCGATCTATTTTAAACAGGAGGGGGTCGTGGTCGCCGGAGATACTCTTTTTAAGGAGAGCATCGGACGAACCGATCTCTATAAAGGTGATTTTGCAACTCTTGAACGTTCGATCCGGGAAAAGCTCTATACGCTGCCGGACGAAACCCGGATCCTTCCGGGGCATGGCCCGGAGACAACGGTTGGATATGAGAAAAAAAGGAATGCATTTGTGAAAGGGTAGACGTTTTACTCCGGCCGGATTGAGCGGCTGGTACTGCCTGGCCGGTCTGCCCTCTTATTCGTCTGCCGGATGTTCTCCACGTTCTATGTGACGTTGAAGCCGTTTAATTTCCTGTTGAAAATCCTCTTTTCGTTCCGGTTCGATCTCCAGAAGCCGCTCATAGGTACGCAGTGCTTCCCGGTAGTTCCCTTGCTTCTCATGGATGGTTGCAAGCGTTTCAGTGACGATATCATCCACCCGTTCCGAGAGGCTGCTCAGGTCCGGATCATCTGAATCAGATGTGTTGTTGAGGTCAATCCGTACCCGCTCCGAATCGACTGCCGACAACTTTTCAATCAGAAGGTCAAGGTCTGGAATCGGGTAGCCCTGTTTCTTATGCAGAACACTCTCGGATCTCTTTCTTTCGGGCTCTGCGGGATTCCACGCACGGAATGTCTCCGGATGCTGCATGTAGTAGTGTAATTTCTCCATCACGGGGCTGCCGGGTGCATAAATTTTTGCTTTCCAGGCCGCTTTTACCGCTTTGTCTCTCTGCTCCGTATAGTGAAAAAACCAGGAGAGCAGGTAGTAGCCGACTGCATCATTACCTCGTTTGCCGAGTTGGGCCTCCAGGCGTTGTATAGCTTCAGACGGATCCTCTCTGAACCTTTCTACGTAAGCCCGAAGGGATTCGGGAATATTTTCTGAGTTTAAATCCATCGGTTACCAGTTGCCTACGGCATCATTAAACATATTGTTCGCAATCTGCTGCAGTGCTTCTTCAGCAGCTTCCACTTCTCCGTCCACGGGGTTTTCAAGTACATCATACGTAGCTGAGCCGGAGAAACTTTTATCCCAGAGCGGAGCTTCAGCGCTGGTATACCTGAATGAGGCCCGTATTGAGATCTGAACCTGGTTCAGATTCGCCTGTTGATCTCCGCCGACACTGAACGGCCTTGATTGATAGCTCTGTATCGCTCCGTCAATGATTGCATCCGCATTCTCTTCACTCCCGGTCAGGGAGAGGCGGCTTTGATTGACGAATCGTTGAATCAGCGCCTGGTTCAACCGGTCATTCAGGTCTCCGAGCCCGCCGCTGGATTGGTCCGAAAAAAAAGGGATATAGATTGTGCTGACATCGGACGGGATGGATGTTCCTGTAAAGCTATACCGGACGCATCCACTCAGGACGCTTATCAGAATGAGGAAAATTGCGGATTTATACAAGTCCATATTGATCCAGTTTTCTATACAGGGTTCGTTCGCTGATACCGAGTGTCTCGGACGCTTTTCTTCGGTTCCCGTCAAACTTCTTCAATGCCTGTTCAATCAGAAACTTCTCTGACGCTTCTATCGATGGCACGGTATCACCGTCAAAAAACTCCTCGAATTCACTCTTTTCAGCCGGAGGGTTCGGCATCTCCATGTTACGGACACCGAGATCGTCCGATTCTCCGGAAAATGTTCCGGACAGATCGTTTGGATCGATATTGCGGGGCATACCGGCTGGCAGAGCCTTGACATCTTTGGAGGAGAAGGTACTGTACAGGAATTTCGCAAACATCTTTTTTAGATCCGTCATGTCGCTTTGCAATTCGACCAGGGCGCGGTATATCAGCTCCCTGTCCCTATCCTCATAAGGCTCAAATGTATCCTGGCTTTCCCTGGTTTCACGGCCTGACAAGACGGGCAGGTGATCGGTACGTCCTTCATGCTGCCTTCCCTTCAGATATTTCTGAAGGGTCTCTTTATCTACAAAGTTGGACTTTTCAAGTACCACCAGCTGCTCCGCCACATTGCGGAGCTCGCGTACATTGCCGGGCCAGCGATAGGAGGTCAGAAGCTCCCTGGCCTCATCTGAAAAACCGCGGAATACGGAGTCATATTTGGATGAAAACTCTTTGACGAAACTTCGGAAGATCGGGATGATGTCGTCTGGCCGTTCCCGCAGGGGCGGGAGTGTGATTTTTACCGTGTCGAGCCGGTAATAAAGGTCTTCGCGAAAGCTGCCCTCCTTTACCAGCTGCCAGAGATCCTGGTTCGTAGCTGCAATAACCCGTACATCTGCTTGATACATTTTACTGGAGCCTACCCTGAAAAATTCTCCATTTTCCAGAACTCTCAACAATTTTACCTGGACATTTTTTGGGGTATCCCCGATTTCATCCAGAAAAATGGTCCCGTTGCTGGCTTTTTCAAAATATCCTTTCCGTGCTTCGTGAGCACCTGTAAAGGAGCCTTTCTCATGTCCGAAGAGTTCACTCTCTATGATCCCTTCCGGGATCGCCCCGCAGTTTACAATGACAAGGTCACTATGTTTTCTTTTACTCAGGGAGTGGATCGCCCTTGCGGTGATATCTTTCCCGACACCGCTCTCGCCCTGGAGGAGAACCGTAATGTCGGTCTCTGCAACCTGCATGATTTTGTCTACGACCTGCCGGATGGCCCCTGACTCTCCGATGATTCCGAATCGTTCCTGTAGTGCTTTTCTATCCATGATGAAATATTTCTGCCAAAATGACAATTTAATCAAGAATAGAGAGCAACACCAATACCGAATGAGGAGGATTTAAAAAAATCTGTTCGTTTATCCAATTTCTGTAGCCTGGGAGTCCGACAGACTCCTAATGTCGTGTCAACCATGCGATTTGAGGGTTGGCAAAGAGATTTTGCCGATTTTCTAATTAGAAGAACTTTTTCTTTCTTAAGGAGGGTCGTGAAGGGCCAGCCGTCAGGGCCCCGCAAGAGTATGATTGATACGACTCCTGGTGTCGATTGTACTGTACGGCACGATCTTGTTAACCGGGACAACCATCCATTGAAACAGAATTATCATCCAGTGAGCCCAACAAATCAGACTCTGCGTTCCCGTTGTAAATTACATTTTGAGAAAATCTACGGAGAAGAGAAGGTTGGAGAGTGTATGCGCCGCCTGGAATCTCTGCTCCACAAGTATGGACTCGGGCATAGTGAGAAGACAAACAGCAGGCCAGGCAATTGGGATCATTCCGACCTGGTATTGATCACCTATGCAGACATGGTGCAATCGGATATTCACGAAGAGGTAACGCACCTGGGAAAGCAGCATCAGTTCCTTAATGAGTACCTTTCCGAACTCATCTCTTCGGTCCATATTTTACCTTTTTTCCCCAGCTCTTCCGATGACGGGTTCTCCGTTGTTGACTATCGGTCTGTCGATCCCCAGACAGGTTCCTGGAAGGATATTGAGTTGATGGGCCAGGACTACCGGTTAATGGCAGACCTGGTGATGAATCACGTTTCCAAACACAGTTACTGGTTTCGGCAATTCTTACAGAAACGGCCACCCTACAACCGTTACTTTATTGAAGTTGATCCCGATACGGACCTGTCGGAGGTCACCCGGCCCCGAAGTACGCCCGTAGTTACCTCCTTTCATACGACCGACGGGGAATCTCTGGTCTGGACTACGTTCAGCAATGACCAGATGGATGTCAACTTCTCCAATCCGGATGTTCTTTTTGAGTATCTCGACATCTTCATGTTTTATGTTCTGGAGGGGATCAGGGTAATCCGTCTCGATGCAGTCGCCTTTATCTGGAAGGAGATCGGCACCTCCTGTATTCATCTCCCCCGGACCCATGAAATCATCAAACTGATACGGACACTGGTAGACTCTGCCATGCCGGACGTGACGCTGATTACCGAAACCAATGTTCCACACAGAGAGAACATTAGTTATTTTGGTGAGGGGGATGAGGCACATATGGTCTATCAGTTCAGCCTCCCTCCCCTTCTCCTTCATGCTATACTGACACAAAACGGAGCGTACCTTACCGAATGGGCCTCCTCCCTGAGCGAACTGCCGGACGGTTGTACCTATCTTAATTTTACATCTTCTCATGACGGAATCGGTGTACGGCCGCTGGAGGGGCTTGTACCGGAGAGTGAATTCATGCAGCTGGTCAATGGTATGGAGGAGCGGGGAGGATTTGTCTCCTACCGGGAGAAGCCGGATCAGACCCGGAGTCCATATGAGTTGAATATAACCTATTACGACGCATTCAAAAGCCTGAGTGATGAATCCGGATTACAGGAGCAGCGCTATTTTTGTTCTCAGCTCATCATGCTCAGCCTTCTGGGTGTTCCGGGAATCTATTTTCATAATCTGACCGGCACGCCCAATAATTTGCAGGGAGTTCGCCTGACGGGCCGGTTCCGGACGATCAACCGGAAGAAGTGGATGTATGATGAGCTGGTCAGAGAACTGGAAGATTCCGATACCCGGACGAGCCAGATATTTCATCGTTACTGTGAGATTCTGAAGGTGAGGAACCGGCTTATTGCACTTCATCCGATGGGCCGGCAGACGGTGTATGATGCAGGAGAGAATCTGTTCTGTGTTGAGCGATCAAATCCGGACAACACCGAGTCCCTTTTGGTAGTAGCTAATATAACGGGGGAGCAAATTGTGACAGAGTGTGAAGGGAGCGGTTTGCCGCTGGAACCGGCTGTTACATACAAGGACGAGTTGTCGGGAGAGGTATGTGTGAAAGAGGGATCATTGTCGGTTGGCCCCTATCAGGTTCTCTGGATTCGAAATGGGGGAGAGGGGATAGGTTCTCTTTGATCAAGAACTGCCCTGTATTGTCTGCCCCATAGCTCGCTCGGAGTGCAGCTCTCCCGGGAAAGAATCCAAAGGTCCATAACGGTTCGGGACAATTGACAGGGTTCTGGCCGGAGTGGATTTTTTCCCTGGAGCCCCGCACCCCGGGCTGACAAGTTTTTTGTTGAGACTATTCCCTCTCGCCAATTCCCTATCTCCTTTCAAATACATCCGGAGATTTGAGACAGTTCTGTTACGACAATGTCCGGTGTAAGATCCCGGCACCGCAAATCATCTTTTCTCCATTTCAGGGATCGGCTGTCTCCGGCAAAGAGTGCAGTTTTCATTCCCAGGCTGGCAGCAGGCCAGATATCTTTCAACATATCGTTGCCGATAAAGAGCACCTGTTCAGGTTTTGAATCGGGATAATTACCGTTTAGGCGGTTAATAAATCGATTATAAAATTCAAGGGAGGGCTTTTTCCGGTTTTCTTTATAGGACCAGTGAAGCAGGCCAGGGTCAAATCCCAGCTCATCCAGAGTTTCACCCGTCAGCGATTCGAACGCGATCGGGGTGTAAAACTGTGAGTTGGAGATGATCCCCAACTGTACTCCTTTCGCATGAATATCATGGAGAGCCTGTTGCAAACCGGGCATCGGCCATACAGGGTTCATTCTCACTTCAAATTCAACAGAAAAGAGCCGTGCGGTATACATGGAGATCTCTCCGGACAACAGCCCCTCCTTTTTCATAGCATTGAGAACGTTGAGCCAGACAGACTCAATGACCGGTTCCGGGGCTTCGATCCCGGACTTTCTGAGCCTGTTTTGTTCTCTGTGAACCTCCTCTTCATAGAGCTGATACCCCCGTTCAGCTGCATTGCGATCTGCCCTGAATCCACAGGCTGTAAGTGCTTCGAGCAGGATTGCAGAGTCGCGCCGGCCGTCATCAATTCCGATATCTCCGACCCCCGAGATAAAAAGGGTGCCATAGAAGTCAAAGATGACATACCGAATTTCGTTCAGTTTCTGTAAAACAGGAGTCTCTCCGGTGGAAACAGGTTCCATCGGATTGGAAAGGGCCGTAAAGCGGTTTCCCAACAGGGTATTGTCGTTCTGCATATGGGGAGTGAGCCTACAGACTTCTAACGGTTAAATTTCTTCCGGTATTCAGGTATTTCGATCATCGGGGGACGTTCCTCTTCAATGATATCTATCTTTGACTGCTGATATTGATCTTTTTTTACCTGAAACTGACGCAGGATGGTTTCATGGTCGGCATTTTCAAAAATTCCAAGTGACTGTGCCCGTTTTAGAAATGTTTGAAGAATTCCGAAGGACATTTTTCCGAGAGCCTGGGTAGGTTTGTTTTCATGAACCCGTTTGTCCAGATCTGTTTGGGCAAACGCCTCCAGCCCGAACTTGTGATGAACATCGATCAGATGCGAGGTTTCTACGCCATATCCGATTGGAAAGGCGATCTGTTCCAGTACTTCCCGCCGGACAGCGTACTCTCCGGAGAGGGGCTGGATAATGGCTGTCAGCTCCGGAAAGAAGAGAGAGAAAAGCGGACGTACGAGAATTTCTGTGACGCGGCCTCCTCCGGATGCACGAACACTTCCGGAGAATGCAAGTGGGCGGTCATAAAAAGCTTTGACATATTTCACCGTCTCTCGTTGAATAAGAGGAGCGACAAGGCCGTAGACGAAGCGGGGATGGATGTTACTGATGTCGGCATCTACGTAGACGATTATATCCCCTTTTAACTGATAAATTGCTTTCCAGAGATTCTCTCCCTTTCCTCTTTTTGGCTCCAGGCCGGGGAGGATATCACTGGCCAGATAGGTATCTGCCCCATAACTTTCGGCGACCTCCAGGGTACGGTCTTCGGAACCGGAATCGATGACAGCAATCTCATCAATCAGGGGATAGCGGTTTACCAGC
>JBBDRW010000019.1:0-57408 GCA_040905265.1 Balneolaceae bacterium | reverse complement strand
TCTGTTGCGAATTCCCGTATCTTTATCTCCCAAAAAACGTACTCTACTACCTACATGGAGGCATTGAAAAACCCGGATTTTTCAATGCCTCCAATAACTGACCAATAAATTACACACAGCCTTGGAACACAGCCTGACACTTTGGGTTCTATTTAACCTCTTCATCCTTGTAATGCTTCTGGTAGACCTGCTGGTCTTCAACCGGAAACCCCATGAAATCACCATCAAGGAGAGCCTCATCTGGACCGGAATCTGGATCGGGCTTGCCGTACTGTTCGGAATCGGGATCTACTACTTCATGGACCCGGCCAGTTCCATCGACTATTTTACCGGCTACCTGATTGAAAAATCGCTCAGCATCGACAATATCTTTGTCTTTCTGCTGATCTTCACCTACTTCGGTGTCCCCTCGATGTATCAGCACAAGGTCCTCTTCTGGGGAATCCTGGGAGCTCTGATATTCCGGCTGATCTTCATTTTTCTCGGCATCGCCTTGCTGGAGCAGTTTCACTGGATCATCTATGTGTTCGGAGCCTTTCTGATTTTTACAGGGGTAAAACTGGGGCTGGAGAAAGATAAAAAGATCGAGCCGGAGAAGAACCCGCTGCTGAAACTGATTCGACGGTTTATCCCAATCACCCGTGAATTCAGGGGGGAACACTTTTTCGTCAAGATACGCGGCCGGCGCGTTGCAACCCCGATGTTCGTGGTTCTGATTGTGATCGAGACTACAGATGTTGTCTTTGCACTCGACTCGATCCCGGCCATCATGGCGATCACCAGAGATCCGTTTATCATCTACAGTGCGAACGCCTTTGCCATCCTTGGGCTGCGAGCCCTCTATTTTGCACTCTCCGGCGTAATGCGCCTGTTCCACTACCTGCACTATGGGCTCGCCTTCATCCTGGTCTATGTCGGCGTCAAAATGATACTGGAACCATTCTTCGAGATCGACACGATGATCTCCCTTTTCGTAATACTCGGAACGATTACGATCTCCACCCTGCTCTCCATCTTCTTTCCAAAGGAAGAGAAACAGGAGTCAGAAGTCAGAAGTCAGGAGTCAGAATGATGAAGGCATAATTTTCATGCAGATACAATCCTATGGAAGAACTCTCATTT
This sequence comes from Balneolaceae bacterium, assembly GCA_040905265.1. Taxonomy (GTDB): domain Bacteria; phylum Bacteroidota; class Rhodothermia; order Balneolales; family Balneolaceae; genus JBBDRW01. The sequence goes on along the minus strand of JBBDRW010000019.1, from coordinate 56,286 downwards.
CGATGGTTTACAGTCTGCTACCTGGCACTCGGCCTGCTGCTCATAACAGGGGGAACGTACACACTTACGCGGCTCTCCATGCTCAGGGGATACGTGACCGGTGCCGCCCGGCATGAACATCCGCCAACCATCTGGATCAAAACCATCCGGTACCTGCTCCTGTTCACCCTGCCAAGCCTGGTTCTTTCGTTTTTCCCATTCTCCTGGGTTGAACTCATCTTTTCCATCTGGTGCCTGATCATCGTCTACACAGCCGGGCAGATGCTCGCCTACTGGAAACAGACAGCAAATATGATCCTCGATAACCAGGACGCAATCCCGGGAAAGTTGAAACTGATCGCAGCCAACATGATCTCCATCGGGCTGATCCTGTTCCTGCTCTGCTACCATCTGTTGTCGACAAGAGGGACTGGGTAGAATATAGAATACTGAATACTGAATACTGAAGACAGGTTGTGACAGCCCAGGGTGCGGGGCTCCAGGGAAAAAATCCACTCCGGCCCGAATCCTGTCAATTGTCCCGAACCGCTGTGGACCTTTGGATTCTTTCCCGGGAGAGCTGCACCCCGGGCGAACAATGGGCAGAGTTGGATGAAAGGAGTCTGTATTCCGTCTTCTGCCTGTCCCTTGCATTCATTCCGAAACCGGAATAGATTGACCGGATGAAAGAAACACTCGTTCTCTTCGTCATCATCCTGCTTTCGCTCCCCTCTGCAGCCGATCTCAACGCGCAGGGGTTTCAACTGGTCAACGAGCGCAACCACCCCTGGATCGACTGGAAGGTCTCGGAAACAGCCCATTTCCGGATCATCTATCCGGAACACCTCTCCGGAATCGAAGCCGAGGTTGCATCAATAGCCGAAGAGTCCTACGCCATCCTCTCGGAAAATTTTCACTACCGGTTCAAGGAGAAAATCCGGATCTATCTGACCGATACGGATGACATCACCAACGGGATGGCAGCCAATATCGGGAACGGATACATTCAGATCTGGGTCCACTCCAACCTCTATGCAGAAACCTTCACAGGATCTGCCAAATGGCTCCGAACCGTAATTTCCCATGAACTGGCTCATCTGTTTCACTTCGGTGTAACCCGAACCGGAATCGGACTCTGGAGCTATCTGCTCGGCAACCCAACCCCCCGGTTCTGGACCGAAGGGCTTGCACAGTACCAATCCGAGCAGTGGAATTCCCAACGGGGAGACCGCTGGCTGCGAACCGCTATCTTTGACGGCCGACCCGATTACAACGACCATCAGTCGATCTACAACCCGCTGCTGATGTACGCCTCCGGCCACTCCCAGGCCCGGTATTTTGCCGAAACACATGGGGATTCCCTGCTGGGCGAACTGCTCCGGGGCCGTAACTCCATTGCGGGAGTCATCCGGTATCACGATCTGGAATCCTCGTTTGAACAGACAACCGGAACGACTCTCAAGGCATTTCAGGAAGAGTGGCGCAGAGATATGAACACCTATTACCATACACTGGCAGCTCAGATGGATCGAATCGATTCTCTGGGGTCAGAACCACTCTCTCTGCCGGGAGACTACTTTGCAGATGTGAAACTGAGCCCGGACGGCAGCCGGTTCGCTGCCCTCTCCATTCCATCCGTGCAGCGTCCTGTTCGGCAGCTTCTTCTCGTCGATCACGACTCGCTGCAGGCAACCAGGGCTATCGCTTCCGGCCATATAAGAAACGGAATCAGCTGGCATCCGGAAAGCCGGTCGGTCGCCTACTCGCGGCTGGTTCGGGGCGAGAAGAGCAGATTGTTGAACGACATCTTTGTCAACGATCTGGAAACAGGCAAAGAGGAACAGATTACATATTCCCGCCGGGCACTCTTCCCTGTCTTCGGGCCGGCCGGAAACCGGATTGCCTACATCGCCTCCGAAGGGAACAGCTCCAATCTCTTCATCCTGGATCTGGAAACAGATGAAGAGACTCAGATAACAGATTATGGTGACCATGTACAGCTGATACACCTGGCCTGGAACCACCCGCGTAACGAACTGATCTTTCAGCGGTTTGACGCGTCTGGCAACCGCCACCTGGTCCTTCACAACCCGGAGACCGGCGCCGAACGGGTCCTGGACCCGGCGGAAGGCAATACAGACAACCGGCAGCCCGTCGTCAGCCCGGACGGAAATCAAATCGCCTTCACCTCACTGAGGGACGACGTGCCCAATATCTTCATCACAGATCTTGACTCCGGCAGCACCCGCAGGGTTACCTGGCTCTTCACAGGGGCAGAAGCGTACGACTGGATTCCGGCCGGAGACTCTCTGAAAGAGGGGATGCTACTGCTGAAAGCGACAGAAACCAAACGAAGAGAACAGCTCTATCTCATAGACGCTGCAACGTCCCGAAACCCGGAGGCCCTCTCCCTTCCGGACGGATATTCGCGTTGGAGAGACCGGCAGCCGCCGCGAACCATTCCTCTGCAGATACCCCCCCGGGAGAGCCTGGTCGAATCTACAGAAAACTACAACGGATGGAAGAATTTGACGCACCTGGCTTCACTGGCGCTCCCCTACTACAACGGGCGGGATCAATGGGGGGTTCTCGGGCTAACCGGTTGGGTTGATCCTCTGGGGCGGCACCTTCTGACCGGTGCAGGTTCACTCTCCTTCGGTGATCCGGCAAAGAGCTATGGCCTGTTCAACTATACCAACAACCGGTTCCGGCCGACCCTGAGCCTGACTCTCTACCGTGCACCCTGGAGAGGCCGCTTTTATGAATCCAATTATATCGTGGACCAGTATACGGGCGGGCAGGTGGCTGTCAGTTGGCCCATTGACCGGTTCGAAAGCGATTACCGGAAAAGTCACTGGGGAGTGCGGGTACGTTATGCATCCATCGAGCCCTTCTCCATTGGCAGTTACAGCCACTCCGTCCGGTTCGAAGATCCGGCATCCGCCAGGCAGATGGATATGAAACTCTCCTGGACCCTGAAGCAACAAAAACCCGGCAGACAGAACCTGATTCACCCCCTCGACGGTTATGGAATCAGAGCGAGTGTGACCGGTGCAGACAGGCTGTTCGGATCTGATATACGCTCGATCACCACAGACACCAAATTCTATACGATCCTGCCGGCCCCCTTTCAACACAGGTTCTTTCTCTCCCTCCGTTACCAGGGGAGATTCGGGGATGCCCTGCCCCAGAATTACATCGGATTTTCAAAAACCGACAACATTCAGATCGAGCTGCCAACTACCCTCCAGCTCTTCCGGCTGATTGAACAGGACCGTGTACGCGGATACCGGGAACTGATCACAGGCAGGCATGTTGCTTTCGCCACAGTCGAATACCGCATCCCCTTCCTGAGATCTCTGAACACAACCATCCTCGGATTTCTACGCTTCGGTTCCGCAACCCTCTCCCTGTTTACAGATGCGGGCGTCGTCTGGAACGCACATGACTCCGACGGCACGCACACCTACCGGAGACGGCTCGGTATGGGCACCGAACTTAAAAACGTCATCTCCATCGGGCCGCTTCGTTTCGTCCACTCGGCCGGCATCGCGCAACCCTGGCAAACGTTGTTGCAGGAGAGCAACGCAGATCTCTACTACCGGATCAAGGCGAGTCTGCCTTTTTGAAAAGAATATTGAAAATGCTGCACCCACCCAACCTTCCGTCTTCTTATCGAGCAGGAAGATAGGGATTAGTTCCCTATCTGTCCTCTCACACCACCGTACGTACGGTTCCGTATCGGCGGTCAGACGAAAGGCGCGGACCCGTCAGAGTCCCGGCTCATCGGATACCAGCCAAAAGGCACGGACCAGGCGAAGTCCCGGATTGTCAGATATAAACCGGAAGAGTGAAAGAAAATTTGATCTTATACACATAAAGTGTGTATAATAATACGCACTGCTTTTCAAGAATCGTTTTATTCATGTTGCCAAAGACCAGCACAGTATCAACGTTTTCCTGGGACCGAATCGGCATCGGAGTGTCGGGCATCTGCGCCATTCACTGCCTGGCATTCCCGGTCTTCTTGTCCACATTTCCCTTGTGGGGGTTTACAGAATTCATCCATGACTGGCTTCATCCCCTGTTTATTGTCACATTAATACTAGTCATCTATTTTGCGACGAAAAGAAACCGCGACAACAGGCCGGTAACGGCTATTCTGCTGGCCGGATTCATTTTAATTGCATTGGGCTGGGTCATTGACCATTTTTGGGGCTTTGAACTCTTTGAAAGCTCCGTCACTCTTTCCGGTAGCGCCTTGCTCGTAACGGAGCACCCAAAAGGCCACATCCTCTTCCGGCCGGTGTTTGAACGCGGTAGCAGCCCGAACGCCATCGATCATATCCCGGACGAAGAATGGGTGGAATGCATTCCCTGCGTTGAAAGCAGTAGAAATTGAAGCATCAGAGGAGTCATATCGTCTCGCGGTTTCCAGCGGTTGCACTGGCAACGCTTGGATTGTTGTTGTGGATGGTTCATCCGCTCACGCATCTGGCCGAAACCGGTCTCCACCAAAAAGTCGAATCCACCAATCAGACAGATTCTCCTCTGCCGGATGACGAAGCAACATCATGTCTGGAGTGCCTGCTTCTAACCACGGGCACTCCCGAGCCGAATATCCCCACAGAGTATATCCTCCAGGTAACAGAATGCACTCCGGCAGATCGAAAACCCGCCTGTTCAAAGACCGAAAAGAACACCGGTTATTGCCTGAGAGCCCCTCCTTCGATTAGCGTTTAAAACGCATCCATTCTCGAACCCGGTTCACTTCACTTGAACCACCCCCAAAGAACGATTTCTCCAAACCGGCCCGGCCGGACTGCCGGGCTTTACCCATTTTATGCCATGAAAATATCTCCCATTCCTGTAACCATTATCTGCGGATTCCTCGGATCCGGAAAAACAACACTTCTGAATCACATCCTGGGAAACAGCGGAGACCGGAAAATAGCCGTCATCGTCAATGAATTCGGCGAGGTCAACGTGGACTCAAAGCTGGTAAAACATACCTCCGAAAAATTAATCGAACTGTCGAACGGATGCATCTGCTGCACATTGAGAGGCGACCTCATTGAAGGCATCAACGATCTGATCCGAACATATGACGTCGATCATATTGTCATTGAATCGACCGGAATCGGCGAGCCGATACCAATTGCACAGGCGTTCTACATACCGCCGGAATTGTTATCGCTGAACCCAGGATTGCCCGATTTACAGCACCGTGTAACCGTAGACGCCATTCTTACCGTCGTTGACAGTGCCCAGTTTATGGAGATGTACCGGAAAGAGAGCACGGTCCCGGGAGATATGTTCAACCGGGGATACGGGCAGCTTCTGGTCGAACAAATTGAAGGCGCAGACATCCTGATTCTCAACAAAAAAGACCGTGCTACCAAAACACAAATTACTGTCCTGCATGAACTGTTTGCCACCCTTAATCCCCGGGCGAAAATTCTGGAAGCTTCTTTTGGCGAAATCGACCCGGAAGAGATTGTGGATACGAAATTGTTTGATATACAGGTAGCTGAAGAGTCATCGCTATGGATAGCCGAACTGGAAAAAGAAGAGTCGTCGGAAGCAGATGAATATGGAATTGAGACATTTGTTTTCAGGTCGTCCGAGCGGTTCAACGAACGCAGATTAATGGATGCTCTCAGGAAAGGCTTGTCTGATTCCATTTTGCGGTCAAAAGGGCTGGTTGCCATTGAAGGGACAGACGACGCTTTCTTGTGGAGTCACGCGGGAAAATTTCTCGAGTTCAAAAAAATCGGACGGTTCGCAAACCCTGAATCCGCCGAGACCGAAATCGTCTTCATCGGCCAGGAAATGAACCGAAATGAAATTCAACTCTTCCTGGAACAGGCCAAATCCGGCCATTTACAGGCCTGACCCACGATACGGGGGAGTCCTGACCGTCACAATGTGACAGAGTCTTCCGGTGGGCTTACAGCCACCTGAAAACCGGAAAGCACATTCAAAAAAATCCTAACAGACACTGCTTATGCAAATCATGCAAAACCGAATCCTGCGCTGGCACTTTGTTCTCCTGCTTGCATTCATTGCCGGTATTTTCTGGATCGGGCCCGGGAACACATCCGACGAAGTTCAGACCGAAACGATCTCAGACGAACGGACAGGACAAATCTCAAATGACTCTCAACAAGACTTCTACGGTTTTTCAACGGAGCGCTTCGAGGTTGTCACCGACAAGATAGAGCCGGGGGAAACCCTCTCTGCCGTCTTACATCGGTACGGTGCCACTCCCGAAGAAATCGACGCCATTCAGAAAAAAGTCGCGGGATACATAGATCTGAACCGTATAGCTCCCGGGCAGGAATACCGGATATACAAGGATGAAGCCCACGCCGTCGGAATGGTATGGGATATGCTCCCTTCGAGCTATCTCACAGTGAACTGGGTAGAGGGATATCGAAACATCAAGGTTTCTGAAAACCGTTACCGGACAATCACCCGCCAGAAAACCGCATCAGGTGTCATTGAATACTCCCTCTCGGAGACATTGCAGAGACTGAACCTGCCTCAAACCATAGGGACATCCCTTGCCAGTATTTTTGCCTGGCAGATAGACTTTTTCAGGCTTCAGATCGGCGACAATTTCAGAATCGTCTACGAGGAGGAATTTGTGAATGGCCGGCGGCTCCGCACAGGCCGGATCACCGCTGCGGAATTTACACACCGGGAGCAGGTGTTCACCGCCTACTATTTTGAAAATGACCGACAGCAGGGATATTTCGACAGGGAGGGCAACAGTCTGCAGCAGACTCTGCTGAGAGCTCCATTCCGGTACCACCAGCGTATCAGCTCGGGCTTTTCCCATAACCGGCTTCACCCCGTGCTTCATGTACACCGGCCCCACTACGGTATCGACTATGCTGCGCCGACGGGAACACCGGTCATCTCGACGGGAGACGGGATTGTAACCGAAGCCCGGTACCGGGGAGACAACGGCAACATCGTCAGGATTCGACACAACAGCGTCTATTCCACAGCTTACCTCCACCTCAGCCGATTTGCAACCGGAATTCAGCCGGGCGCAGATGTGAAACAGGGACAAGTTATCGGCTATGTCGGGGAAACCGGGCTTTCGACAGGGCCTCATCTCGATTACAGACTGTATGTGAACGGAACGCCGGTCAATTCACTGACAGTAAATCTTCCTGCTGGAAAGGGCCTTTCAGGAGAGGATCTGGTGGAGTTTCAGTTCCATAGACAACTGTTGGACCGGATGCTGCCTGGAATCTCATTACCTCTTGCACTCAGTTATACAGGAGTTTAGTCGCTCAAGCATACACCTTTTCATAAAGTTCACAATTATTAGAAATGAACTACCCCGAGGCAGAGCCGTCTGGGTATCCTTGTGATTTCAATTTATCATTCTTTCTAACCCGGAGGGTCGGGAAATTAAACCGACTTTGATTAAAACTGTTCATTGGTGAGATCCATATTTACTACAGCCCCCACAACATTTCCGGTTTGCACGGCATTAGCAATGGAACGAAACGGGGCGGAATTATCGCCACAAGCATAAATGCCCGGAACCGTTGTTTTTTGCATGTTATCAACCTCAATATATCCCTGTTCCGTAAGTTTACACCCCAAAGACATTGGAATGTCAGAATGCTGAGAAAATGAAAGGCCGGCATACAAGGCGTTCAGTTCTATCGTTTCTCCGTCCGCTAATACCACACCTTTGAGCTGTCCATGTTTTTGCTCCAACCGGGTTACCTCTGCTTCATTTATCTGAATGTCATGCTTTTTGAGTTTACTCATCTGTTCGGCAGAGAAGTCAGATTTTCCCTTTGTTAACAAAACAAGTTTTTCCGTCAGGTTATTGACCAAAGATGCCAGATGGAATGCCTGTTCCCCATTAGCCAGAATCCCGGTTCTTTCACCACGGTGTTCATGGCCATGGCAGTATGGACAATGAATAACAGAGATGCCCCAGCACTCAGAAAAACCTGGTATATCAGGTATTTCATCGGTTATCCCCGTGGCAAAAATCAGCTTCTTGCCATAAAAATTTTCGTTTGACCGGGTAATAATCTCGAACTCATCATCAGCTTTTTTTCCTGCTACGGCAAAACCATCATAGAATTTTACGGCTTCATACTGCTCAACCTGAGCTCTGGCAATGGTCGATATTTTTTCAGGCGACTGTCCGTCCCGGGTCAAAAAATTATGGGAATGCGGTGTTTGCCGGTTGCAAGGTTTGCCACTGTCGATGACCAGGGTTCGTTTTAGCGATCTACCCAGTGTCATGGCCGCAGAAAGCCCCGCATAACTCCCGCCGACAATAATGACATCGAATGAGTTCTTTTCGATCATTCTTCGTTTTATTTTTTTAAGAGTCATATTCAGATCCACGTATAGCGCAGTTTCAAACGAAACATTCGCGTCGACATTTACCGGCTCATGTGTTCAAGATAGATCCGCTCCAAATCAGCATGCCCGACAGAAGGCGTATCAAAGGAATCGACAAGGGTCCCGTTTTTCATAATCCCGATACGTGTTCCCGTATCTTTGGCCCGGTAAAGATCATGTGTTGTCATGAACACTGCCATTTCTTCACTACTTAACTCCTTAAGGAGTAGTGAAAATTCACTACTCGCCTGTGGATCCAACCCCGAGGTTGGTTCATCCAACAGCAATGCACGAGCTTGTTTGGCCAGGGCGATCGCAATGCCTGTTTTCTGTCGCATGCCCTTGGAATAGGTTTCCACCCGTTTAGCAGCCTGAATTCGACTCAGCCCCACACGATCAAAAAAAGAATACAGTTCTGCCGATTTATAGCGCCGGTTTCCCAGAAGGCTGAAGTATTCGAGATTCTCTACACCTGTAAGATTTTTGTAAAGAGTCACCTGCTCTGGTATGTAGGCAATGAATGCTTTGGTTTCGAACGGATGTTCCTGTACATCGAGTCCGTTGATAAAGGCGCTTCCCGCTGAAGGCTCAATGAAATTGAGAAACAGGTTTATTGTGGTTGTCTTGCCAGCTCCGTTAGCCCCCAGCAAACAGAAAACCTCGCCTGGTTCTATCTTCAGATTGAGGGAATCGAGGGCGATGGTTCCGTTATAAGATTTGGATAATTGTATGGCTTCAAGCATAACTCAATGTTCTTTTTTGTTGAGAGTAGATTCATTCTATAGAATGCAGACGACGAATCGTAAACATACCGGAAAACAGCAGGATCAGGAACCAAGCCAGAATACCGGAAGAAGCTGTGATAGCACGCAAAACAGGGAGACGGGTCGGCTCAGCTTCATATTCAAATCGTGGTAAATTGCTGTAGTCAGATACCTGAAGTTGTTCGTGAGCATACGTACGGGGTGCAAAATAATTGATATGCTCATGATGAAAGTTCTCAACTTGCGCCATAAAATGTTGGTAACGGGAATACCCACTACCTGCCAGTTCATTGAGAACATCCTGCATGAGTACAGCGGGAGACAATATGCGGGCCGCATTCACAAAACGATATTGCGAATTAAGTGCGCGATCATACTCATCAACAACAGGTTCCATAAGCCTGTCTACTTCCCGTTGGATAGCCATCCAGAAGAGAGGAAAATTGTACCTGTTCGGATCGAAGTCTTCCGGACGCTTCCCGGGATTCTCTCTATACCAGTCTTCCAGAAGACCTGCGGGATCCACCCGAACCTCGGTTTCTATCTGTCTTGTCTCTTCTATCAGGTGGGAACGGGAAGGCACAGGATGTAAGGAATCTGCTACAAGGTGGATCGATGCCGGTATGACCAAAACCAGTATGATCCATATGCAAACAAGCACAAGAGCATTTGAGGAGGAGGACGAGTTGTTATATGTATTCACGACAAGGGAAAGCAAAAGCCAGAAAAACAGATAGGTAAATATCGATAGGATCCAGATTCCGACCATTGCCAGGGGAACATTGGCATCCTGCATTCCAACGACTGCCATGAATAAAGGGATAATCACACACATTACTGACAGACCGCGCAGCAGAAGTTTGATACCCAAGAGCCGATATATTGAAAACGGTTGGGATAGCAACAGTTTCCAGGTGTTACGCTCTCGTTCACCTGAGATAACATTGAATGTGAGACCGATAATCAGAAGAGGCATCAGATAAACGATGACAAATGCTAAATCGAATCGGCCAAGCAACAGATTAACCGGATTGTCCATCTCTTCCTGATGGAGAAAGGCATCTTTCCGGTGCGCAGTTACATCAAACAGATAAGGATATACATCACTTTGTCCGATGGATGTAGCGGCAAGTAAAGTAGGCGGCATATACGCAGGACGTGAGTAAAAAAGTCCTATCATGCCGGGGTTGACCGCATAAGAAATATCCACCGGATCCAGAGCCGTTCCTTCCTCTTGCTGTTCGGCAGTTTGCCGCAGATCCAAAAAAGTTTTGGTTTCAACTTCATGAGCTGTATCGATCGCCTGTTTCTGAAACTGACTCCAGGAAACTCCAGTCCAGATTCCATAAATGCCGATTATCGCAAAAAACACGATAGCGATCGTGAAACCATACCCCGACCTCAACAATTTCCATTCGTATGTTATCAAAGACATAAATTCAAAGTTTGGGTTGATGGATCAAACGACGGGACAGCAGAAACAGGAAGGCTCCGCTCGCCACCAGCCAGATACCCAGTAGAATGAGAGGAAACATCACCACACGAAATATTTGAGAGGTTTTTGGTGACCTATAGTCAAAGTCGGGAATAGATGCCCAGAGCTCGTCAGCCCTGAGATTATCTCCGTAATTTTGTGAAGCGGACTCATAAATCAAGGCCTCGTTCATTTCCCGGACCATCATTCTCCGCCACGATTCAGCTGCTTCTGCAAAGTGTTTGTGGTGATACCAATCGGTTCCCGAAGCGCCCATTGAAACGGAACGAAGAGCCATAAACGGCGCAATCATTCCTGTTAGATTCCGTAGCCGGTTTTGGCTTTCATACTGACTCCAGAGTTCACCATATCTTCTGTCGTACACTTCATTGCCGTAATCTTCACTTTCCTGAAGAGCCACTCCTTCAAAATTAACGGGTAAATTTTCAATCGAATCGACGCCATATTCTGTAAACAAACGCTCCCGTAACTCATCCATTCGTTTATCTTCAGGATTGTGCCCGTCAATGCCTTCACTCATATCGTCGGCAATAATCTGTTGAAACCTCTGTGCGGAAGGCGTTGGATATACAGACCTGACAAGGTCAGAAACCACCCGCGGAACAATCAGGCAGTTGAACATCCAAAATGCGAGCAGGATTAACAATGACATTCCAGACGACCTTGCCACAGCCGATACCCCCAATGAAATCCCGAGAAACACACCGAAGTAGGCCAGGTAGCCTGACCCCATAATGACACTCCGTATTCCAATATCGGTGAACTGAACTCCACCGTCGGAAGTAAAAAATACAAGCGCTAAAGTCCCGAGAATTGTGGCCGGGATTAAAACTGCCAGAATTGCACCGGCTGTCCCGATTACTTTTCCTGCAAGGAAATGATAGGATCGAACACCTGTCGCAAAAATCTGTCGCAACGTGCCGTTCTCCCGCTCACCTGAAATACTCTGAAAACAGAGAAAAACGATAATCAATGGAATCAGGACCTGCATTACCACGGATGCCGTCAATTCGCCGAAACGGGCAACCGGCACTGAATCTCGCACGGGACGATAGGTAAATTCGTTCCGATTGTGTGCTTCAAGCCAAACTGACGTCCCGGTGTAATTGTTAATCCCCGGATCCACCAATGCAAGTTCAGGAATCGGTCGAAAAGCATATATCCCAAGATGCGAAGCGGAGTGCGGATTTTTTTCACCCTGGTTCAACCACTGTTCCCGCATCGTCTCCTGGGCAAGGTTGTGATCCGTTCCTGTGGAAACTGTGTAATGCCATCCGGCTAAAAGAGATGCCAACAACAAGATCCCTACAATCCCGGAAGTCCACCTGAAACGACCATCTCTGAGGATATCACGAAGTTCCTTTTTTGCTATGATTCGAATCATGATTTCAATACTCCATTTTTTTAATATCGGAATCTCAATGTTGCGATCAATTCAAACGGACGGGTCGGATAACCGGAAATAACCCGTTCATTCGTGGCATAATAGGAGTAGTAATTCCTGTTCGTCAGGTTTAGGGCATTCAGTAGCAACTCTGCACCTCCTGCCCATTTCGGCCTGTAACTCATATTGGCATTCACCAACATCACCGGGTCGGCCCGAAAAGTATTCTGGTGGTCGGCCCAGTAACGTCCGGTGTATTCCAGCCTTACACCGGCTGAAACCTCGTCGCCAAATTGTTGGTAAATTCCCAGAGTCGCCATGTGTGGAGAAACTCCGGTCACTTTCTTCCCGGAGAAATCAAATTCTTCATCTGTGAATTCATCCACGAAATTAAACTCGTCAAAACGGGCATCGGTATAGGTATAGCTACCGTTGATTCCCAGGCCGTTCACCCAGTCCGACAGATTGGCTTTCATCTCCAGTTCCAATCCCCTGGAACTCTGCGAACCGGCATTTCGCGCAAAGGTGCGCTGCTCCCCCTCGCCATAGGATACAACGAGAAGGTCACGACGTTCAAGCAGATAGACGGCGGCCCCCAGAAACAACCTCGAATCAAAAAATTCTCCCTTGCTGCCCACCTCATAGTTATAGGCAATCTCAGGTTTCAAATCCCCTTCACGGTCCCTGAATACCGAAATCGATCCGAAGGCAGGGCTGAATCCCTCACCGAACGTTGCATAAGTTGAAAACGAAGGGGTCCAGCGATAAGACAAACCAACCTTGGGGCTGAAGTGCCCATCGTTATCCGATATAATTTCACCAGGTATTTCACTCCCCTGTGGAGCCAGAGTCCGATAATCTACCTCCCGGCTGAACCAGTCGAACCGACCGCCAAGGGTAAGAACAGCTTTCTGAGTAAGATCGATCTCCGCCTGCAGAAACGTTCCGTACACATCTGCCACATAGCCTGCATCCGTTCGCCGGTCCGTTACAAAATCATCCCGGTTGGTCATTTCACCGGTTACATAGTTGCGCTTCTGGATATAGAAGAGAAACCCTTCGCCTGGCACAAACCCGTATTGACCGGTCCAGTCTGCCGTGGAAAAACCATCGAGTCGTTCATAATTGGCCCCCGCAAGAATTCTGAACCGGTCCATTTCGATGTTAATCTGAGGTTCAGCGAAGAAAGTGCTGTAGTCCGAGACAGCATCATACCCGTTCCAGTGAAATGATGTGTGCTCTTCGTCGATATCCACAAAAAAGCCGAGGTTGGTATCAAAGTAATTGTTGCGATACTGGAGTTTGGTCTGGAGAGAAATATTTTCACTGAACCTGTGATCTAGGATTGCAGTTCCTGCAATCACGCGCCGGGCGTCATAGGTATCATCAATCTGGTAGTTTGCTGAACGCCCTCCCGGCATTGAAATGAACGACCCGTCATCCCGAATGGGAATCGGACTGGCATATTTTTGATTGTTGTCATTGTAGTTGAAGTAGAAAGTCGCATTCGTGGAGGCGCCCAGGTTCCATTCATTCTTGACAAACAGGTTGCCGGCGCGCCGATCTGAACGATCTCTCCAGCCATCCTTTATTTCGTAAAACCCGTCTACAAGGAGACTGCTTTGGTTTTCAGCGAAAGGAAGGGAAAGAGTGAGCTGAGGTCGAAAATAATTATACATTCCATAGCGAATAGATGCATCAGCGATGTACGCAGACAGTGCTGGCTTTGTGATGTAATTTACAACGCCGCTCACACTGCCCCTACCGTAGAGCGCCGATGTGGGGCCCCGCACTACTTCTACCCGCTCCATCAGCGACAGAGGCATCATCCGTTCAAGATCCACCTCATCACTGTTGGTTACGTATGGTACACCATCAACGAGAGCAAGAAACGTATCGTTATGATGTTCATTTGGCACTCCACGAATCACAATACTCGTGTAGGTACCTTCCGAATGCATGGATGGTTTTACTCCCGGGATTCCGGACAGCTCCTCCCCGGGATAAATGGCACCTCTTCTCTCAATGTCGCGTGCACTTACAAGACTAACCGAAGCAGGCACATCGAGCAGTTCGATTTCCATCCTTGTGGCCGTAACCACGACATTGTCCAGGCTAAGAGCCGCTTCGGGAAGAATAAAATCGAGATTCACGACCTCTCCAGATTCTACCGATACTTCTTTGCGGGCCGTGCTGTACCCTATACTACTGACAATAATCGCATAATCACCCTCAGGCAGATCCTCGATTTGGTACCGACCCTGATAATCGGCAACAGCCCCGATAGTTGTGTTTTCAATCAGGATGTTCGCCCCTGAAATCAGTTCACCCCGATCCGATGTAATAGTACCGGAGATTGTGGCGGGATCATTTGCATATAGATTGGTTGTGATTATCGTGGACAATATGATGCACGAACTACAAAAAACAAGAAATTTCCCGAATGGTATTATCTGACTGGAAATCATGGTTTGTACAAGACTGGTTATTGACATGGTTTTATCCTGAATAAATGCTTCTAAAAGTGATGAAATAGATCCCTGATACTTTATCAGGACCGGTTTGGGGGTTGATTCTCTATTAACCGCTACAGCTTTTTGTTGAAAATGAAGCTGATTGTGCCAAATTGAATAGCCGTTCAATTTTAAATGTCTGATTGAATGGCGCGTAGAAACTATCTGGTCACAGTGCAGGAGAATCGGAGCTGTTCTGAATAAGAAACAAGCCTTTGGACGGCTCTTCAGAACATTTGTGTATTAAGCAGCAGGTGGGCCACGCTGAGAAAAGCCGTACCCGACCCCTTCTCCACAAAAGAAAGGAACTTCCATTTCCAGGAAGTACGAGTTTGCCGGCAGGTAGAGGGAGTTGTCAGGATGATCACAATTCAGGAGTGATACGAGAACACACTCCAGACACTCATCCTTGTTATCAGTGGGGTTGTTATTCCCGGTCGTCTCTTGATAAGGCTCTGATTGTACAGGTGAGGAAAAATATTCAAAAGCATGAACAAGCGGGTGTCCTGTCATTAAAAACAACCCGAACAGGAGCAGCAGCGAAACCTTTCTACGTATGATATTTGTAGCTAAAATATTCAATCCTCTTATTGGATGCGTATAACGTGTGTATGAATATACACATTCACATACTTATTGCAAATTCAGAATTTTGAGAATTGACTGAAAAAATCCGCTGAATAATTAACAGCATTATTGACTTTATGAGTTGTAACAGGATCATATATCGAGTTTTCGGGTTTAAAAAAGGATCCTCAACCACACGGTTGCAAAAAACTGTCGGGTGCATAAGGAACTCTCCCCCCAAGTGAATGCACCCTGCCGGGCGCACAAAAAAAAGGCCCCAACACAAATGCTGAGGCCCTTTCATAATCAACGCTAAGAAGCATGATTCACGACATTACATCATGCCGCCCATGCCTCCCATTCCGCCCATGCCTCCGGGCATTCCACCAGGTGCTCCGCCGCCATCATCGTCGCCATCCTTGGATGGTTTTTCAACGATCACAGCTTCTGTGGTGAGCAGCAGGGATGCAACAGATGCAGCATTTTCAAGTGCAGTACGGGCAACCTTGGTCGGGTCAATGACACCGGCCTTGATCAGGTCCTCATACTTCTCGGTGCGTGCATTGTAGCCGAACGAGCCTTTTCCTTCGAGTACTTTCTGTACCACGATGGAGCCTTCGGCACCTGCGTTATTTGAGATCGCACGCAGGGGAGCCTGCAGGGCCCGCCGGATGATGTCGTAACCGACTTCCTGATCCGGAGTATCTCCTTTCAGGCTGTCAAGTCCGGAGAGTGCTCTCAGGAATGCAACGCCGCCACCGGGGATAATTCCCTCTTCAACGGCAGCTCTGGTCGCATGCAGGGCATCTTCAACCCGTGCTTTCTTCTCTTTCATTTCTACTTCAGAAGAGGCGCCAACATAGATCACGGCAACTCCACCGCTCAGTTTGGCCAGTCTCTCTTGCAGTTTCTCACGGTCATAATCAGACGTGGTTGTCTCGATCTGATTCCGGATCTGGTTGACGCGGGCTTTGATATCGGTATCTTTGCCTTTGCCACCGACCAGTGTAGTCGTGTCCTTGTCGATCGTAACTCGGTCAACCTGGCCAAGATAGTCCAGAGTTGCATTTTCAAGCTTGAATCCGCGCTCTTCGCTGATGACGGTTCCGCCAGTCAGGATCGCGATATCCTCAAGCATCGCTTTTCGGCGATCACCAAAACCGGGAGCCTTTACAGCAGCGATTTTGAGAGAACCTCGCAGCTTGTTGACTACCAGAGTTGCCAGTGCTTCCCCTTCCACATCTTCAGAGATGATCAACAGCGGCTTGTTGGTTTGAATCACTTTCTCCAGAACCGGGAGAAGATCCTTCATGTTGGAGATCTTCTTGTCGAAGATCAAAATGTAGGCATCTTCCAGTTCGGTTGTCATCTTGTCACTATCGGTGACAAAATAGGGAGAGAGGTACCCGCGGTCGAACTGCATCCCTTCCACCGTATCGAGATAGGTATCGGTGCTCTTGGCCTCTTCAACCGTAATCACACCATCTTTTCCAACCTTTTCAAACGCATCAGCGATATGGCTGCCAATCACCTCATCACCATTCGCGGAGATGGAAGCGACCTGCTTGATGCTTTCAGGGTTGTCATTTACGTTTTTACTGATTTTTTGCAGCTCCTTGACTACAGCGGCAACCGCCTGGTCAATGCCACGTTTGAGATCCATCGGGTTTGCACCGGCTGTCACGTTTTTCAATCCGTTGCTGATAATGGATTGTGCAAGGACCGTAGCAGTCGTGGTTCCGTCACCGGCATTGTCAGCGGTTCTGGAAGCAACTTCACGAACCATCTGAGCACCCATATTTTCAACTTTATCGGAGAGCTCGATCTCTTTGGCAACCGTAACACCATCTTTCGTGATGGTCGGTGCACCAAAGGATTTCTCAATCACCACATTCCGGCCTCTCGGGCCCAATGTGACCTTTACTGCATTAGCGAGCTTGTCCACGCCACGCTTTAGCGCGTCGCGGGCTTCGGCATCATAGTGTACTAGTTTAGCAGACATAGTGTTCTTCAGTTTGTTGTTCAGGTTAAATAGATATTCACAAGCTGATTACGATACAATTCCGAGAATGTCGGATTCACGCATAATCAGATAATCCTCTCCATCGAGTGAGATCTCGGTACCGGAATACTTTCCGTACAGGATATGGTCCCCGTCTTTAACAGACATCTCGATCTTTGTGCCGTTTTCAACTTTGCCGGGACCTGCCGCTACAACGGTTCCCCGCTGTGGTTTCTCTTTTGCAGAATCCGGGATAATGATTCCGGACTCGGTTTTCTCTTCAGCATCGTCCGGACGAACCAGGACACGATCACTCAAAGGTTTAATCTTAGCCATATGATGACTCCTAATCGATTTAGGTTACATGTTGATTGTTTGGAGGATTTGCAAAAACTGGTTTCCCAAAGCCTCCGGTTAGTTGTTATAAAATCGTTTACAGGATCAACCGATTCTCATCTGCCTGCCAACCCTTCCGGCCGGCTGCCGGGCTGCTAACCCATTCGATGATCGAATCATCCCCTGTCGGCTGTAATGGGATGCAAGTACCATACCAAAAGCGAAGAGTATACAAAATCAGCCGGTTTTTGATGAAAAAGAGGAGAATTAAGCTTCAAGTCACCTCCGGAAGGGTCGAAATTTCAGGAGAGCGTGCCAAGTTGTTCAAGGTATGCTGTCAACTTTTCATAAGTCCCGGGCGGCCATGCCCCTGCTCTTGCATCAAAATCAAAATCCGGGTGTTCCGGAAGCTCTCCGATTCTTTTCAACGCGTTGCTCAACTTCTTCCTGCGCTGCTGAAACGCCATCCGGACAACCGTCTTCAGATGGCTGTCCCGGCAGGCTAGTTCCGGCTGGTCAAACGTCAGTTGCACCACACTGCTGACAACCTTCGGGGGAGGATGGAATACAGTTGGCGGGACGTCGAAAAGAATTGCAGGAGTGCTCATCAGTTGAACCTGGACACTCAGAATGCCATACTCCTTGGTATTGGGCCGTGCAATCAGCCGTTCCGCCACCTCCTTCTGCATCATCAGTGTCGCTGTGCGAAGCCGGTTTCTCTGTTCCAGAATACCAAACAGGATCTGGCTGGTAATAAAATAGGGGAGGTTTCCTATGATATGGACACCCGCAGAATCCGGCTTCATACTGCCAGACAGAGTATATCCCTCAAGAAGCCGGTCCCAGGAAATTTTCAACACATCCCCGTGGATTACATCCAGTTCCGGAAACGACTCCTTCAGAACGGCAACCGCCCGTTGGTCGATCTCCACCGCCCGTACATTCTGGTAACGCTCCAACAGATTCTTTGTTAGCATACCGGTACCGGGGCCGATCTCAATCACAAGATCCCTCTCCGGATCGGCCGGAAGGGCCGCGGCAATCTTGCGGATGGTGTTCCCATCCTTCAGAAAATGCTGGCCGAGACTCTTTTTCGGATTAATCATTGGGAGCTCGATGTTAAGAGATGACAGTTATGTTTTATGGCCGATCATAGAACCGGGACGAAAGTATCTCCACGATCCGTTCGGCGGCTTTTCCATCCCACCGTTCCGGAATTCCACCCTTCTTCCATTTGCCGGCAAAGAGTTTCTCCATAGCCGCCGCGATGGCTCCGGGGTCTGTGCCCAGAATCTCATTGGTCCCGACGGTAACAGTTTCCGGCCGCTCCGTACTCTCCCGAAGGGTCATGCAGGGAATCCCCAGTACCGTTGTCTCCTCGGTGATTCCGCCGGAGTCGGTAATGACGGCCAGTGAATTCTCCACAAGATAGTTAAACTCCAGGTATCCCAGCGGCTCCGTTGTCCAGAGACGGGGGTGGCCGATCTCCAGCCGATCCAGGATGGACGCAGTTCGTGGATGGACCGGAAAAACCAGGGGAAGGTCACGGGTATGGTTGATGATCTCTTCCATCAACATTTTCAGGTTCTGCTCCTCATCCACGTTGGAAGGGCGGTGGAGAGTCATCACAAAGTACCTCCCCTTCTGAAGAGAAGCCTCTTCAAACACCGGCGGCGGTGTAAACCTGGGCCGCTGTTTCAAAAGCGTATCGATCATCGTATTTCCGACAAAAAAGATCCGCTCCTCACTCACCCCTGCTCGGCGGAGATTCTCATTCGCTGTCTCGGAGGTTGTAAAAAACCAGTTGGTGACAGCATCCGTTACCATCCGGTTGATCTCTTCCGGCATCGACCAGTCTCCCGACCGGATTCCGCCCTCTACATGAGCTACCGGGACATGCAGCTTCTGAGCGGTGATCGCGCAGGCCATGGTGGATGTTACATCCCCGACTACCAGACAGAGATCCGGTTTCCCGTTCTCAAGCAACAGCTTTTCGTACCCGGTCATAATGGCTGCCGTCTGCTCCGCATGCGATCCGCCCCCGGCACCGAGATTAACATCCGGCTGCGGAATTGAGAGCTCATTGAAAAACTGCTCGCTCATATTCTTATCGTAATGCTGGCCCGTATGAATCAGGCGAAACCCGATCTCGGCGCCATCACTCCTTTGCACCCCGATCGCGTCAATAATCGGGGCAACCTTCATAAAATTGGGACGGGTCCCGGCGATGAGGTCGAGCAGCATGGGTGGGGGCGTTTCGTAGTTGCGAGTTGGTAGTTATGTTGTGAGATCGATCATTAAAATGAGACAGAATCTTTGTAAAATTCAGGAGTAAGGGGCTTCTGGCTCCTGCCTATATCTGCGAGGCAATCAGCATTTCAATATCCCTGTAAGGAATACCAAACAGTTTCGAGAGCGATTTTTTGGTCAGGTGTTTTTTGTAGATATAAGCCCCGTTCCTGAGGGCAGCGTGTTTCCAGAGGCACTCCTGAATGTGTGCGGATTCTCCAAGCTCAAGGACATAGGGTACCAGGACATTATTCAGAGCATAGGTAGCCGTTTTGGCAACATTGGAAGGGACATTCGGGACACAGTAATGAACCACTCCATGCTTTTCAAATACCGGATCGGAGTGGGACGTGGGCTCGCTCGTCGCAATACATCCACCCTGATCGATTACTGCATCCACAATAACACTCCCCTCCTTCATCTCCCGGACCATCATCTCCGTAACCCAGCAGGGTGCCCGTTCCCCTTCAACCAGAGCTGCACCGATTACAATATCTGCAAATTGTAATGCCGAGGAGAGATATTGATGATTGGCTGTCGCCGTGATGATCCGTCGGTCAAGCGCGTTTTCGAGACGGCGGAGCTGAGACAGGTCATGATCCATTACGAACACCTGGGCGCCATACCCCAAAGCCGTACGAGCCGCATACTCTCCGATAATTCCAGCCCCGAGAATCACCACTGAAGCGGGCGGCACTCCGGAGATACCACCCAGCATGATACCCTGCCCGCCGCTGCTGACCTCCAGATACCGGGCCGCAACTTGCACAGCCATGGTACCCGTAATTTCATGCATCATACGAACAATGGGAAACTCGCCATCCCTGCTCATCATAAATTCATAGCCGAAACAGGTGATCCCTTTTTTGATCAGCTTATCCAGATAGAGTTCTGTAGTATTTCCCAGATGAAGCGCAGAGATCAGAATCTGGCCGGATTGCATCCATTCCTGTTCACGGGCAACCGGAGGAGCCACTTTAACAATCAGTTCCGATTGTTTGTAGACCTCCTCACCACTGTAAACAATTTCTGCTCCGGCATCTACATACTCACTGTCCGGAAATCCGGCACTTTCACCGGCACCCTTTTCCAGTAAAATTTCGTGGTTATTCGCCTTCAGGATCGCGACACCTCCAGGCGTCAAAGAGAGGCGGGACTCGTCGGGAGAGATCTCCTTCGGCAATCCGATTTTCAAAGACCTCTCAGAGGCAGACTTGAGAAGCTGCTTTTCAAGCGTTTTAATCCCGATTTGTTCAGTATCAAGCGGATTCAATTCCATACGTGCAAATGTAAGGATTATATATTCTGTCTTCTAAACCAATCCTCCCGCAAAAATCGCGAAACTCAGTACCAACAAAATAAGCCGGAAACGTGTACTCACCAGTATGTCATGATAGAAGATGCCGTAGGTAAGCGGTTTGTTCCTCAGCCAGTCATAGAAATGGTGCATATGGAGATGGCCCAGTGCCATCGCGACATGCCCGTGAAGCAGGGTCAGTGTAAACGGCAGGGCAAACAGAAGGGTACCCGGTATGGAATAGAGGGCGTGAACCTCCAGTATTTGAGAGGAGATCCGGTACGGCCAGGCAAAAATAAGAAAGAGCGGCGGAGCCAGGAACCAGTTGATCACACAGATCCGCCGATAATTCTTAACACTAAGCTCGGACATTCAATATCCCTTCCCGTCTTTGATGGCTTTGACGACGGACGGGTCCAGCAGGGTTGAGGTATCCCCGAGGTTGTCTACGTCATTAGAGGCCACTTTACGGAGAATGCGCCGCATGATTTTGCCGGACCGGGTCTTCGGCAGGCCGGGTACCACCTGGATCTTGTCCGGTTTTGCAATCGGGCCGATAATTTTGGTCACCACATCGTGAATCTCCTTCTTGAACGCCTCCATATTCTCCGGTGTTTCTTCACAGATCATAAAGGCGTAGATCCCCTGCCCTTTCACATCGTGAGGATAACCGACCACTGCCGTTTCAATCACGTTCTCATGCTCGTCAATCGCGTTTTCGATTTCGGCTGTTCCAAGCCGGTGTCCCGAAACATTCAGTACATCATCTACCCGGCCGGTAATCCGGTAGAGGCCGTTTTCATCACGAAGACAGCCGTCCCCGGTAAAGTAATACCCTTTGTAGGCTGTCATATAGGTTTTCAAATAACGGTCGTGCTCTCCCCAGATCGTACGGGCGATGGAGGGCCAGGGGTGTTTGATACAGAGGTTCCCCTTCGCATCATTCCCGACAATATCCTTGCCATCTTCATCGACCAGAACCGGCTCAACACCCGGCAGCGGCAGTGTCGCATAACCAGGCCTCTCCGGAGTCACCCCGGCAAGAGCCGAGATCATAATCCCGCCCGTCTCCGTCTGCCACCAGGTATCCACAATCGGACAGCGGCCGCTTCCGATATGGTCATGATACCAGTGCCACGCCTCCTCATTGATCGGTTCCCCGACCGAACCAAGTACCTTCAGAGAACTCAGGTCATACCGTTTCACATAGTCGAGATCCGATTTCATAAGAGCCCGGATCGCTGTCGGGGCTGTATAGAAGTGGGTCACCTTATACTTCTCCACCACCTCCCAGAGCCTTCCCGGATCAGGATAGGTCGGGGTACCTTCAAAAATAATTCCGGTTGCGCCGTTCAGCAGCGGGCCGTAGATGATGTATGAATGGCCGGTAATCCAGCCCGCGTCGGCCGTACACCAGTAGACATCCTCTTCCGATACCTGAAACACATTCCGGAACGAGTAACTTGTATAGACCATATACCCGCCACAGGTATGCAAAAGCCCTTTTGGTTTGCCGGTTGAACCGGAGGTATAGAGAATAAAGAGCGGGTCTTCCGCATCCATCTCTACCGCTTCGTGCTGTTTGGAAGCTTCCCGGATCAGCAGGTGCCACCACTCATCCCGCCCTTCTACCCAGTTGATATCCCGGTTGGTGCGCTGGCAAACAATCACACTCTTTACAGACGGACACTCTTCCAATGCTTCATCAGAGATATCCTTCAACGGAACATGTTTGTCTCCCCGGCGAAGTCCGTCATTGGTAATCAGCATTTTCGCATCGCAATCCTGAATCCGTTCAGCCAGTGACTGAGCAGAAAAGCCGGCAAATACAATCGAATGGACAGCTCCGATACGGGCACAGGCAAGAGCCGAAATCACAAGTTCCGGAGTCATCGCCATATAGATACAGACCCGGTCCCCCTTTTTCACCCCCTTCTCTTCCAGAACATTTGCAAACCGGCAAACATCCTCATGCAGCTGGCGATAGGTAATCGTACGGCGAAAACTGTCCGGGTGGTTCGGCTCAAAAATAAACGCGGTCTTGTTCCCGATCATATTCAGATGCCGGTCCAGCGCATTCTCGGTAATGTTGAGCTTCCCCCCTTCAAACCATTTGATATCCCCTTTTTCAAACCCGCCGGAGTGAACTTTGTCCCACCGCCTCCTCCAGTAGAAGGTTCCCGCTTCATGCTCCCAAAACGAGGCACGGTCTTTCCGGCTCTGGTCATACACCTGTTTGTACTCGTCAAATGATTTGATATTCAGCCACATAGATCAGGTTGTTTTATGATGATTCCTATTCAAATTTTGTCAATCGTGGTCACTTGCCGATTTCCGGCTGCAGCGGGAGATAAACCCCAGCCTTCCCATGCATATGATAGTCTCCTCAAAAGCGCTTACAAATTAACAGTAATAAATAAGCCGGAACTTCAACACCTTAATGTTGAGACTTTTACGCCCATTTTCAACCGGTTTTTCAAAGCCTCCTACTACAGGATATTCATATTTTTTGAAATAGATGACTCGCTTTTTTCCACCCACAGACTGAGGCATGGGAACGTTTTTGGTCACTGTCTCCACCATAAATAACATACGAATCATCAGATGGGGAACCTGAAAGTGATTGCCAGTATTTGAGGTTCCTGAAGTAATCGGAATTAACCGTTTTACCTGACTTCACTTCGATGGAGATCAACTTGTCCGCCTTTTCTATCAACAGATCTATTTCATGGCCTGTTTTATCTCTCCAAAAAAAACCGTTGTTTCTTTTGCCCTGGTTGTACCGATGTTTCAAATACTCTGTAACAACCATATTCTCAAAAAGATGACCCACCATATGGTGTGTAGCCAACTGTGAGGGTGTTTCAATTTCAAGAAGAGAAGCTGCCAGGCCTGTATCAGTAAAATAGAGCTTCGGGGATTTTATCAACCGCTTGTTGAAATTTTTATGATGCGGTTTAAGAATCACGACCAAAAAACTTGTTTCAAGTAGTGAAAGCCATGACTTGGCGGTATTGTGAGTAATACCGGCATCATTGGCAAGTGAGGAAAGATTCAACAACTGCCCGATTCTCCCGGCACAGAGTTTGACAAACGTTTGAAACGCCGTCAGATCTGAAACCTGTTTTAATGTTCGGACATCCCGTTCGACATAGGTTTGTATGTAGGTTGAGTAAAACTCGGATGGCGGAATTTTTTTATCATATACTCTTGGAAAACTTCCCGCGAAAAGAAACTCTGTATAGTCGATTTCACTGTCGACAGAACCTGACAGTTCGGACCAACTCAATGGAAGCAGAGTGTGAATGGCGGTCCGTCCGGCAAGCGTCTGGCTGACAGATTCCATCATTAAAAAATGTTGAGATCCTGTCAATATATATTGTCCTGCCGACCCCTTTTGATCTGTGTGCGTCTGTAAATAGGAAAACAGTTCCGGAACCCGTTGAACTTCATCAAGAATCACTTTCTCCGGATAGGTGTCCAAAAAATTTCGGGGATCTTCCCCCGCAAATTTTCGATTATCCAGGTCTTCCAGTGATACGTACTTGTAATCGGAGAAAAGTGCCTTTACGAGTGTGGTTTTACCGGATTGACGGGGGCCGATGACCGATACCACCGGAAACCGACGTGCGGATTCAAGTAATTGGGATGAAAGTTCGCGGGAGATCATAACCCTAATGTATCAGGAAGTGGACAAATTGTCAATTGGATTTACAATTTGTCCAGTCGTACTATCTGTGCACATTGTAAATCCTACTTACAATTTACACATCCTGCACTGTTTTTCGGTAGTTCGGCTTATCAATGACTGTTTCCACCGGACTTCTTCTTGAAACAGTCGTGCAATTTTTTGACAGCCCTGGATTTGATGGTCCGGAACTGGCCGGGCGTCAGCCCCATCTCCTCGATAGCATCCTCCGGATGATCCATATCATCCGAAAAGTAGTAACTGATCACCTCGCGGTACCGATCTCTCAACAGGCCCATGCACTCTTCGAGGATCTTCATACGTTGTTCATCCAGCAGACGGTTCCGTTGGCTCTCCTGGCTCATTTCATCACTGAGCTCGTCTTCCGAGATGTCCTCAAACCGCCTGTCAAAATTGGTAATCCGAATATATTCAAACCGGCAGGATCGGAGAAGATACTGCAAAAGGCTCTTCTCATCTTCAATATCCTGCTCACGAATCTTCTCAAAAATCCGGGCGTAGACCTCCTGTATACAATCATCCGCGACCTCGGCGTCCGCCCCAAGTCCAAAATAGAGGTATTTGCGCAGCCGGGGTGTCAGCTCATTCAGGATTCGGGTCATCCGGTTATGATCCTGTTCACGGAACGCCTCCGCCAAATCTGAAAAGTCTACTCTTCCCACGCCACCTTCTCCATCAGGTTCAAAACCGAGCCAATTTCACCCATAAAAGATTGTTGTTGCATGGTCAAACGATTCCCCCAGGGATAGTACAAGGCAAAGAATTCCCTTTTCATCTATAAAGCCAACGTATTTCATTTTCAGCAGGCTTCGAACCTGTCAGTTACCGGCAGCTGTGATAATTACATTCCCCTGGCATTGATCCTGACAATTCGCCGGCCGGGGAATATCATGCAGTCTTCCATCTGGAACTGCAGTGGCAAGTTCCGAAAATGGCATCAAATTCGCTGAATTTTCCAGATACCACTCTCTTTTTAAAAAAAAATTAAAAATTTCGATTTATCAGCAGACTGCATAAATCTGCCTCTGAATCATCTCAGGGCAATATACAGCATTCCGGGACAGTGCGAAACCGATCTTTTTTCCGTTTTCTTAAAAAAATTTAAAAAAACTGTAGACTCTTTGTATCGTATATATTATATTATACTTGTCAATTCGATATAGATTGATTATATATTACTCATCCACACCATTCATTAGAATCAATAATATAAACATATAATAGTTATGAAATCTATCATATACCTTCAACGTCAGCTTGGTATTATATTCTCATTTATCCTTGTACTTGGAATCGCAGCAGGTTGCGCGTCCGTAACAGATGCTAACCTCGACTCACTTGAAGTTGAAGAGGCTCAGGAAGCTCCTGCCGAAGCAGCACCGGAAACGATCTGGTTGAATGGCGGCGGTGATGACATGGATCCGCTTCGACCGGCACCTCCCGGAGGCGACGACTGATCCGTGGATCAGTCCAAACACTACAGCCTTTGGTGTACAGTAGAATCACCACATTTCGATTGTTAACAGGCTGACAACAAGAAGGTATGGTTTCCATCGCGCGGTGGAAACCATACCTTCTGCTTTAAGAAGCTGTGTAAAAACCCGATAACCCGGCCCAACAGAGTCAGGATATCGGGTTTTTTATTTCCAGAAAATTATGCAGTTTGCAGTTTCGGGCAGTTTTCAGGCCTCCCGATTCTTTCTTAATTACATCGGCTCCCGAAACTCCGGTTCCGGATACCAGACATTGCAAGGTATCCGTTACTACTGTCTTTGGCATCGGGATCTCAACGTTCCATCCAGAATGCATATGGCTTGGCTATTCGTACTCTTATTGCAGCTGCCTGCTCAGGGATTGGAGAGAATTGAACCATCCTTTATTCCGGCAGACAGACAGATAGAGATTTATCACACTAATATCCAGCAGGAGAAAGCTGTAGACGAGTCGGTTTGGGCGCTGCTTACATTGGCCAGAGAAAATGAAACCCGCAAAAAGCAGGTAGTTGAAACCGGAGACCGGCTCGGGCAGGAGTGGGTTCACCATCTGGCGAACGAAGAGTCTGTCAACGATGCGATTCACCAGATCGCCCTGGAGTTTGAGAGTGAGCATCTCCATCTCTTTCTGCAACTATTGAGAGGTGAGCAGATGGAAAAGATCCGTTATTACGAAGAGTTCTACTCCGGACAGCCAGTAACGAGGCTCCAGGAACTGAATCGCCGCCTCGCCTACTCCAGAGAGATCGACCCTGCTTTCTTGCTTCGGGATGAGTGGGATTTTTCCATGTTTTTGATCACTGCCTATAATCTCGGTTTTCAGTTCACCGAAAGCTCCGAACATGTTTACAGAGAGATCGCTCAGCAAATAACCGAATTCCACCAGACTGAGTATCCGGATCCATTTCACTGGGAGCTGATTCAGGCAAGCCTGCTCAATGCGCTCTACAACAGCCAGCAGTATGGCCAGATGGCACAGCGATATAACTCCTTTCTGGAACTGCGCCATCTGCCGAACATCACCCCGAAACGAAACCTCTACTGGAGGCTCGAATTCGCCGTCTACAGAGCCGGGCAGGTCGACCGCAGCCTTCATCTCCAGCGGGAGTACATCATCCCGCTCACTGAGGAGTTGAATGACAGAGAAAACCTGATGGCCGTGACGGCAGATCACGGGGCAAACCTCTATCTGATCGGGAAATATCATGAAGCAAAATCCCTGATCGAGACTGTCCTGGAAGAAAATGAAATTGCAGACAGTAATGTGCGGGCCCGCCTGTACAATAATCTCGGCCTGGCCTATTACAAACTCGGAGAGATCGATAACTATCTGGAAGCACAGTTCGGAGCACTCTCACACGCCCAGGTTCAGGATAACCACAACCTGCAACTCGGGATATACAGAAACCTCCATGTCTACTACCGTAACAACCGGAACTGGGATCTCTCCCTGAACTATATCGACGAGGCCCGGCAACTGGCCGAGCGGACGGGTAATAAAAACGAACTCGCTTCGATCATTCTCTCCATGGCTTCTCATTTCAGGAACCTCAATCAACCGGATACGGCTGCAAGTTATCTGGAGGAAGCGGAACAACTTCTGACCGAAGCAACCGCAACCGACTACAGGCTTGATGTTCGACTGCTACATGAACGGGCTTCCCTCTACAGGGAGACCGAAAGGCTGGCAGAGAGCACCGGAATCTACAAACGGATCGCTGAGATCAGTGCAGAGAACAACAACAACCCGGTCTACCTGGACGCCCTGGCCAATCTGGCAGAGATCTATTATGAAACCGGAGAGATCAGCCATGCAGAAGCACAGATCCGCGAATTCAACATCCATGACGTTACAGTCGTCGATTTCGATATCCTGATCAAGGCGAGAGAAGTGGAGGCGCTGCTCGCACTGGAGCGGGGAAGGGAGCGGCAGGCCGACCGGATACTGGCCACTGCCTCCCAGCAGGTCCTTGAGCGAGCTGCCACCAGTGCCGACCACGAAGGGGGGTACTGGCATGTCGAGGATTCCTATCTGGACCTGTTTCAGACCTATGCAGATATGCTGATCAGCCAGAACCGGTATGCCGAGACGATCTCCCTGCTGGACCGTATCAAGACGATCAATGACGCCTCCCTCTTCGACAACAAATTGATCACCTCCGAGAGGATGAGTGAAGAGGCGCTTGCAGAGGAGAAAATCCTTGCAGGCCGGATCGACCGACTCCGAAAACAGCTGCTGGTCGCGCCGGAATCCGAACACCTCCCCATCCGGAATGAGATTGCTGCCCTTATGGCTCAAAAAAATCAGCTCATGCCACAACGAGACGGGAACCGTCTATCCGGAGATCTTCGCGTATGGCCCATTCAGGCCAGGCTCAGAGGCAATCAGGCAATTCTTCACATGACACGAATTGCCGGCCAGCTCTATCTGGTTCAGATTACAGCAGATGAACTGAACGTACAGAAGATTCCCATGAATGAAGAGCATGAGGCGCTGTTTGAAGAAGCCATCACAGGTATTACCAACGGAGATACCGATCTGCTCCGGCTGCATGACGTCTACTCCTATCTCAACCTTGAGAACCTGCCCCCTTCGGTCACCTCGCTGATTGTCGTCCCGGACAGCTACCTCTACCAGCTTCCGCTGGACGTCCTCCCTACCGGGATCCCGCAACACGCCGCGAGCTACGGTTCCGCACGCTATCTGATCGAATCGATGGAAGTCCGCTATCTGAACAACCTCCAGGAGTACATGACCCAAACGCCGGGCACACTCTATGAACTGGACTATGCAGGTTTCGGGATATCACAATTCCAGGAATCAGCCCTGGGAGAACAACTGGTAACATTGCCAATGGCGCCATACGAGGTAGAAGCTATCCGTGGAGAGCTGACCCGGTTCCAAAACCTCTCCTCATTTACAGAAGCCAGGGCAACTCCGGAAAACTTTATCAAGAGTGCGGCCAATGCACGGATTCTGCACCTGGCCACGCACAGCAAAATATCGGAAGAGGACCCTCTCTTCTCCAGGCTCTACCTTGCTCCCGGAGAGGAACCAGCAGACGATGCTAACGGTATATCCGGGCAGATATTCGCCTATGAACTCTTTGACCTCAACCTCAGAAGTGACCTGATCATGCTCAACTCATGCGAGTCTGGATCCGGCCGCTATTTTCAGGGGTCCGGCATCATGGGGATCAGCCGGGCGTTGCGATATGCCGGTGCACGTAGCCTCATCCTCAACTCCTGGTCTGTAAATGACCAATATGCATCCGACTTTGCCATCGAATTCTACAAACAGATCAACCTGGGGGGCTCCAAATCCGGTTCCCTTCGGGAGGCAAAGCTCCATTTCCTGAAAAACAAGAATGCAAATCCCCACTATTGGGGGCCATATATGCTGAACGGCGAGAACAACCCGATGACCCGGAAGCCAGGCACATTCCCGGTCTATGCCGCCCTCTTCTTCCTCTTCACCGCAGGAGTCTGGGCAACCCGAAAGCAGCAGAAGAGCCTGAAAACAGCCTGAAGCTTATTGCAGAATGGGATACTCAGGAGGGTGTCAGCGCTCTCAGATAGCTCTGGGCTATCCTGCTGTATGCGCCGTTAAGCTCATAGGCCATCCGGAATGCAGTACGCGCTTCGTCCATCTCATTTAGCTGGAAATGGGTGTTGCCAAGAAACCAGAGCGCGCGTTCACGAATCAAAGCATCTCCCTCATCATTGGAAACAACATGCTGAAACCGCTCAAGGGCATCCCGGTAGTGTCCGGTATTGTACATGATAGAGCCTGCATTGATCTGCAGAGATGCACACAGGTCCGGATCCTCCGTCACCTCAATCTGCTCATCCAGTACCCGGATTGCCTCATCGTAGTGGCCGTCATTCACCAGAATAATCGCCTCCCGGATCACAGCTTCGGTTTCAGTTTCAACAACCTGGGAATCGCCCGATCTGTAGTAGTCCAGTTCAATAGATGCTATCGGCTCTACCGATTGAAGCTCTCCGGTCGAGTAATAGAGGGCGATAGAGCCGGCCACCATAATCAGGATCGCAGCGGCCGCTGCAACAGTACGTTTCCAGGAACTCACGCCGTGAATCCGACCGACAACAGGGCGGGATTTCGATTTGGTTCTCCGTCTGACGATCTCTTTCAGATTCGCCGAGGTCTGCAGGTACTCAATGTACTCCTCCTCCTGCAATAGTTCCACCCAGAGGTCATCGATCTCCTCCGGAGTCATCCGGTTGCGGATGAATTGATCTATCTTCCGTTCCAGTTCTTCGGGTATGGGGTTCTGTTTACTCATGGATTTTCTCAATTTATAGTGACCAAATATAGGTAATCATCACTCCTGATTCACAAGCCGTTGAACCAGGATCGTTTGACCATTCTCTACCTATAAGGAGAAAGCTGGAACCAATTTGTTACAAAAAATTTTCAAAAAGGGAGGTTTTTGGCTAAAATAATTCTGAATAACTGTTATAATCAGTTCATTTTCAATTACTTACGAGAAACATTAGAATTTTACTTTTTTTCCGATTTCGACCGAATACACCGGAAAATCGGGGGAAATCATGGGAATTCCGGAGTTGGGGAACGTTGAATTCCCGCATTCCACCAAATAAAAATGTTTCTTCCCCGGCAGGTATTCTTTACTTTATCCCGATGCAACCCAGCGATAAACCGGCATAATCGCCCCTGGCTGTTTGACCCATATTTCCAGCCACCTGACGCTCCATTGATGGATATCGGCCCGATCAAAAAAATATCAAAACATATCCGTAACGGAACTGCCGGAACTGCCCTGTGGAATATAGCGAAAAAACCCTGGAGAATCGTTCAAAAGAGATATCCGGGGATGCCGAGAGATCTCTTCAACATCCTTCGGTACGGCCCGCATGCCCCCCGGTTTCAGGAGAGAATCTGGGTCAACCCGGCAGATGTGCGGGAGTTCATCCCCAGAGAGGAGATCAAGAGGGTGACAGGGATGAACCGCTCCGATTCAAGCGGGCTGGTCATCGACTGGGATCAGGTCCGGGACGTCCGGCCGGTCGCCGAAGATTTTCGAATGGCCTACTGTTTCGGACATTGGCGGGATGGCAAGAGTTGGGAAGAGCTCGGGGTCTACGACTATATGCTGCAGACCAAAAAGTATGGCCATCTTACCCTGGATGATATGGCCACAAGATACGCTGAACTGGACAGAACCTTTCAGGAGATCCGGCAGGAAGGCCGGTTGAAAACAAGAGATGAGATCAATTCCGGGAATTTCCGGGAGCAGGACGGGATTCTGATTCACATCGGAGATGACGGAACCCCCTTTTTCGGCGGCCTGGGGTATCACCGGCTGGCCATTGCAAAAATCCTGGAGTTCGACTCAATACCGGCCTGTATCGGGGTAGTCGGCAACAAGGCACTGGATCGGTTACCGGGATTACGGGCAGCTGGCTCCGGGGCTTTCGGCAAACGCCCCTGAACAGGGAGGGGGAAGAAATACTGTGGCAACATCCCCTCCACCCTTTATCCCGTCAGATGTACTATTGCAGACGCTCAACCAGTGTTACAATCAGAAGCGCTGTCGATGCGATACTCGAGGCAAGGCTGATCCTCTCCTGCGGGGTAAGTTCGCGTCTCTCCGGTTCTGGCGGAATTACAATAGTGGCTCCAGGCTCCAGACTCGGATTGTTCCGGAAAAAGAGAAACCTTCTGGTCCGGTCTACCTCGCCATTCGCATAGACGACATAGGCTCTTCGCAGGTGGGCACTCTCTGTCGGGCCACCGGCGGCATCCAGATAACTCCGGAAGGAGCGGCTTGAATTGTACCGGACACTGACCGGGTAGAGAACCTCGCCCTCAATACGTACGGTCTCCAGCTCTTTGGGAATTCGGATGATGTCCCCCGGCTGCAGAATCAGGTTAAATGGTGAAGAGCGGTTCTCCATCACCTCCTGAAGCCGGATCGCAACCTGGCTTCGAGGTATGGTAACAGGTTCTCTATCTTCATCCATCTCTCCATTTCCCTGCTGCTGCACCTCTACCTCTTCTCCACTCTCAAGGGCAGCCAGCACTTCCGGCGGAAGATCCCGCCGGTCAAGCCTTGGGTCCTGATCCAGCCTTCGGGAAAGTGCAGCGCCCTCCGGATAGCCGTAGGCGGAGATCCCGCCGGCCTGGTCGATCAAATCAGAAATCCGGGCACTGCGGTTCTCAAGAACATATTCCCCTGGAAACTGCACTTCCCCCTCAATCCGCACCGTCTGTTGTGTCTGGTAGTTCGGCTTCGTACGAATATAGATCCGGTCAAAAGGACGCAACACAAAATCCTCACTCTCCGGATCGAAGCGAAGATCTTCCTCCACCTCAAAATAGTGCATCTCGGCAATCTGGTCCATCTTCATCCGCTCCCCTTCGCCCGTGACCCGACGCGCAACTTCAATCCGGTAGGCAGCCGCCTCTTCAGTGAAGCCAGCCGCCAAAAAGATCGCATCCTTAACACTCGTATTCTCCAGGAACTGATACTCCCCCGGTTCATTAACGGCACCGCTGATCCGGTAGGAATACTCCTCCCGCATATCAAACAGGGAGGAGATGCGAACCGCATCTTCATTCCGAAGATCCATATCGTACAGAGCAGGATTATTAACTACATTTTCCGGGCTGAAAGGGATCGTCTCACGTTCCCGGTTCTCCCGAACCCGCTCGATGGTACCCCGCGTCATATAGGCATCTTCCCGCAGGCCGTCCGCCGCAACGATCAGGTCATAGAGGGACATGCCATCCCGAAGTTCAAATCCGCCGGGACGCATCACCGCGCCCTGAATCGTCACTTTGTTTTCAAACCGGTCGAGCAGTCGTTGTACAATGACCTTGTCCCCGTGCCTCATTTCGGTGTTTTGCTCTTCGGGATAGCGGATGGTCGTAACGCTTCGCATGGTTGGAGTCCGCCTCTCGATCAGAAAGCTCCGGGTATAGGCGGCTTCAGTGAATCCGGCAAGGATCGTTACCAGATCTTCAAATGTCTCCCCGTCCGTCATCTCAAAAAACCCGATTCGCTTTGCCTCTCCGGTCACATGGACTCGATTCTTGTACGGCGCGACACGAATAAGGTCATTGTTTCTGAGACGAATATTGTCTGTTTGATCCCCAAATACCAGGAAGTCATAAAGGTCGAATGTGGCCGCTACCTCATTGTTTCGGATAATCTGCACTTCACGGAACGAACCATTCCGTGTTGGGCCGCCGGCCGCATACAAGGCGTTAAAAGCGGTAGCCAGGGATGAGACGGTATACGTTCCCGGCACATCCACCTCCCCGGCAATGGTTACCCGGATACTCTTCACATCCCCCAGCCTCACATCGGCAAAGGAATTCGCTTCCTCCGGGTTGTCCGGCCGGAGGCCGGAATTGATGGTCGCGAGCCGGCTGATAATAATCTCGCTGGCTTCCGTAATCGTCAAGCCGCTGACGTGGATCGGGCCAATATTGCTGATCTGAATATTGCCTTCCGGGTTGATCACCAGGGTATAGCTCGTCTGTGCAGCGCCCCAGACATTAATCACAAGCTGATCACCGGGGCCCAGCTCATAATCCTCCGGAGTCGGGATGTTCATGGATGGCTCAAAGGTCCGGGTGGTTTCGCCAAACAGGTCCATGCCAAACACCCGAAGCGAATCAGGAATAGTATCCCGCTCCATTGCAAACGTCCCCGTCCCATCGGTACCATACAAATCACTCATTTCTCTGAGTTCAGGGCTCAGCTCCTGCCGCTGACGAAGATTCCCCTCTCCATCCTCCAGAAACGCGCCGCTCTGCCGGTACATCTGAATCCGGTTGATCAACAATTGAGAGTTCAGCTGGGACATACCGCGAGCCTGTGCCAATTGCTGGGCCTGCTGAAGCGAGATTCCAGCGTTATCCAGTTCACGGCTGAGATTTCGTATCTGCAGCTCCGTCAGTTGATCGATCTCCATATTCTGAAAGTCGATGGAGCCCAGGTCCTGGCCGGATACGGTTGCAGAAAACAGGAGCAACAGCAGCAGAGTGAGTGAAAATGAGTAAAGTCTTTGAAGCATGGTATCAGGTTGTTGGGGTATGTTTTTATTCGAGT
The DNA here is from genome assembly GCA_040905265.1 of Balneolaceae bacterium. Classification (GTDB taxonomy): domain Bacteria; phylum Bacteroidota; class Rhodothermia; order Balneolales; family Balneolaceae; genus JBBDRW01. The sequence goes on along the minus strand of JBBDRW010000019.1, from coordinate 21,965 downwards.
TCCGACGGGTCCCGGAAAAGGTACGTATAATACCGGTTTCAGAGGTACAAAAGCAACAGGGAATAGGTGAGTGCTTCTTACTTTCGGAAGCGGATTCCGAGCATCAGGCCTGTGTTTTGAAACAAATCCCCGCGATCCAGCCCGATAGCTCCCTGAAGCGAAATATGATCTGCCCTGGGCAGTCGGTACTCCGCCTCAAACATCAGGTACCACTGCTCCATCGGCGGGTTGAAAAAATACTCCTCCGGATCGTTGGACGGGTCCAGGCTCCCCCACGGCTTCCCGAGGTTCCGCCCCCAGTAGGTACCGTAGTGACGATTCCAGGTGGCCAGAAACCGGTAGGGAATCTCAAAAGGGAGAGTTCCCTCCAGGCCGATATGGTGGGCCACTACGCGGGTACTTACAAAGTACCGGTCGCTGTAGACATTGATATCGGGATCGATCCGGCCGAGCTGATCCCTGGTCATAAAGAGAGGGCTTCCGATCGCCCTGGAGTGGTAGGACCAGCCGGAGAGGTAGTAGTCGTTGTTGTAGTAATCATCCCGACCGTTAAACCGGTAGCCGCAATTGACCTCTTCACAAAAGGACGGGTTGTCTCCCGCCTGGGGATCCGGCAAGCCGGGCCCCGTCTGATGCTTGGTATAGAGAAACTCCCAGACCACACCGGAGAGAAGATCTGAATAAACCGATTCTCCCAGGGGATTCGAAACCCCGAACCCGTAGAGTCCGTCTTTTGCATTCCGGAACTTCTGTCCCGACTCATCGGCAAAGAGGTGCTGATAGTAGAGATAAAACTCCCTCCCCTCATACTGATACTGTACACCCAGGTCCCAAAGGCCTGTATGGGCCCCGAGTGCATTCACCTGGTCCAGGCCGGGGGCATCCCCGGTTCCCTCTCTGGCGGAAAAAATGCGCAAAAAGTCCTGAAACGAGGAGGGCAACTCCCGGCCTTCATCCGTGGTCCCGCCCCACTCGGCAAAATGGTTCAGCCCGAGATAAAACTTGAATCCGGTATCAGCGCCGGTCCGCAGATAGAACGACTTGTCATGCAGGTAGCTCCCCTCCAGCCCGATTGGTTCATACTCCGGAATCCGAAGCCCCAGCCGGCTGTCTGTTAACCATCCATGCGACATGTGCCCCTTCACCTCCAGCCACCCCTCGGTATAAGGAATCTCCTGAAATTCGGGGATCGAAAGGGTAACTCGCGGAACCGGTGTCGCGTTCCGGCTCATGCCGGCCGACCCCGACGAAATCTCCCCGAACGTCTCTCCATGCGTTTGCCGAAACCGGCCCGCCTGCAGATGAAGAAAACGGTAACGGCCTTCCAGGAATCCCTCCGGAATGGAGAGAAGCGAATAGTCCGAAATGCGTCCAACCAGATTCACGCCGGCTTCCCAGCCAAACAGGCCTTCAACATTCATCGGTTTCCGAAGCGAGTATGAGCCGAGGAGATTGGCGCTCTCATCGTCAAACAAACCCCACCGGTTATGCGTCAGCCAGAAAGACTGGTATTGCTCCGAAGAGAGGGTAGAATAGAGGCCCAGCTCCACATCCCATTTATCTGAAGAGAACTGGGAAAAGGCGTTCGCAGGGGCAAGGGCAATGATCAAGATAAATATAGAAGGTAAAAGTCGAACCATTTTTTAGCTCCTAAATTCTATAATAATCCCGGTACCATTCCATAAACTTCCTCACTCCCTCCTCGATGGTTACCTGCGGCCGGAAGCTTGTCAGTTCAAAAAGATCTTCCACATCCGCCCAGGTACGAGGAACGTCACCGGGCTGAATCTCCATCAGATTCTTCTTCGCCTCAATCCCCAGATTCTTCTCGATCTCCGAAATAAAATCCATCAGCTTCACCGGGCTCCCATTCCCGATATTAAACAATCGATACGGCGCTTTCAAAATCCCAACAACGCCCTTATCGGCCGCATCGTATTGCTCACCCGATTCGTCGTAACCACCCCCTTCCTGACTCCTGACACCTGACTCCTGGCTCCTGTATTCTGCAGTCGGCGCACTTTTCAATAGCCTTGCTACCCCCTCCACAATATCCCCCACATAGGTAAAGTCTCTCTCCATCTCGCCGTAGTTAAAGACATCGATCGGCTTCCCCTCCAGCATCGCTTTGGTAAAGAGAAAAAGTGCCATATCCGGACGCCCCCAGGGGCCGTAAACCGTAAAAAACCGGAGGCCTGTAGTTGGAAGGCCGAAGAGATGTGAATAGGTGTGTGCCATCAATTCATTTGACTTCTTGCTGGCAGCATACAAGCTCACCGGATTGTCAACACGGTCTGTCGTTTTGAAAGGCATCTCCGTATTCGTCCCATACACAGAACTGGAGGAGGCGTAAACCAGGTGCCCGACATCCGTATGCCGGCACCCTTCCAGGATATTCAAAAAACCGGAAATATTGCTGTCGATATAGGCCGCGGGATTCTCCAGGCTGTATCGCACTCCCGCCTGGGCTGCCAGATTGATCACAGCATCAAACTGCTGCTCCTCAAAAAAGGAAGCGATCCGTTCACGGTCATTCAGGTCGAGCCGGACGAATTGATAGGAGTTGTGGATGGTGCTTCGAAGTAGTGTGCCATACGATCCGGTGTCGACACCAACCAGGCTGGAGAAACCGGAGCGCTCTTCAGAAGACGATGTTTCCGATTCACCCCACTCCACGTCCGGTTCGATCCCGGCCTGGCGAAGCCTGTCCAGTTTCAGGTTGATATCGTAATAACTGTTCAGATTATCGAGTCCGACAACCTCATGGCCCTCCGGCAAGAGCCGGTTCACCAGATGGTACCCGATAAATCCCGCCGCACCCGTTACAAGAATTCGCATTATAAAAACAGCTTGTTAAAAAATAGTCTCGCTGGACAAAGAACCTGAAAAAAAATCACTATCACCTTCAGCCTCCTTACTCCTGAATTCTAACTTCTAATCCTATGCCTTCCAAACCTGTCCCGGCCTGGTCTCAATATCCCGCATCACATTCCGGGAATCAATAATCAGTCCGGCCCAGTCCGCCAGGTCCTGGTAATCTACCGTCGAATGGTCGGTGGAGATAATCACGGCATCAAAGGAGCCGATCACAGACTGGCTCCACTCCACCGATTCCGTTCCTGCCCAGTGAGAGTACTCCCTGGACGGTTTTATGACCGGGACATAGGGATCATGGTAGGCGACGCCTGCCCCCATCTCCTTCAGATAGTCCATCAATTTGTAGGTCGGAGACTCCCGGTCGTCATCCACATCCGGTTTGTAGGAGAGCCCCAACAGCAGAATCCGGCTCCCTTTCAGGGATTTCTGCCGTTCATTCAACGCTTCCAGGGTTCTGTAGATCACATACCTGGGCATTCCGGTATTGATCTCCCCGGCCAGTTCAACAAACCGGGTGTTCTGTTCAAACTCACGCGCCTTCCAGGTAAGATAAAACGGGTCAATCGGAATACAGTGGCCGCCCAGGCCGGGGCCGGGAGTAAATTTCATGAATCCGAACGGTTTGGTACCGGCTGCATCCAGTACCTCATGAACGTCGATCCCCATCTTTTCATAGACCACTTTCAGCTCATTGACCAGTGCGATATTGACCGACCGGAAAATATTCTCCGTCAGTTTCACCGCTTCCGCCGTTTTGGTATCGCTGACCGGAACCGTCTGAACAATCGCCGTATCGTAGAGGGCACAGGCAAGTTTCAGGGCATCCTCTCCATGGCCGCCTACCACCTTCGGAATCCCGGCCGTGTTGAACTCCCTGTTGCCGGGGTCCTCCCTCTCGGGGCTGTACGCGACATAGAAATCGGAACCCGCCTTCAGGCCGGACCCCTCCTCCAGGATCGGGATGATCAGCTCCTCTGTCGTCCCCGGCCATGTCGTCGACTCCAGGATCACGAGCTGCCCTTTCCTGAGATGTTCACTGATCGTCCTGGTCGTCTTCTCTACAAACCGCATATCCGGTTCACGATGGCCATCCAGAGGAGTCGGTACACACATCAAAAGCGCATCTGCTTCCGGAAGCCGTGAGAAATCGGTCGTGGCATCACAAATCGGTGACGCTGCCAGCGTCTTCATCATCTCGCCGTCCAGATGTTTGATATAGGGGATGCCCTTCGTGATGCAATCCACCTTCGTTGCATCGATATCGAAACCGAGTACCGGCATCTCTTTTTTGTGAAATGTCCACATCAGAGGGAGCCCGACATACCCCAATCCAAGAATCCCGACCGTAAAGTCTCTGTTTTTTATACGTTCAAGCAGGTGGTCAATACTCATTCAAACAATCTTTTTCGGTTGCGACTAGTGTCGTGTCAGGCATGCGATGTGGGCCATTAAGAACAGCCTGAAAGATAGGCTTCCTGTCGTGAATTGAGAAACGGTTTTTTGAGAGGGGATAAGGGATAGTTGATTGGGGATAAAGACACATTACTTAAATAACGAGATCTCTCACCTGTCCCCTCTCACCTGTCTGTCCCCTAATCCGTCAGCTCTTTCTCTTGCTCTTTGTGAGTACCGTTGATCCCGTTTTTTCCAGCGGGAACTGATTTGCCATTGCCGTTTCCACTATGGGCTTTCTTTCCGTTCCCGGAATGAGACTCTTTCCCATTCCCGTTCTGGAGAATGGCAGGGGTAATTTCATCCTTCTGATAGGTATAGGTTGGCACCAGTTGCTGGAGCAGGTATCGAATCGACTCATGATTGTCATGACGGATCTCATGGAACAGGTGGGTAACGATGGTGTTCAGCTCATCGTTGCTGAGTTCCTTCCGGCAGACCGCTTTGTAGATCCTCTTGTGGGACGTCTTGTCAACACCCTCTTCGGCGTTCAGCAGCTCTTCATACATCTTCTCTCCAGGCCGCAGGCCGCTGAAAACTATCGGAATATCCTTGTTGGGCTCCAGTCCGTGAAGACGGATCAGCTCGTGAGCCATATCGAGAATCTTGACCGGTTCACCCATATCGAGCACATAGACCTCACCCCCTTCACCCATCGAGCCGGCCTGCATCACAAGCAGTACAGCTTCGGGAATGGTCATAAAGTATCGGGTCACCTCCGGATCGGTAATGGTAACCGGGCCGCCGTTTTTGATCTGTTCAATAAAGAGCGGGACAACCGATCCCCTGGAGCCGAGTACGTTTCCGAACCGGACAGCAATAAACTGGGTAATACAGAGATCGTTGTACGAGAGGCAGATCTCCTCGGCCACCCGCTTTGTCGCCCCCATCACATTGGTCGGATTCACCGCCTTGTCGGTAGAGATCAGTACAAATTTGTCTACTTCATGCTCACAGGCAAGGCGTGCCAGCAGCCGGGTTCCGCCGATATTCACCTTGATTGCCTCCTGGGGGAAGCTCTCCATCATCGGAACGTGCTTGTAGGCCGCCGCGTGAAAGATGATATCCGGCTTCTGTGCCTCAAAAATCTGATCCAGGCGATGTTTGTCAGTAATATTGGCCACACAGGGAACCAGCAGGCCATCGTTCTTCGGAAATTCATTCAGCAGGTGGAAGAGCTCCGTCTCGTCCACATCCAGCGCGATCAGTTTTTCCGGCATCAGGTGCATACATTGCCGGACAATTTCACTCCCGATGGAACCGCCCGCACCCGTAACCAGGACCGTTTTGCCGTTGATGCTCGACTTGATCGACTTCATGTCAATCCGGGCCGGTTCGCGGCCAAGAACGTCCTCAATACTGATTTCACGAATATTCTTCACGCCGACCGGATCGTCGGAAAGAGTATGAAACGACGGGAGGACCTTTACCTTCAGCTTCGGGTTGATCTCGTAGATATGGTCCACCACCTTCCGGAACTCCTCTTTGGGTAGGGAGGGGATGGCGATAATCAGCTCATCGATGGTCGAGTAGCGCAGGAACGTATACATCTTCTTTCTGCCCCCCTTGATCTCCACACCGTGAAGGGAGAGGCCATGCAGGGATTCATCGTCATCAAAAATTGAGACCACATTCAGGTTCCACTGGTTGTGGCGCATCACATCCCGCATAATCTGGTCGCCCGCGCTGCCGGCCCCGAAGACAACGGCACGCTTCTTCAACCGGGGTGTATTCAGAACCTCATGCATCATCCGCTTGCTGATGCGGAAACCACCGACCAGCAGAATACTTTTCACCCAGACAAGAGCGGTAAATGCGAAGTCATAGCTGCTGTAATCTCCGATGGCAAGGGAGATAGACAGAAACATGACGGAGGCTGAGGTGAGCGCTACGATGATCATGAGCAGCTCCCGGAGGCTTGTAAAGCGCCAGCTCACCTGGTACATATTGGTGACAGCAAGGCCAATCAGCGAGAGACAGAGTATCAATGCCGTGTTCTGGTAGGGAAACGAATAAGAAGAGACAGCAAATGAGGACAGAATCAGAAAAGAGAAGAGGGCCGCCGAAATCAAGGCGACAGCATCCCCTGCAATAAAGAATAATGCCCTTAAAACATAGTTTTTATAGAGGTTCATCAATCGTTGAATGATCCTGCAGCAGATTAACCGAGTAAGATGACAGCTGTTCGTTCAGACATGAAAAGACCTCAATGATTGTTCCAAATCCTGCCCTGCCGGAATGAACGTATACGCTCCAAAGGCCTGAATATGCCCACTTAATCGAGATTTTACGGAATTCCTATTGTAAAATCATATGAATATACGAATTATCAACTGTAATTCATCACATATGTAAAAAATAATTACATCCGTGAATCTATTATACAGAATATTTTAGAGACTGTTCCCGAGCCGGCAGGGAATAGGGAATAGTTCTCCTTGATCAAGAACTCTCACCTCTCACCTATCCCCTGCCGGAGCTCTGTTCGCTTGACGAATGGAATAAAGGAGATAGAAGCGGCAAGCAAGATCACCAGAAGAAGTATCTGGCTCCAGCCGGAAAAGAAGTGAAACATCAGGGCGCACCCAATTCCAATCAGTGAAAAGAGTAAATAGAGTGTGGATATACGACTGTGGCTCCAGCCGGTAATATTGAGCCGCTGGTAGAGGTGAGATCGGTGGGCTTTAAAAATATTCTCTTCCTTTGAGAGGCGCCGGAAGATGGTATAGGCACCGTCAAACAGAAACGGCCAGAGCAGCAGGCCGGCGAGCCAGATCGTCTCTCCGGCATCCACACCATCCGATTCATAGGCAGCAAGGAAGGGCATAATCGCAAATGCAAACCCGAGAAAGAGGCTGCCGACATCCCCCATAAATATTTTTGCCGGAGCCCAGTTAAAAGTGAGAAATACAGAGAGTGCTGCCAGTAAAAACAGGTTTACTGTAAACAGCTCCGGAACCTCCCAGATCCAGGCAAAGATCATCCAGCCAACAGACGCCCCGATCGCCTGAACCGATGCGATACCGTCCACACCATCCATAAAATTGTAGATATTGGCGGTCCCGGTAATCCAGAAAAATGCAATAATACTCCCGAGAAGCCCCGGCTCCGTCATGCCGAGTAACGGAACATAGATCGATTCCAGCCCCCCCAAAAAAACAATAGCAGCAATCGCTGCCATTGACTGAACACCAAACCGAACTCTCTTGGAGAGATCGTGTTTGTCGTCAAACCATCCGAGACAGGAGACGGTTGTAAGAACCAGAACGAGTACCGGCAATCCGGTCATATCGTAGAGGCCATGAACCAACAGGTAGACGGCGTAGGAGAGCAACGTTACCCATACAAATCCGACGCCCCCTCCCTTTGGGGTAGGTACTTCATGAGAGCTTCTCGCTGTCGGATAGTCAGTGATCCTGCGGACTTTTGCATAGCGGATAAACCACCGGGTAAAGAGGTAGTTGGCTATGACAATAAACAGTAAAAATGCCAGCAGTGACGGAGTGATCACAATCTGTCGGAATGGTTAATGAAGTCAAATGTTCAAGGGAAGATATCCCGTCGGGAGATGAAGGTAAGATTTTTCCTGCATTTGAACATAGAATTCTACTTCACCAACATCATCTTCTCCGTCTGAACTCTCTCATCCGTAATCAGACGATAAAAATAGGTTCCGGACGCAAGATCCCGGCTGTTGAACGAGATTTCATAATGGCCGGCCGACAGCTCTTCATTCACCAGGGTTTGAACAATTCCACCCAGCACATTGGCCACAATAAGCCTCACATACATATTCCGGGGAACAGTCACCGGAATTGTCGTATGGATCTGAAACGGATTTGGAAAGTTGTCACCCAATTCAGGAGGCCCGTCAACATCCAGGAATTCCACAACTGCCTCACCGGAAATGACGACTTCGCCTACACGAGCCTGATAGGTCACTTCAACATCCTCCTCATGAGTCACTGAAAAGAGCGCTTCACCATTCTCATCCGTTACGTCACTGATTACCGAAATAGCCGATGTGGATTCTCCCTGATCAATCTGTACCGGTACACCCTCCAGCTCATTCCCGTCCGGATCCCGAATGATCACGGAGAGAAGACTCTCCTGTTGCCCGTTTGCAAGTGCTTTTCGAATAGAAACTGAAAGTTCCGAACGTGTCGCACTGACTGGGATCGTAGCAACTTGTATCGCACTAGAGGGTTGGCTCTTAATATCAAAAGATTCAGCTCGTACTCTGTAGTAATAATTCGTACCTGGCAGCAAGCCGGTAACATCGAAAGAAGAAGTCAAACCCACGGGACGGTTGTCGTACCCCTCCAGAGTTGAAGAGAAGTCCTCCTGAACCGATACATCCAGGCGAAACCCGTCAACGTCTTCTTCCGATTCCCACCGTGCAGTAAACGAGGTTGCCTGAACGTTCCCCGGTTCGAGTGCTGACGGCGGATCGGGCACTATGGAGGCCCGTATTACGTCAGAGTTCTCGCTCAATACCGTCGGGGTTGCGGCGCGAACACGATAGTAGTAGGTCTCATGCGGGTCAATACCCGTCACCTCTACCGAGGTATCCGTCCCCATGTTCCGATCCTGGAATCCGGGCAGATAACTCGAAAAATCTTCCTCTTTCGATACATCAATTCGATGTCGGGTAGCCCCTTCCACAGCATCCCACCGGGCTGTGAACGAAGACACACTCGTTTTTTCTACCTTGTATACCATGGGGGCCGGCAGCCAGGTGATATCGGTATACTCATCCAGTACATTCCCGTTTACATCGTAGGCCGTTGTCTTTCGATAGGTTTCCGAGATTTCGACCAACACAAAGTTATTGGTCTCATCTTCGTAGGTTTCGTGGTACCACTCCCCTTCCGATGGCATCGCCGAGTTTAACTCCCTTGGCAAAGAGGCAAAGGAGCCGCCACCAAGATACCGAACACCCCGTTCATCAATATCGCAGTGCAGTTCATTGGTAATCGGCGGGACACACTCCCGCAGTGGTTTGGTCCGCTTGTAGATATGGCAGTGATGTTCAAACACCATCCGGATTTCATTCTGCTGAAAAAGCGGCTGCCATTGATCTCGTATTTCGTCATGCAGTACATCCCGGAAACTCCTGTAAGACGGCCACCCCGCAACATGATAGACCGGAAATACATGCATCTGGCCGTCCCTCTCCTGCAGGCGGTTCCGCAGCCAGTTTGTCTGCATACCGGAAACCCTGGTTGTATGGTCCGTATCGAGAGTAATAATGCTCAGATACTCTCCGAAATCGAGAATACCGTAACTCCGCTTCGGAGACCACTGCTGACCGGGGAAGCTGAAAAAGGCGTGAAAAAAGATCGCGTCATCCGGTGTAAAGCCATATCCCGGCAAAGGTACATCGTTATTTCCGATTGCTGCAACGATCGGGACCAGGTATCCGTCCGAAGTTCTCATATGCACAAACCAGTCACGCATCATCTGAAACCAAAGATAGGCATCATCAGGATCTGCATTCGCATGAGCCAGGTCCCCACCCCATACGGCAAACCAGGGATCGAAACTTGCCGCCTGTTGGCTCATGGAAACAAACATCTCTTCTATCTGCTGCTGTTCTGCAGCTGTGCGTTCTGTCGGGTTTCCATAGAGATCGCCTGCCATGATAAACTTCAGGGGAGTTTCAACCGAAGACGGCATCGTACGAAACCGATAGATAGTCACATCCCCGGCAACCTGAAACTCATAAGATGTTCCCGGAGATAAACCGGTGACAGGAACACTACTTCGCAACCTGGATGAGCCGGGGATCTGGTTCGTTGTACCCGATACGGCGCTCCAGCTGACTGCACCTTCGGGCCGGTATTGCAATTCGGCCACACCTCCCATCTCCGTGACCCAATTTACGACCATGGACCGAAGAGGATCATCTGTCCATTCGAGATAAACAATGGAGTCCTGTGCCTGCAGAGACTGGCTGAATGCCGAACAGAGCATGAAAACGGCCAGGCAAGAAAATAGAAACTGATTGAATCGAAACATCTTTATACCATTCATATACATACGAAAACTAATCTACTATTCGATCAGAGTTAATCAACATATCTTTCATAGACTCATGACTCCCTGTACTCAAATCCTACATGCTCATCAAACCAGGATTCATACTTATCATCATCCAGAAGTGTTCCGTTCAAAAACTCTTTCATTTCTTGTTTCGTACAACCCCGTTTTCCTGAACACAACTGCCGTACAAGTTTTCGAATCAAGGCGAGCCGAATTTGAATCCCTACTGACAGTTGATTAAATCTTTCCGGATACCTTGCTTTGAACTCCTCTATATAACTGGATACCACCTCATTATCTATGAAGCCCGTTGTTACATGCAAGCGAGAGAATCGTACAATATCCGTAAAGGCCCATTTCTTTACAAAAACTGTACATTCAAAATCCAGAAACATCAAATTTCCGTCCTGATTCACCATTGTATTTCCCTGATGAAAATCTCCATGAGACAGAAACTGAAAATCCAGTTTTGGTTGTGAAGCAGCTAATGTAGACCAAACATAAACGATTCGTGCAGCTTCATGCCATGTCAGTAATCTACTCTTTATACAGTTCATCAAAGACCGGAGGAGAATTACTGCATCGTTGTACCAAATTCTAAGTAATATATGAGGACGAACCTGCAGGCCGGAATTCTGAAATTCAACCAGAGACCTTGCAATTTGTAAAGGGTCCGATGGACGGCTTTTAGGGATAAATTCAAACAGGATATATCGATGGTTGTCAGTCTTGAAAATTCTGGGCGCCTGAACCATCTGAGGCTGCTGTACATTGACCTGACGGCTCACCGTGATCTCATGCTGTAATTTAACTCTCGAAAATATCTGCGCGATCCAGTTTCGGGATAACGAATCCCTGATTTTCAGAAACCATGACGTCGAATCTGTATCGATGCGAAACAGTGAATTTTCACGAATTTCATGGATGTTGAAATCTGTAAGATTCAATTCATCGACTACCTCCTGAATGATCTTCAGGACTTCAGGATCACAGTGAGAAAGATCCGCAATCACCGATTCTACGTCAATTTCTTTCAATAAGTTTTACCTCTATACACGGATTCATGGAAGCATACGCTCATACAGCTTCATCGTTTCACGAATTACAATTCGTTCCGAAAACTCTTGAAGTGCTATTTCCCTGCCAGCATTACCATATTTTTTAGCAAGAGAAGGCTGTTCCAGTAAAAGTTCGATCGCTCCCGATAGCGCAACAACATTTTTATGCGGGATCAGAATACCATTCACACCGTGGCGCACAATTTCCCTGCAGCCCGGGCGATCCGTGGTAACAATCGCCCGGCCGCATGCAGCGGCCTCAATCAGAATTTTTGGCACCCCTTCCGGATAGTACGTTGGAAGAGCAACAACCGTGGACTCCTGCAACAATTCAACCATATTCTCACAATGGCCTATCCATTCCACGACCCCTTCGTCCGTCCACTCTTCAAGCGTTTCCACCGGTACCGTATTCGGGTTACCCACATCCGACATCCCGGCTAACAGAAACCGTACGGATGGCTTTCTCTTTTTTATAATTTTTGCAGCCTCATAAAATTCATGGATCCCCTTGTCCCAAATCATACGAGAGGCCAGTAAGACCATAACTTCCCCGGTTTCACTCTCCGGCGGTACAAACCAGTTACAATTGACACCTGAACCCTTGATCAATACGGACTGATCCTCCGACAAAAAATCCCGGGTGACAAAGAAATCGAGATCCTCCGGATTCTGAAAAATAGTACGCTGTCTGGGATTTTTTAAAGCGAACCGATAAGCAGCCCGGACAAGCCAACCAAGGGGTGCCGCCCTCCCTTTTTCTGAAAAAGTAAATCCCAGGCCGGTAATTGCATTGACCACCCGCAGTCCGGAGTGGAACCGGGCAATGATAGAGCCAAACAGAACCGGTTTTATGGTGACATGATGGACAAGGTCTGGGTTCACCTTTTTATACAGTGAAAAAAGGCTCCAAACTATTTTCAGTTCCGAGAACAGATTGGTTCCCTTGCGGCTGAACGGGATCGGAATAAAATGCAGGCCGTGTTGCTCTATCTCCCCGCCTCTTCCAGTATCCGCAGCAGCTACAATAACGTCAAAACCCGCCTTTTTCGCGGCAAGGGCGATTGGCAATCTGTGGGAAAGAAAAAACCAGTCAACATTTACGACAAACAGCAACTTCCTGCCATCCCCGATCCCGGTATGTGATGGTACTTCTCTCAGTTTTTAACTCCAGCCGTATGGTTCATATTCAGCCAGGCCTGAAACATAAGTACATTCCACAATGGGTATTGCCAGTTCCATTTCCCGGAGAGATGTTCCTTCCATTTCTTCTGAACAAGGGTTGCATTGAGAAACCCTTCCTGCCTGATACGGGATTCATCCAACAGGTTCTCAGCCCAATCCCGGAGTGGCCCGCGCAACCATTGATCAAGCGGAATATTGAACCCCATTTTTGGACGTTCGATTAACTCCCTGGGTACATAGTCATAGAGGAGTTCTCTCAAAATCCATTTCCCCTGTCCGTTCCGGATTTTCATGTGCAGCGGCAGTGACCAGGCAAATTCAACGACCCGGTGATCCAGATAGGGAACCCGTGTTTCGAGGGATACACCCATTGCCGCTCTGTCTACTTTACAGAGTATATCATCCGGCAGAAACGTCATCGTGTCAATCGCCATCATTTTCTGCTCTGATGAATCAAGGAACGAGTAGTGGCCCCACAAATCCACCGTTTGTGTCGTATCTGTCGCTCCCGGAACAAGCTGCTGTACATCTTCCCAAAGCGAAAGCAACCGTCCGTACATCTCTTTTTCGCCCCCCTGTTTCAGAACAGAGGCCAGCTTCTGCGCCTGTTCACCCGGCATCCGCACCCGAAGGGATTCCGGCAGCAAGCCATCGACAAATTGATAGATCTTGTCCCACTGCCGGGGAGGAAACAGAGCAAGTGCCTGGCCCAAAAAACGCTGCATTGGCCCTGGAATCTTCTGAAGCTTTCGCAACCAAGTATACCGGTTGTAACCACCAAAGAGTTCATCCCCTCCATCTCCGGAAAGACTAACTGTTACATGATTTCGTGTCATCCTGCTTAACAGACAGGTCGGGATCTGGGACGGATCGGCAAACGGTTCATCATAGAGTGCCGGCAGATCAGGAATAACAGACAGTGCATCTTCCGATGTAACATACGCTTCCAGGTGATCGGTTCCCAAATGACGGGCTACTTCACGGGCATCCTTTGCTTCATTAAATTCCGGATCGCCGAACCCGATGGTAAAGGTCTGAACCGGCCGGATGGCCGTCTGCTGCATCAGGGCAGCAATCATCGAGGAATCAACACCACCAGACAAAAATGCCCCAAGAGGCACATCCGAGATTTGCTGCAATTCAACGGCTTTCAAAAGCCTGGACTCCAACACGTTCTTTGCTTCTGCTTCTGAACCCGGAAACGGTTCCTCTACTCCCTTCCGTACCACCTCGTTCATCTCCCAATAGGGCTGGGGAACAGCATGTTCCGTCTCTCCGGGACGTAGCACAAGAAAAGATCCCGGCCTCAATTTATGGATATTCTGATAGATGGATTTCGGAGCAGGGATATAGCGATACCTCATAAACGATGACAACGCATCCCGGTCAATCTCTCCGACAAACATCGGGTGGGCTTTTAATGCCTTCAACTCTGATCCGAAAAGAATCTGAGTCCCCTGCCTTCCATAGTAGAGTGGTTTCTCTCCAAGACGGTCCCTGGCAAGTGTAAGTTGACGCGTTTCCTTGTCCCATACCCCAAATGCGAACATCCCGGCCGCTTTCTCCAGAGCACGCTTCATCCCCCAGGTTTCGATAGCAGCTAACAGAGTTTCCGTATCCGAATGGCCACGCCAGGAGGTAATATCGCCACTCGTTTCCAGCTCTTCCCGGAGGTCCCTATGATTATAGATCTCTCCGTTAAATACAATCACATACCTGCCTGACGGGGAGATCATGGGCTGATTTCCTGCCGGAGAGAGGTCCAGAATGGAGAGCCGGGTATGAGCAAACCCGATTCCTGCATCGGCATCGGACCATATTCCATCAGCATCCGGCCCCCTGTGCCGGAGGGAGGCCGCCATGGATCTGAGAGACTCCTCACGAAGACAGTCGCCAAAACCAAGAACACCCGCTATTCCACACATTTGGCGTCCTTTTTTAGGGTCAATGATCTATAAAAGAGTTCCAAACCAGTTACGCAACCCTCAGTAAAAAAACTTCCTCACTTGATACAAGCGGGGAAATTTTTGTTGAAGCCAATACCTCGCCATACGATTCCAATGTTTCAAGCCATTTCTTTCTATCCCAGTAAAAGCCTTCGTGTTCCATCGGCCGATCTCCCCGCCAGCGCTGTGCCAGGGAATTTGTATTTATGCTATTGCTGACAATCACATACTTCGAAGAGACTCTACACGCTTCTGCCAGTACGCGATTCACATCTTTCCCGGATAACCGGTGAAGCAGCCTGAGAATCATAACACAATCAAAGGAGCGGTCAGAAAAACAGTGCTTCATTGCGTTGCTTTGAATAAAATCGACCCCTTCCACTTCTCCTTCTCTGTCTTCGATAAATTCATTCATCATTTCAAAGGAGATATCAGACATCACACAATCATACTCGTACTTTTGGTGAAGGCCATACAGTTTTCCAGTACCACAGGGTGCGTCCAAAACCTTCTGTACGTCATCTTTTACCTTACGATACATCTTCTCTACAGATTTTACTTCTCTCCGGGCGACAAACCAGGTATAGAGGTCTTTTAATCCGGACGGCTTGCTGTAGCGTCCATAATATCTGCTGGAAACTTTTTTGTCCTTGTATAAATTCAGCGTTTGCTCAACATAAACCTCACTCCCCTCCTGGTCCTGATCGTAGGAATCCAGTTCGTTCCCAAGAACGACACCATTCACAATTTTCCTTCTGGAACCACAAGATGAACAGACAAGCTGTGAATTCTCCATCGTCTGGCTTTCCTGATCACAACAGTTGTATTGCAAAAGATCCGATACCTGCATGTTGTTCATTACACTCCTTTATGGTTGTTGGTTAATGGAATTAATTGCATCCTGATCCACTCTTCGAATTTAAATATACAGTCTATGATAATGGTTCTTTAACCCTCTTTCTGATCGCAGAGATTACCCATTGAATCGTCTCACCGGATGATTGGCTCAATTGATTGTTATTCTCCACAATCAATAATCTTTCAGCAGGCAAACCGGATTGAAGTTTTACCAGGATCTGGTTCATGTATGAATCTGCATATTTGGTAAAGTATTGAGATTTCATTTTCTGTTGAACCCTGCTTCCTTTGTAAGGCCTCTTTTCAAGACGGTTCCAGGCAATATCGGGAGAGGCTGAAACAATGACGACATACTGAATGTCCTCCCAAATCAAGTCCAGAATTTTTGAATCACGACTACCAAACATCAGTACCGACCAACACGCCTGAACAAGGCCCTGATCAAAAATCCATATCTCCGGTGAAGAAGCTTTCCGTGCTTTTCTATACCGATAGAGCAGATAAAAAATGTTCAAAATATCCCTGCACGCTTCGGGACCGTATCGATAATTTTTTAGACATTCATTGATAATTTGCAATGCCTTGACCGGGGAAGCTATTGTAATAACAAAAAAAGTGCCGATTTTTTCGAACAATCGCTTTACTCTTGTCGCATTGACAATATATTCCCAGGATACATCATACCCGGCCTCGCTCATCTCCTTTTCGAGTTCACGGACCAGACTGCTTTTACCCGAACCGGATACACCTGCAAACTCGATGATGACAGAAGCTCGGGTATTCGAACTACTCATTTGGCAAGTAATTACAACAAACAGAAAATCTCATCTCTTATGCGGTTTTAACAAAAAAACCTGTTCCTGCGAAAGAAACGGGAACACTGCCTTCGATTCGATAATCTCAAAACCGTCTGTCATTAATTGAACTGTCTCCATTTTATTCACGTAACAATGATCCCGGATATCACCGCCCATTATGAGTTCACGAATTTTTCTTCTGATCGAATGAAATCGAGATTCAACTCCTATAGAAACGATGACATGATTTGCGGCCTTTCCCAATTCATCTAAAATACTTCGCTTTACCGGGTCCGGAACCCGATGCAGAAGCCGAAGACAAACCGCAACATCAAACGACTCATCAATCGTATCCGATATCTTTTCCGCATCACACACCTGGAACGCTACATTGTCATGATCCACTGAACGAAACTCATTTTTAGCAATTTTCAACATCTGATCTGATATATCACAAGCAAGTACCCTTGAAGCCGATTTTTTAAAAACCGATGCGAGCTTCCCGGTTCCTGTTGGAATATCCAGCACAAACGAGTGAGGAACTTTTTTCAGTAAAGAATAGACTGCCTTACGTTCGTATTTGGCAATCATACGTGCACGCAAACTCTCTTTATAAGCCTGATGGTATTTCGCAGCTACCTGATCAGACTTATAATACTCTTTCATTTCGGTCTGATAATCGAACTCTTCCTTTTTCGTCATGCTTCCATTTCAATATTTAATGTCAATACCGGAACTATTCATAATCGTTATTACGCAGCATTTACTTGATGGCCATCAGGTTTGATATACTCTTCAAAAACAGACCTAGAAACGCGATGACCATATATACCAGATAAATCCATAACCAGATATCTGTTATCGTGAAAATTACAGCAAGCAACAAAAACGGTGCTTTAAAACTATCGATTGCATTAAACACAACCCTCCAGAGAGGGATGTGGGCCTGGTCTCCTCTCTTTTCCGGGATAAGTATCCCCACCTTCTGGCTGATAATTTTACGAAGACAGAAGAAGAGAACAAGTGTTCCGGCAACCGACAGCCAAATTTCCTGAGACAGATATTGAGCAGAGAAGTCAGAAGCAAAACTACTATTCCGGGTCAATAAAATTGCGACCGAAAGCGGAAGAAATACATGATAGAGGGTTCCGATAAAAGAGTCTAAAAATGCCCCAAACACACTGGATTCTCCCCTGTAACGGGCAACATTTCCGTCTACAAAATCCAGTACATACCAGATATTGATACACAGTGCCCCCGAAATTGCAATCAGGGGAGAGTTGGCGAAACCGAGCAGAATGAAACCAGCAAATAAAGGTACAATCCCTATCAACGTCACACTGTTCGCACTCAACCCCAATCGGATGAATAATGGAGTCAGATAAAATGACAAGGGCCTGATACATAGATACGCCCACATATGATGACAGTAATCAGACCTCTGCTTCTCCTGATCATAATGTTCCCGGACCTCCTTATGGGTCACTCTATTCATGCTTTCTGGTACTTGATGTAATATTCCAGGAAATCAATGGATAAATATTCAGTTCGATTCAGATTAAACGTTTTCAGTCCCTTGCCCATTTTGCCATCAGTCGTCTTCCTGCTTCCAGGATGTACCATGATACCGGATATTTTGTGACGATTCGGTCGCAACTCCAACGTTCCTGATACACGTTACGCATCTCTTCCTCGCCCGGCCGTTTCGTTGCTTCAGCAGAATTCCGGGTATATGCATCCCTGTAGAGTGCCAGATCCTCACGATGATAGTGTACAGAGTCGGGAGTATATGCACCGGAATAACCGGCTTCCCGAATTGACATTAAAAAATCGGAATGCTCTCCCATAAACTTAAGCTGCTCGTTCCAGCGTACTTTTTCAAATACGTCCCTTTTTATGAGTAACAAATTTCTGGTATGCTCAGCAAGTGAGTATCGTATTCCAGAAACCACCCTTCGTTTCTTAAAAGGACTATGAAACTTCTTTATCAATTTCGGCGGTGCTACAATATAATAGCCTCCAGCCGGACGCAGACTCCCGGAGTTTATATTTCGCCCCTTTCCAACCTGACGCTCAAAGTCCGCACAAAAGCCAATCTCTTTCGAAGATTTCAATACGGTTTTCAAGGCTGATATCCGGAACTCTCCACCGAGTTCAAAATCATCATCCATTCTCAGTACAAAATCCTCATCATTGAGACAATCCAAAAGCTGGTTTTTCGCAACTCCAACATTCATCCCTTTTTTATGCAGCTCTATATGATGGCCTTCCCGTTGCAACTCTTCATATAGATGTTTCTTCCAATCGTTCAGCGGCTCTTCATCAGAAATATAGATCCGATAGTTTGTCCCCTGAAGTCCAAACGTAATTGAGTTGAGCACCCATAAAACAGACGGCCGCCCCTCGCAGGTCTTGATGAATACAGCAATTTTATCCATAGACAGAGTTACTACTCAGAGTGGTTTGATAATTCAGTCATAAAATCACACAGTTTCAATGCCTGCATACGGGTACTATAATCATTGATATTCTTCATGATCCCGCTGAATGAAGATGGATGTTCCCGAATGAATGTCAAGAAATCGATGATTTCATCTTTTGTTGAACAGACTCTTCCCTTATCTGTATAGGCAAGAATATCTGCCATTTCATTATCCGGTCGACAAATAGATAAAATTGGTTTGTTAACAGGCAATAATTTTAAAAATTTCCCAGTGAGAGTACCGGCTCCCCATGTACTACTTTTATCAAGTTCTTCAAACACCAGATTTAGGATAGCAGCATCTTGCTCTTCTTCTATCAGATCAGGCTCAACAGGTGGCAACAGCGTAAATTGATTAGCAATATTAAACTGATTAGCAAATTTAATTACCTCTTCATTCAAAGAATCAGGGCCTAATGAACGAAACATTAGATTAATATCAGGGTATTCAGATAGTACCTCGAAAAGCAACTTAATTGATGGCAACTGGTGGCTATATATGGTTCCTGCATAGTGTATATAATTATTATAATTTTGTTTTAAATATGTTTCATTTGAATTATGTTTATAACAACTATTATACCCATTATAAATTGTTCGTGTGGAAATTTGGTATTTTTCACTTAATAGTTTGTTAAGGTTGTTACTTACGGTCGTAATGCCTGATGCTCTACTAAGTATGCATTTTTCAACCTTACTGTCTATCCATTTTAATAAAGTGTTTGAACTTAAATTACGTAATGCCCCAAGGTCTCTAAAGTCAGCGATCCATGGTGTATTGGTTTTTATAGAAATTTTTCTTGCTAAAAGTAGAGATGCTGATGGACTATAACTACCAATTACTAGATCTGGCTTTGGAAACTTGTCTATGATCCAATCTAACTCATTTAATATCGGTAAATACCAATTCAGAACTGTATTATCAAAAGATCTAAGTCTAATATTGTTCGGAACCAGTGAAGAGATACTACTATATCTATTTCTAGCAGCCGACATAGACTTACTACTATTCATCTTTTTATTTCTGTGTGGATGACGAAATAGTCGAATACAATGTTCCTCCGGAATAGGCACAGAAAGTGGACCTTCGGAGACTGTAGTAAGGACATATGGTCTCCATCCGAAATCCTCAAAATAAGCACTCATCCAACCAAATCTGCGAGCAGCAACATTATTTATGGGCGGAAAATGCTGTGTAACAATTAGTACATTTTTCATACTAATTTAGTATAAATATATCACCATGATTTATACAATACTTATAGATATTTTAAATATTGATAATTATAGCTACAGTGATGAAACTCATTGGTTATCATATATTTCCCTTTATATATAGAAAATTTAAATAATTAGACTTCCAATCAGTAGCCCATAATTCATTTTCCTTCAATGCATTAGTGTATCCTTCTTTTTTATCAATAATCTTATTTATCAAATCATCTAGACTAGAAAAAGTTGCAATTGGGATATCTGGAAGTGCAAATATACTTTTATCCGTTCTCCAAATAAAAATCCGATTGACCAATCCAATAGCTTCAAATAGACCCGTGGATAATTCACTAATAACAATATCCGTGAATAAGAATGAGCTATAAATATCCCGTTCATCATCAATGATGATAGTGCTATTCTTATATTTATTATCTATTAGTTTTTGCATGTGTGTACGTTCTCTCGGATGAGGTCGAAATACCACATCATATTGATGCAACTTATTATTTAAATTAATAGCAAATTCTATATAACGTTCAGTCTCAAATCCATCTCCAAGAATGAGAATATTATTTCTCTTTTTGTTATTTTCATTTTTATGATTTTCATAATATTTTTTTAGTTGTTCAGACCTGTGTGGATTTCCTATAATATGCTTTTCAATAGGAGCATTGAAACTTTCATTCCACCATTTTCCATATCCTAAAAAATGAGATGGTAATACTCTTTTTACAAGTTCCGAACTACATAAAGCTTGAGAGAAATTATATGCTGTGTGACCAGAAGACACCACTCCATGCTGATATTCAGCAACAACTATTTTCAAATCCTTAGCTGCTACAACTAAAGCACTGGATCCATAACACAAGGTTAATCCTATTAATACTTTTACTTTTCTTTTTTCGAGGAACCTTTTGTATAATTTATATTTTACTGGCAATGAATATTTTACATTTGAAATGTATTTAATCAAATAATCATATTGTTCATCACTCATTCTCCATCCAATTAAATTAAAGGATCGAATTTTCAAAAACTCAACGAATTTTATGATATCTTGATTGCTATAAAATTTCGCTGAAATTTTTGCATATATTGATGGGACAATTAATAGTGGATCATGAAATAACTGAGTAGGAGTATTGCTTGGCTTTCTCCACTTCCAATCCTTATTTCTCAAAAGTACCAAGCTATTTATATGTGCATTAGCAAAGTGATCACTCAATCTATTTGTATTGTCATCATGATTAGAAAAACCAATACTGCTTGTAGTTATTAATACATCTGATTCTTTTCTATATGAATTGAAAATATTGTATAAACATGATTTAAATAAATTAATAACTAACTCTGCATTGCTTACTTTTCTGTGATTTAAATAAGTATTGTTATTTGTATATACCTTATCTGATTTAACTAATCTAAAAAAAAGACCTCTAACTTCAAGCCAAATTGGAATTTGGGTTTTTTCGCATTTAAATTCCAATATTTCATCACACTCCTCTATCTCAAGAAGGTCATTTAAACTGAAATTTCTATTCATTGATCAGTTAAAGTGAATCTGCAATTAATATTGTATATATAATAAACACGTTAAAAAGATATAAAAAAGAATATATTGATTTTATCTATTATGAATTGTTGTTGCTAATCAAAATTTCTGCGTATCTGAGATCCTCGATAGAATCGATATCTATCGACTCATTTTGGCTCATCTCCATTCCTATCACATCTTCGCCCTTTAAAGATCGGTGCCTTTTCAAATATTCAATCTCTATTAGATATATGGCACCGTTAAGGAGCCAGGTAACAGGAAGATCCTGTCTGTGAGGTGACAGTTTCTGCTCTAATATAGGTCGAAGTCGATGATTATTATCTTTGGAATACATCCAGTAAGGATGCTCTTTTACTTTACAAACAGAGACCAAACTGGATACATCTTCATCAATACAACGTTGAATTGCCTGATCTATGTGCTTCACTCTTCTGAATGGGCTAGTAGGCTGGAGGAGGAGTACGTAATCAAACCCAGGCATGTTCTCCACAGCAT
>JBBDRW010000018.1:0-1917 GCA_040905265.1 Balneolaceae bacterium | reverse complement strand
TATTCAGCCCATTTTTGGTTATTTTCATGGTCATGGTGACCGAACAGATTATTTCCCGCTTGCGTGACAACCGTGCCGCTTTGGAGCGTTTCCGGGTGGATTGACCCTCCTCAACCGGAACCGATGTCCCGAACGGTTTTACCGTCGCATTCAGAACGATCTGGTAGATGTCGCGTGACTCATACCTTTACCTGGAAGATATCTTCCTCTTTGATTTTCTCCCTTCCGCTCCAGAGCTGGAAGCGTTTTGCTCGACGGCCTTAAACGGCTCAAGTAGGACCAGTCCTCGTTGACCTTTATACTTCATCCATTTATTGATAAGTCGAACGATGATCTTAGAGGACAAGCAGACCAAAGAAATCGTGAGCCGTTTGCAGACCGAACTAGAGCCGACGGTGATCTACCTTTTTGGATCCCAAGTCAACGGCAGGGCAGTGGAACGGGGCAGTGATGTTGATTTATGCGTGGTTGTGGCAGATGACGATGAAGACACCTACCGCAAGACCGTCAGAGCCTATCGGTGCCTGCGCGACCTTCGTTTTCCGAAGGATGTGATCGTTCGTCATCAAACGAATTTTGATAAGAAATCCCACTGGTTAAGCTCTGTTGAGCACGAAGTCACGAAAACGGGAAGAATGATCTACAGGCGATGACCGCCGATGTTCAAACTTGGCTGAACAAAGCGGAAGAGGACTGGCTGTCGGCAGAATGGCTTCTTCAAGAAGACTCGCCGGTAGTCACTCCTGCCCTATTCCATCTCCAGCAGTGCGCCGAAAAATTACTCAAGGCCTATCTGATCAAGTGCTCCGTTGAGTTCGAGCGAAAGCACGATCTGGGTTACCTGTTGCAGTTAACAGACGAGGATGCATTGCGGTTACACGAGGACCTGCTCGACGAGTTGACACCGTTTGCTGTGGAGTTGCGCTATCCCGGCGATTTGCCGGTCATTTCCAAAGGAGATGCGCGGAGCCTTCTGGCTAGAGTTGGTGAGTTCCGGGTGACCCTCCTACGCACGATCGAAAAAGGAAGGAGCGAAGAACCTGACGATTCTGGTACGGCTTAAATGCTTCGAAGGATATCATCGTTGATCACGAGAGTGTCTTTAGAAAGCGGTCCTGCTGGGTCAGCTCAATCGAAAGAGAAGCGGTCAGCACTGGCAAGCTCGTCTATGCCCGACCTTGACGAAATTAACGAATGGCTTCTAAAGGCAGACGAAGATTGGCTCTCTGCGCGAGTGCTTCTTCAGAGCGGGCATGAGCTTTCACTTCCCGCCATGTTCCATATTCAGCAGATGGTCGAGAAGCTGCTGAAGGCTGTAATCCTTTGCCGCGGTTGAAGCAAGTCTGGTTGATGCTTCAGCAGGACAACCCGGCAGACAATGCGGTCACCAGGAGCCCACGTTGAATTCGCGGGCGATCAGCAGGATTCCATGGAACCTGAATTCGGTAGATGGAATGGCCACGAAAAGCTCAAGAGGCTCAAAAAGAAAGAGATTAGACGGGTTTAGTCTCACTGGACGGGAGCCAATCATGCAAAGCGACATCTTTCATGATTTTCCTTTTCCCGCGCATCTTGCGCTTTTTCGCGGCTATCAACCGATTTTTCTACTTTGAAATGCTGAGGTGCTGGAATACGGGAGAAAGAGCAGAAGTTCTACCGCTTAATTTCGCTTATCATCGCTTAAATAAATCCAAAGTAGGACAAGCATCCTGCTTGTCAGGCAAGCTGGAAGCTCGCCCTACCTTTCAGTATTTAAGCGGGAATTAGCGTTTATCAGCGGTAAAAATTATTCTTCAGAGCTGCATTGACAGCACTGGACGGCTAAAAGCCGTAAGAGAAAGCAGAAGTTCTACCGCTTAATTTCGCTTATCATCGCTTAAGTAAATCCAGAATAGAGCAAGCAGCCAGTTCGTGCGC
>JBBDRW010000017.1:0-11809 GCA_040905265.1 Balneolaceae bacterium | reverse complement strand
ATCCATTTGAGAATGCTGAATTTATCAGCATTCTTGAAGACCGTAACGGTGATATGTGGTTCAGTACAACATCTGCCGGCATTTTAAAGCTGGACCGGGACGATAACCCAACCGGTTATTCGATACGTCACGGACCGTCATCAGAAATGGTTTTGAGCCTTTATGAGGATCCTGAAGGTTCCATATGGGCGGGTACCAACGAGGGGCTTTTGGTCTTGCAGGAGGATCAGTTCCGGTTGTTTAATCGAAGCCACGGCCTGCAGTTCAATGGAATTTTCAGGATGATTGAGGACTCTTACGGCTACCTCTGGGCAAGCGGAAATTTCGGTATTCAGAGAATGAGAGTTGATGACTTGTTGGCTGTCAAGCATGATGAAACAGGTGAAAAAAGGCTCAATGCGAGATTATTTGATACATCGGATGGCATGGCCAACCATGAGACAAACGGAGGTGTGTTTCCGGCCGGCTGGCAGATGAATAACGGGGAAATTTGGTTCCCGACCATGCAGGGGATTGCCATCATAAACCCTTCATTATTGGCTGAAGCGGAAGGAGACATGGAAGTGCATATTTCATCGATACGCTTTGGTAATAATGAGTTCAGTGTGAGTGATCATGTCTCCATACCACCCGGTGTCCATAATTTAGAGATTCATTATGTGAGCTTTGATTACAAAAAACCTCATACCATTAACTACAGATACAGGTTGCGTGAATTGGGTGATGAATGGCAATCTGTTGAGAACAGAAATGTAGCCTATTTTACAGCTCTGAACCCCGGCAGTTATACATTTGAAGTAACAGCAGAACAATTTGGTGTAGAATCTGGAGTTGCCTCTATTTCTTTTGAGGTCGAACCATTTTTTTATCAAACCAGATGGTTTACCGCTTTACTACTGACAGGCCTGTTTTTAGCGGGTTATTTTGTTCATCTTTTTTATTCGAAATCGCAGCAGGGGAAAGAGCTCAAGAGGGAAGTAGATGAGAAAACAACAGAGATACAGGAGAGAAACCAAATGCTCGAGTCTTTATTGAAAGACCTGGAAAATCAAAACAATGTGTTGAAAGATGTTGCCTGGGTGCAAAGCCACGAACTACGCGGCCCCCTGTCCAAAATACTTGGGATGGTTGATGTAGTAAAAAATTATGAGAACTTTGATTCAATCGGAATGGATAAAGATCAGCTATTGGATGAAATAGACTCATCGGCCAAAAATCTGGATAGAATTATCCGGAAGCTGATTGCCGATATCGATGCAATTGATAAAGGGGGGGAGGCGTAGATGAGTTTACCTGTCCTGATAGTAGATGATGATGCGGGAGTCTTGTTTCTTCATGAGCTGATAGTAAGAGAAAGCGGATTTTCAGAAAATATTTCTACGTTTAACAAGGGAAGTAATGCGTTGGAGTATCTTGAACAGCAAAAAGAGTCGGTCTCTCTCATTTTTCTGGATATCAATATGCCGGAGATGAGCGGATGGGATTTTTTGGAATTACTGGACGAATCCAGTCAGTTTCACAGGGTCTATGTGGTTATGGTTACCTCATCCGTTAACCGTGCTGATCGTGAAAAAGCAAATTCATTTCGGCGTGTGATCGGGTATGTGGAAAAACCTCTCGATTTTGAAACGTGTGACAAGTTAAAGAATCTTGAACCGGTAGTTGAGTTTCATAAAAACGAATAACGGAAACGCATACGAATAAAAAGCACTTCATCAATGCACGATTCCTCTTTTATGTTCATTTAATTGGGTTGTTCACGTAACGTGAACACGCTTCATTTGTGAACAATAAGGAGAATTGCAATGAATCACCCCCCACCAATCAAACCGCTCACCCTGTTCGTATAGGTCAGAACCAGTTTGTGCATGGCGCGGGTAACGGCGATGTAGAGCATGCTTTGGTCTACATCGGTTTTGTAGTTTTCGGCGCCGGCCTGTGGTATGATGACCTGGTCGAACTCAAGCCCTTTGGCTAAATGGACGCTCGTAATCAGGATGCCGGCACTCATGTGGGCACTCTCCGGGGTGAGCAGGTGGAGGCCATCCAGATGCTTTGTCAGATAGGTGTGCAGTCTCTTCGCCTGTTTTTGTGTCTTGCACAATATGCCCAGTGTGCTGTAGTCCGTGGTTTCAAACTCTTTCACCATCTCCAGAATGGCGCGGTTCTCCGCGGCGGCCGTATCAAATTTCAGCAGCTCCGGCTCTTCGCCGTGCCGTTCCACCGGCTCAACGTCTGCCTGCGGGGAGATTCTCTTCGAAAACTCACTGATCTCCATTGTGGACCGGTAGCTTCGTTTCAGGGTAACCGCCTGTGAATGGGTAAAGATCGACTGTATCTGTTCGGAGGATGTGGAGCTGTAGGGGTTAACATTCTGGTTGGCATCCCCCAGGATCGTTTTGTTGCAGGGAAACAGCCTCGACAGTACCGCATACTGTACCGCTGTGTAGTCCTGCATTTCGTCTACGATCAGATGTTTTACGTTCCGGAAGGGTTCTTCCCCTTCCAGCAGCATTTTCAGGTACATGAGAGGGAACAGGTCGGCGTATTCAAAGACCTTCCCTTTTGCATAGCGGAACATCTCCGGCTTTCCAACCCAGTCGTAGAACTGCTCGTACAGCGCCCGCAGGCCTGTGCTGCCGATCATCTCTTGTACCTGTTTGCGAATGGCTTTCTTTTCGTCCGCCTTCAGGTCATAGTTGAAATCCCGTTTGGCCTTCTGCAGTACATCCGTGGCAATGGCGCGGTGCCGTTTCATCAGCGGCAGATGGTTGTTGGCGTTGAACCTCGCATGAAGGTACTGTTTGGGGATGGTTTTGAACCGGATCGGGACATCTTCTGCCTTGAACCGCTCCCGCTTTTGCCAGTTGGCATAGGAGGTCAGCTTCTCCATGAATTCGACGGTTGCCTTGTATTCGATCCGCCGGATAACGTCCGCCTCATGCTTCTCCAGAAGCCGGTTTACCTGGTCAAAGAAGGATTCACAGGTATAGTTGCTGCCGAGTACATGGCCGGCCAGCGATTCCATCTCCATCTCCGGGATGGTATCCTCGCCCAGTTCCGGCAGCACGTTGGAGATGTAGTCGGAGAACACCTTGTTTGGAGAGATGATCATGATATCCCTCGACTCGATGGTCTCTTTGAACCGGTAGAGGAGGAATGCGATTCGGTGAAGGGCGATGGATGTTTTTCCCGATCCGGCCACACCCTGGATGATGAGAACCTTTGAGGTTTCATCGCGGATAATGGCGTTCTGATCCCGCTGGATCGTCGCCACAATGTTTTTCATCTTGTCGTCGGCCGACCGGCTCAGCTCTTTTTGAAGCACATCGTCCCGGATGTAGAGGTCGGACTCGAGCATCATCTCCATCTCGCCGTCCTTGATCCGGTACTGCCGCTTTCTCTCTATCTTTCCCGTTTTGGTGCCGGACGGGGATTCGAAGGATGCCGTGCCGGGTTCAAAGTCGTAAAACATGCTTGATACCGGTGCCCGCCAGTCGTGAATCAGGTTTTCATTCTCCTCTTCGTCAAAGAACGAGTGGATGCCGACGTAGACCGGTTCGGCCTTCCGGTTTCCCTTCTCTCTGAAATCGATACGCCCGAAGTAGGGAGATTTCATCAGTTTCAGCAGCCGCTTTTCATAGGCTACGGCCGCCTCCCCGGAAATGGCCTGCATATTGACAGACTGCTTGACGGCCGCTTTTTCTGCCGCGTCCATGCCGGTTTTGTTTTCGTACAGGTAGTTTTTTTGCTCCTGAAGCGCTTTGGACGTTTTGCTTACATTCTCGTTGACAGCCTGGTAGGCATCTTCCAGTTTTGTGAGAATCTCCTGAAGGTATGCACGCTCTTCGTCTATCGATTTATTGAACATTCACAGATGGTATTCGGGTGCTCAATCTGAATTCATTGACTGGGAGTCCGACAGACTCCTGGAGTCGTACAGAGGGCCGGGGTACCTCCACCCCCCGGCAAGAATTATTTTTCAGGGCTGTTTATTGCCCGTTCAGCCAGTGGATGGTGTTTTTCAGGAAGGTGATATAGGCCTCATGCTGATGCGACTCTCCGTCATGGCCGAGTGTGATGTTTACCACGTCTCCCTCTCCATACTCTACCGTCCAGATCGCCGGATATTCGGCATCTTCATTTTCCACTGCCATGGCCAGGACATTCATCTCGGCGCCACTCTCATCTCTTGAGAAGCGGTAGAGCTCATCGATAATCCGGAAGCTGGAGGGGACTCCGTCCATGATCGGGTGCGACTCATCGGTCAGGTAGACTTCAAACTCGCCGACAGGCGGGTGGCTGCTGGTACTGCCGCCGATAAAGTCACTGTAGTACTCCGGCCAGGCGTCCCGCCAGAGATTCCATCCGGCAGCATGCCCGATGATCAGCCCGTTTCCGGCTGCGACAAACTCTTCGATCGCGCGGTGGAGTTCCGGGTCGGTCATGAGCTGGTTGTTGCTCAGGTAGAGAATGTCCAGGTCATCCAGTTGCGGCAGGATGGTTTCAAGTTCATCGGTATAGCTCACGGTCGCGCCGGTTTCGGCAATAATCGCAGAGTCCTCCTGGTCATACCAGCGGTCGAAGTCGTGATAGTCATGGCCGCCGACGATCAGGACGGTTGGGGGTTCCGGCTCTGACGTGGAAGAGTCACATCCGATAAAGAATCCCGCGAACAGGAGCGGAAGAATGGCTGTACATAGTCTGGAAATCGATTGTTTCATCATAATCTTGAATCAATGGTGATCAAGCCAGGGCGTTGAAGGGCCAGGACATTGAATCGTTCTGGTTATGGAAGGGAGGGATTGTGTTCACCCGTCACAGTTTATACTTCTGTCCCCAATGCTACTGAAAATTTGGTGATTCTGAAAGTCATTTTTTGTAAAGAGGGCCGATTGGACTCTGTCAGGGCATTTTTTTCAGATTCTCCCATCGCACGACCCAGTTCCCGTCATCCGGAAAGCCGGGCGCGTGGGTTTCCGGCCCGCCGTCCCACCCGGCAGCCATCATCGCGGTTGCGGCCAGCAGCCCGCCGTTCCCCGGCAGGTAGATCGTGAGCCTGGAGTCCTGGTAGTTGTGTCCGTTGGGGAGATAGGTGTTTTTCTGAACATCCATCATCAGTGCCTGGATGGCAATTTCCGGTTCGCCCACCCGGGCGGCGGTCATGGCGGTCAGCGGGTAGTCCCAGCCCCAGGTGTGGTCCCAGTTCCAGCTCTCCATCACCCGGCGCAGGGTTCTTCTCATCTGCTCCTTGTCCACGTCCCGGCAGGGGAGGAATCCGCAGGAGCCGAGCAGGGTCGGGTGGTCCCGCCGCTGATCCGGGTCGGTGAATGTCTGTGGCGCCGATTCGGTGTTTACATAAAATCCGTCCTGCTCCGGGAGGGGGGAGAGGTTGTCGAGGATGTCATCCCACTCCGGGTCTCTCTCCATGCCGAGGCGCTCCCGCCAGAGCTGGGCGGTCTCCAGGCCGTACGACCAGTAGGCGAGTTCGAACCCGGGGTTCCAGGTCACCTCCGCCGGGTGGCTCTCCTGGGCGGGAATCAGGGGAGGGCCCAGTACATAGGCCCCTTTCTCTTCCACCCAGTCCGGGTAGGAGGCCATAAAGCGGGCGGTTTCAAAAACGATCTGCCGGTACTCTTCGAGTGTCTCCGGTTCCGGGTTCTCCCGGTAGGCGAGTTCGGCGTAATAGATCGGGTGGGGCTGCTGCCAGACCAGAAAGACCCCGACTGTAGAGGGGGAGTCCCTTCCGTCCGGGCTTACCATTTTGGGCCAGCGCGCCCCCTCATACCCCTGGAGTTCGGCTGTCTGTTGTGCCCGCTCCAGGATCGAATTGTACCACGGCAGGCTCCGCTCCAGCAGCGGGAGCCGGTCCCAAAGGGCAAAGTGGACGCCGTGCCACCAGTGCATCTCCAGGTGGAATTTTCCGAACCAGCTATTGTAGGTGAGGCCGGTCTCCTGGGGCGGGAGGGAACCGCTGCTCTGGATGGCCATCAGGTATTGAGAGAGGACGATGCGCCGTTCGAGTTCATGGGCGCGGGGGTCCCGGCTCTCCGAGAGGTCGATCGCCCCTCCGCTGTTCCAGAAGGCAGCCCAGGCCTCCCGGCTCGCCTCTCCGGTTTCGGTGGCGTCCGGCAACTCCTCCCGGATCGGTTTATCGGAAAATGCGATGGAAAACCGGATGGGCTCTTCAACGGTATCAAACGAGAGCCGGTAGTGATGCCTCTCTTCTTCGGAAACCTGCCCGTTACCCTCCCAGTGGAGCTGAACGTAGTACTCATCCTCATCAAGGGTTCGCTGCCAGGAGATCGATTCGGGCCCGGCTTCGATCTCTCCTGTCGTGTGGCGTTCCGGCCGGCTCCAGTCCGAAGGGTCGCCGGCATGCAGCCCGCGGCCGTACGGGAAGGCAATCCGGACGGCGAGCTGTCCCGGATCAAGGCCGGGAGCCTCCACCTCCACAGAGAGCTGGTCGCTTTCCGGGTGAACCCAGGTACGTACGGTGACGGGATCTCCGTCGATCTCGAAATAGCTGGTCAGTGTGCCGCTCCAGAGGCCCAGCTCCTGGCGTATGTTTTCCAGCTCATGGATCTGCCGTTCGCTGCCGTCCCGGCCGCGCAAGTCAAAGCCGATCCGGCCCAGGTTGAGCTTGTGCGGGTTCTCCCGCAGCCAGGTTCCAGCGGCTTCGTTCTGCCCGCTCACATAGGGAACCATCCGGCCATGTGAATCGTAACGGGTTGTGGCGTCGGCCAGTGTGTACCCCTCCGGATTGGGAAAGGTGTGCCACCCCCACTGGGACATTGTGGCAAGCGGAGTGGCGCCGTCCAGCCCCTCATGGGTCAGAAATCCGTCCGGGCCGGGAGGCGGGGCATCCTCCTCTCCGTCCCGGCTGTAAAATTCCGGGAAGGTCTGCAGGCCGGTGATGTCTGCCGTGAATGCGAACTCACCGTTGCCGAGGGAGAGCGGGGAGAGTCTGTCCGGTTGGGTGATGACCGGGTTGTGACGCGTGACCAGGGCGTGGCGGTCGATCTCGCCAGCTGCTCCGGAGCCGGCCTCTTGGCCTGGTTGACAGCCGGCCGTAGCGATAAACAGGAGAACTCCGGTGAAGAGCAATGGGATGTGGTACGGCACTCTTGATACAGGCATGGCAGGCTTGAGTTTCTAATTTGGTTTCAGGTAATGGGGTTGGTCAGTTTTCGATACGGAACAGAAGACGCTCCGGCCCCGCTTCCGGGCAACGATATCCTGGAACAGGGTATTCGCACAAGTCGAAGCGATTCATCAGAACCACCCCTTCCGTTTAAAGTACAGAACCATCCCGAGCGTCATCACCAGCATCAACAGGAGGGATGCGGGGTATCCGAAATACCAGCTCAGTTCCGGCATATTCCAGGGGCTCGCCACCGGGTCAAAGTTCATACCGTAGATACCGGCGATAAAGGTCAGCGGGATGAAGATGGTCGCGATGATCGTCAATACCTTCATCACCTCGTTCATCCGGTTGCTCAGCCCGGACATGTACATGTCGTAGAGCCCGTAGACCATTTCACGGTTGGATTCGATGCTGTCGATGACCTGTACCATATGGTCGTAGACATCCCGCAAAAACACCTTCACCTCGTTGGAAATGTGGGGCAGGTCGTCCCGCAGCATCGAGTTGATTCCGTCCCGGAAGGACCAGACCGATTTTCGGAAGAAGATGAGGTCCCGTCTCAGGGAGTGGATTCTCTGGAGATCTTTTTGATCCGGCTCCTCGATGATCTGCTCCTCAAGCTTCTCAATCGACTCCCCGATCAGGTCCAGTGCGTGAAAATAGTGATCGACAATCGTATCCATCAGTGCGTAGGCGAGGTAGTCCGGCCCGAGCCTTCTCAACCGGGTGGTCGGCAGCTCCAGCCGTTTCAGAACCGGGGCAAAGACGGGATCATCCCCCTCTTGAAAAGAGAGGACGAAACTTTCACCCAGCACAATACTGATCTGTTCTGTCTGCAGGGTGTTCTGCCCCTGCCCGTCGGTTTGTATGGTAATCATCCGCATCACCATAAAGACGGCATTGGGGTAGTGTTCCACTTTGGGCCGCTGGCTGGTGTTTACGATATCTTCCCGGATCAGCGGGTGGAGGTCAAAGTAGTCCCAGACCGTAGTCAGCTTCTCGATATCGTGCAGCCCGCAGACCTGAATCCAGGTTTTTGACTTGTTCATCAGGAAGGGTTCCGATTTTTCAATCCGGCTGATCGGGATCGTGTCGAAGTGCTCTTCGTCGAAATCGTAGACTGTCATTTTTGCCTCTTCCAGACGCTGGACCCCGGTATGGACGACCGTGCC
This sequence comes from Balneolaceae bacterium, assembly GCA_040905265.1. GTDB lineage: Bacteria > Bacteroidota > Rhodothermia > Balneolales > Balneolaceae > JBBDRW01. The sequence continues at coordinate 3,490 of JBBDRW010000017.1, read as the reverse complement.
CGGCATCTGTCCGGGCGGTTTTCTCTGATGGCGTTTCGACTGTCCTGCCTGAAAGAGGCTCTGAACTTTACTGGCAGCTTTTTTCGCAGTTTTCTTCATGGGGAAATGGCTGTTTGAGCAGGTCTGGGGAGAAAAGATGTAAAGAACTTCTGTTTATTCAAACAAAATAGTCCTGATATACGGTCGTGGCACGGTTCCGGAGCAGATTATGGCAAGTAGTTTTATATATTCTATCTTTCGGTCTGTTCATTATGGAGCCTTTGAAAAAACTGGTGCAGAAGGAGGCATTGAAAAACCAGGATTTTTGGTCAAGATCAAGGCCAGAGGGATTTTGAAACCGCAGCATATTGAGTATATGTGAGGATTTTAAAATCCCGATAACGAAGATATTGAGCAAAAAGACGGTCTTGCAAAGGCTCCTTAAAACCAAACTACGACCACTATGCTAGATCTCTTGTATCAACCCTGGCCCTGGTATCTGGCCGGGCCCATTATCGGGCTTACCGTCCCTGCCCTGCTGATCGCCGGCGGCAAGCTCTTCGGAATTTCTTCCAACTTTCGCCATATCTGCGCGGCCTGTAACATTGGTGGCGTGGCATTCTTTACCTACGACTGGAAGTCGGCCGGCGGCTGGAACCTGGCCTTTCTGGCCGGTGTGGTTCTTGGCGGATTGCTGGGAGGGTATATCTTTGCCAACCCGGAACCGATTCATCTGGCAGCCTCCACTGTGACCGATCTGGAGTCTCTCGGTATTCGTGATTTTACCGGCCTTGTTCCTGCGGAGCTGTTTCAGTGGAGTTCGCTGGGGTCAGCCGGCGGCCTGATCGTTCTTGTCGTGGGCGGTTTTCTGGTTGGCTTCGGGACCCGGTATGCCGGAGGGTGTACGTCCGGCCATGCGATAACGGGATTGTCGGACCTTCAGTTTGCTTCCCTGATCGCTGTGATCGGCTTTTTTATCGGCGGGCTGGTGATGACCTGGCTGATCTACCCAATCATTCTATCCTGACAACGTAACCCTGCAAGACCATGAAATTCACAGAATATGTTAAATATCTGGTTGTTGGAACCCTCTTCGGCTTTGTGCTGGTCAAGTCCGAGGTCGTCTCCTGGTTTCGGATTCAGGAGATGTTCCGGTTTGACTCGATCCATATGTACGGGATCATCGGCCTGGCGGTTCTCACGGGAATCATCTCGATCCAGGTGATCAAGCGGTTCGGTATCCGGGATTTGAATGGAAACGCCATTACGATTCCTCCCAAGGATCCCTCACAGATGAAGCGATATATCATCGGGGGTACAATCTTCGGCCTCGGATGGGCGCTTTTGGGTGCCTGCCCCGGTCCGATGTTCGCTCTTCTTGGAAGCGGTCTGTCGGTCATGATTGTTCCGATTCTGGCCGCTGTCGCCGGGACCTATACCTATGGAGTTCTGCGGGAGCGGCTGCCGCATTGATGTCTGGCCCTCAGGGGAGGAAGCTGTTGCAGATCCTCTCTGTTGGCGCCGCCGAAGGTTATTTGGAACAAGCCCGATGGCGAAGCGCTCCGAGCGAAGCGATTCCCACGGAGCGTCAGCGGAGTGATAGTGAGCGATCCGCCGGCTGGTGGATACGAAGACATTATAAAAAGTAGTGTAATCCAATTCGGAGACAGACCTATGTATTTCAAGCAATTTTTTGAGGATAAACTGGCGCAATACGCCTACCTGATCGGCTGCCAGGCGAACGGTACAGCCGTTGTGATTGACCCGATGAGGGATATTGATCCGTACATTGAAGCTGCCGCACGAGAGGGGCTGTCCATTGTTGCCGCCGCGGATACCCATATCCATGCAGACTATATCTCCGGGCTGCGGGCGTTTGCCGAACGGGGAGTCAGGGTGTATGCCTCGGACGAAGGGGGGAGCGACTGGAAGTATGAGTGGCTGGCGGGCAGTGAATACGATTTTACGCTCTTGAAAGACGGAGACTCTTTCTCCATCGGCAACATCACGATTCGCGCCTGGCATACACCGGGCCATACCCCTGAACATCTGAGTTATACCATCACGGATGGCGCCGCGGCGGAGGAGCCGATGGGTATTGTTACGGGAGATTTTGTGTTTGTCGGGGATGTGGGGAGGCCGGATCTTCTGGAGTCGGCGGCAGGCCAGAAAGATGTGATGAAGCCGTCGGCAAAAACCCTCTACAAATCCGTGAAGGAGTTCGAAACTCTGCCCGAGTACCTGCAAATCTGGCCTGGCCACGGCGCCGGGAGCGCCTGCGGCAAAGCGCTGGGCGCCATCCCGGAGTCGACTGTCGGTTATGAGCTGCGCTACAACCCGTCACTGAAATCGGCCACCTCGGAAGAGGATTTTGTCTCCTTCATCCTTGAGGGCCAGCCGGAGCCGCCGCTCTATTTTGCCCGGATGAAGCGGGACAACAAGCTCGGCCCGTCGCTTGCCGCCCTGCCCCAGCCGAAACGGCTTACGCTGCAGGAACTGAACCGTGCTTTGGAGAGTTCGGATCATACCATTCTCGATACCAGGGAGCGGACGGAGTACGCAATGGGCCATCTGCCCGGATCCATCCTCTCACCGCTGAACCGCCAGTTCAATACTGTTGCCGGTTCCTACATCCGGGAGGGGGAGTCGATCCTCCTCGTTGTGGAGGAGCAGAAGCTTCGGGAAGCGGTCCTGGACCTCTACCGCATCGGCCTGGACAAGGTGGAAGGGTACGTGACGCCGAAAGATCTGCAGATGGTTCAGGCACGGGGAGGAGAGCTTGAAACGTTGCGTGTCCGGACCTTTGAAGAGCTCGGTGAACCGGGTGGCAATGGAGTGATCCTGGATGTCCGAAAGGCTTCCGAGTACGACGTGTCTCACGCAGATGGTGCGGTGAATATCGCCCATACCCGGTTGCTGGACCGGATCGGAGAGGTTCCGAAAGGTGGCCGTGTGGCGGTCTACTGCCAGGCCGGCGGCCGTTCGGCGGTAGCTGCGGCGCTGCTTCAGCGAGAGGGGTATGAGGTTACGCTGATTGATGATCCATTTGAGAATTACAAACGAACTCAAACGGCATAGCCTGCATTCCGACAGACAACCGGCCGCCGAAAGGGGTTTGAAACGGCTGCCGGCGGCAGAGGATGGTACGTTGATATGAACTCATTCAGACGAAGGGTATTCTCTTTTTTCCCAATCCTGAAAACCCTCCGATCCTATAACAGGGAGGCGTTTACGGGAGACCTGAGTGCGGGAGTAACCGTAGCGGTTATGCTCGTGCCACAGGGGATGGCATATGCGGTTCTGGCCGGTATGCCGCCGATCTACGGATTGTATGCATCGCTTGTACCGCTCCTTCTCTACGCGATCCTGGGAACGTCCCGCCAGCTTGCAGTCGGCCCGGTGGCGATGGTATCGATCCTGATACTGGCGGGGGTTGGCGAGATTGCCGAGGCGGGCTCCGACCGGTTTATCCGGCTGGCCATCTTGACTGCGTTCGGAGTCGGGCTGGTTC
>JBBDRW010000016.1:0-11845 GCA_040905265.1 Balneolaceae bacterium | reverse complement strand
GTAAGCTCCTTTTCCCGGTGAGAGAATATTTGTTTAATAAGTTCCCACATGCCACCAAATTAGATGCTGAAAGACAATATTAAAAACGGAAAGAGTCAGGAGACAGAATAATTTGGGGCCTCTTTGGTAATATGTACAGAATGGGGATGGCTCTCCCTGTAGCTGGCTGCAGATATCTGGACAAATTCGGAGGATTGAAGATCTCGAATGGATTCAGACCCGGTGTACCCCATCGCTGCCCGAAGGCCTCCGGTCATCTGGTGAACGACTTCACTCAGGTATCCTTTGTAAGGTACACGGCCCTCTATACCCTCCGGTACCAGTTTATTGATATCATCTTCCACATCCTGGAAATATCGGTCCTTGGACCCTCTGCTCATGGCACCCAGGCTCCCCATACCACGATAGGATTTGTACTTCCTGGACTCATAGATAATCGTCTCTCCGGGGCTCTCGTCCACACCGGCAAACAGTGAACCCATCATCACTGCATCCGCTCCACCCGCGATCGCTTTGGGGATATCTCCGGTCTGTTTGATACCACCGTCTGCAATCAGGCCGACACCTGCTTTATGTGTATAGGCTGCAACCTCCATGACTGCCGACAGCTGCGGAACACCAACTCCGGTAACCACACGGGTGGTACAGATAGATCCGGGGCCGACTCCAACTTTTACGACATCTGCACCCGCCTCAACCAGAGCTTCTGCTGCAGCTTTGGTTGCAATATTTCCTCCGACAATGTTGAGCGATTTGTGTGCATTTCGAATCTCTTTCACTACCCGGAGAACTCCTGCCGAATGGCCGTGTGCCGTATCTACCGTCACCATGTCTACCCCCGAATCGACCAGCGCTGCAACCCGGTCAAGGGTATCGGGTGTCACACCGACAGCTGCACCTACCCGCAACCTGCCCATATCATCCTTACAGGCGTTGGGGAAATTCATCTTTTTCTCAATATCCTTGAATGTAATCAAGCCAACAAGTTTGTTGGCAGAGTCGACGATGGGTAGTTTCTCCACCTTATACTCTTGCAAAATCTGTTCAGCCTGCTCCAGATTCGTCCCCTCCCTGGCCGTAATCAGATTTTCACTGGTCATGATATCACCCAGCTTCTTGTCCACATAGTGTTCAAACCGCAGATCCCGGTTGGTAACGATACCGATCAGGATCTCACCGGCTTCAACAATCGGAATCCCGCCGATCTTGTGCTTCTTCATCAGTGCGCGCGCATCCCGGACCGTTGCATCTGCGGGAAGTGTGACAGGATCGACAATCATCCCGCTCTCACTCCGCTTGACCAGTCGAACCTGTTCTGCCTGATCCTCAATGGACATATTTTTATGTAGAACTGCAATCCCCCCTTCCCTGGCCAGGGCAATGGCCATCCGGTACTCGGATACCGTATCCATTGCGGCGCTCATGACAGGAATATTCAGCGTCAGCGAAGGGGTTAATTCGATACGTGTATCCACTTCACGTGGCAGAATCTGAGAATAGGCAGGGACCAGAAGTACATCATCGTAGGTCAGGCCCTGTCGCGTTATTCGGTCGAAAGGAGAGGAATCAGACATCAATCAACATCGGTTTCGTTTACATTTTGGTAAAGATAAGAAAAAACGATCCGAACTTCTTGAATAGAATACATTCACATCTTTACAGAACGGATGGCGGTATCCAGAGTACACAGGCCATCCAGGTACGAGTGCACCCAGAAGTGGACACTTTCACGCCGTCTCTGAACATGAGGGTCGCAGGAGGAGTAGAAACCCTGCAATTCCTCTGCATAGAATCTGACATCATCCTTGATCTCTATTTTCAGCTCATCCGGGAGTTCCCCCCACCCCATCAGTTCAAACATCCGTTGCAGTTGCCGATGTTCGATCTCTGCTTCAGCCAATACTTTTCTGAGTACCGGCTCCATTCGTTGTCTGGTCTTTATACTGGCTGCTGATTTCATAATAGTCTGATAGTTTAACGGTTTTTGTGGTATCTGTTTCTAAACTTCAGTACCAACATACCGGCCCGTAGTGACATCCTATTGTCACCCCTATCAGAATATTTTTTGAATTCAGAAATTTTATACAAAAACCTGCTCACAGGGTGCCTGCAAGAAAACTCATAGTGTCCTGAGAAAACGTCAAGGTCAAGGCGGGCGAAGGCCAAAAAAACGCAGTGTACAAGCGTACATGAGTATTTTTTGAACGAGCTCAACGCAGAGATTGACGTTTTCTCAGGACACTATTTAACTGCCGCTATTCAGGCCAATACGCCGAAAAATTTCATCCACATTCCGTGTATGATGAGCCCAGTCAAAAGCAGAATCGATCTCTTTTTCACTCAAATTGTCCCGGATCGTGTTGTTCACTTCTGCCAACGCCCGAAATGACCGTTTCTCTTCCCACGCCTTCATCGCCAGAGGCTGTACCGTATCGTACGCGATCTCCCTTGACAGCCCCTTGTCGATCAGCATCAGTAACAGCCGTTGAGAGAAGACCAATCCGTGGGTCCGCTCCATGTTCTCCTTCATATTCTCCGGATATACCATCAGTTTTTCAATGACACCTGCAAACCGAGTCAGCATATAATCCAGGAGAATCGTCGCATCCGGCAGTATAATTCTCTCTACGGAAGAGTGTGATATATCGCGTTCATGCCAGAGAGGGATGTTTTCATAGGCAGAGACCATATACCCGCGCAATACGCGTGCACATCCGGTAATATTCTCTGAACTGACCGGGTTTCGTTTGTGCGGCATCGCCGAAGAGCCTTTTTGCCCTTTTCCGAAGAACTCCTCTGCTTCACGCAGTTCAGTCCGCTGAAGATGTCGAACTTCGACTGCCATCTTCTCAAGAGTCGATCCGATCAGGGCCAGCACTGACATGTAATGCGCATGCCGGTCTCTCTGAAGAGTCTGCGTAGAGATTGGCGCAGGAGAAAGCCCCAGGCGCTCACATGTATAGGCTTCTACTTCCGGCGGGATATTTGCGAATGTACCCACCGCACCGGAAAGCTTGCCGAACTCAACCCCATCAGCCGCATGGTTGAATCTCTCGAGGTTACGGACCATCTCAGCATACCAAAGTGCACATTTCAACCCGAATGTAGTCGGTTCGGCATGAACACCGTGGGTACGCCCCATCATCACTGTATATTTATGCTCGTTCGCTTTTTCTGCCAGGACACTGTTCATTCTCTCTATGCCTGCACGCAGGATCGCATTGGCCTGTTTAAGCCGAACTCCGGTCGCTGTATCCACGACATCGGTTGAGGTAAGCCCGTAATGCACCCACTTTTTTTCATTGCCAAGTGTCTCCGAAACAGACCGGGTAAATGCAACTACATCATGACGAGTCTCTTTCTCAATCTCTTTGATCCGGTTGATATCAAAACCCGCATCATTGTAAAGTATTTCAACATCCTCAGCAGGTATTTTCCCAAGTTTGCTCCAAGCCCAGCAGGCAGCCAGCTCAACATCCAGCCAGGATTGAAATTGGTTTTCGTCCGACCAGATGGCCCTCATCTCTTCACGGGAATAACGCTCGATCATGTTTGTGTAATTGCATTGGGTTTAGATCGTGGAATATAAGAATACAGAAAACAGAATACAGGAGACAGTTTGTCGAAGCAGCCCGGGGTGCGGGGCTCCAGAGAAAAAATCCATACCGGCTCAAATCCTTTCATCTGACTTGTACCGTTATGGACCTTTGGATTCTTTCCATTGAGAGCTGCACTCCGGGCGCACTGCGAGAGAATGTCAGGTGTCTGGAGTCAGAATAAGACAGTGCGATCTGCCTCAATCCTGGACAGGCATTTTGATCCACTCTCCTTCCTGAATCATCTCGTCAATCTCTACCTGGTTCAGTATTGCTATATCGATCGGCTGGATCTCCATAGGGAGGTTCTCCGGCAGAAACGTAGAAAACGGGCCACTTCTCTGCGCTCTGAAAACACGAATCCGAACCGGTTGTGTAGCAAGTATTTGCGGGTCAGTCAACCGTTCAAATGAGGAGGGAATTTGACGAAATGGCTCCATATAATTGTCGAACCGGCTCTGTTCCGTATAGCTCAGAAAAAGATAGACCCGCTCTCCGAATGTGAGGGCCCGGATATATAGTTTCACAGTCGTCCCATCCTCCAGAGAAGCTGTTGCAGTCGCTGCATACGATGCTGAAGACCCTGTTACAGGCCCCTGTTCATTCACTTCGATCTCTTCACTGTCCAGTACCCTCTGAACGGATTGCTGTGGCGAGGAGGACTCACTGTCAATTCTCATAATCGATACCGCTTCTTCCCCCGGCCCGAGGAGTACAACCTGTGAGGGTTGATTGACAAGGCTCCAGCCGGAAGGGATATTGAACTGAAACTCCAGGTCGGGATGATAGAAAACTCCCTCCCGCTCAAACCCTTCTCTCGGATTTTCTCCATACATCATTCCGTTGATGACCGACATGTATTGATCTTCATTCAATATCGTCTGTTCGTACCCCCGCTCCTGCCAGACACGCGCCAGCTCCGGAATCGTCGCTTCCCGTTCGCCCGGATCAGGGTGGGAAGAGAGGAAACTCGGGATCGACTGCTGATTTTGATTGGAAATCCGTTTCAGGCTGGTAAAAAAGGCAGCGCCCTCGGCTGATACATATCCGTTCATTGCCGAATATTCGACTCCCAACCCATCCGACTCACGTTCAGCATCCCGGCTGTAACTCAGAAAGAGTAGTTGTGCTGCCTGGCTGCTGAGATTCAGAAGCGTTCCACCCGGCAGCCCAAGAACTTCCTGTCCAAGAACCGCTCCACCAACTACCGCAAGCTGACCTATCGTCTGACGAAGAGCTCTTTGGGACGCATGCCTTGCAGCCACATGTCCGATTTCGTGCCCCATCACGACAGCAAACTGCGCTTCGTTATTGAGGTGCACCATCAATCCCCTGGTCATGTAGACATATCCTCCCGGTAGTGCAAATGCGTTGATCACCGGTGAATCAAGAACTCTGAAAAAGAATTCGGTTTCACGAAACTGGCTCTCCGTATCCGGCCGGCGCATGTGACTTTCAGCGAGAACTTTTTCTCCAACAGCAATTACATACTCTTCCACCTCTTCATTCTCATAAAGCCCGTACTGTGCAGAAATTTCACTGTCCGCCTCCCTTCCGATCTCTTTCTCCTGGTTCCAGGAGTAGCCGAAAGCTCGGTTTGAACCTGAAACAGGATTCTTCTGAATTACGCACGCTGTTGTTGAAAAAACAATCAGTAGCGCAAAAAGCGAGTGTTGTATAGTTCTCTTCATTCTGTTTTCCTTTTATGGTTGACTCGACACTGGTACATCAACGGATTCAGACAATCCACATACTCCCGGAATCATAGTTAAGGCCGGGATAAATGTTCCGGACGTAATTCAACGTTGAAACTGATTTAACAGTAATTTCCACCAACTATTCCGTTTGGTGAGCTTCCGGATCCATAAGAATCAGATCATGGCCCGGTTCGTACGAACGGATCAGCCCCTCCCAGAAACGTAAAAGGATCACCATTGCCATGGTATCCATTGTGCAATAGCGCCTGAGAGCCCGAAATATCTCTTCTCTCTTCTCCTCACCACAATGGGGAGTCTTCGTATAGAGCCAGGCGTGCATCGCTTCTACACCGTGCCCGATCCTCTCCTCTGCTGTTTGAATCAATCGATAAGGATCCCTCACTTCCACCTCGTCATGGCCTGCAAAAATAAACCGTTTATCACTGATTTCAAGCGGGAGTGAACAATATTCACGCACCTCCCGACTCGACTCCAGCAGGCTCTTAAGTACACTCTTCAGGCTCAGGCCGTTTCTCATGGCCGAATTAAAATAGAAGTCGCGAACGAACCTGCTCAGATCCAGATAACGATCCGATTGGCCTGTTTCGGTGCCGGCAATGATTCTTCTCATCTGTTCCGGTTGTTCACTTCCTCCATATTGTTCCGATTCAAGCTCTCGGGCCAGCCGTTCAAGTGCCTGCTTCTCAAACGGTGAATAGTGAACAATGGTTCCCCGGCTGATATCTGGAATCTCCAACAACTTGTTTACGAGTAAGGGATGCGGATGACGAGACGGCTCCTCGTCCACCCACTGTGTATGGTTCAACTCCCCTCCTTCTGTAAGAGTATGGCAGGAAAACTGAAAGAGAACCACTTCATAACAGGAGGAGCCGGCAGACATCGGTATGAGCGTACTGGCAGCTTCAAAATCGATAAAGTGGAGTGGCCGAGCCAGTGATTGAATACGTTGAACCAGCTTTGTTTTCAACCATTGGGCAGGCACCCTTTCGCCTCTGGCGGACAAGATCTGGAGAGCACGCCGCTGATCCATGGTGATCACCGCCTGCTTCTGATCCAGAACCGCCTCCAGACTGTCATAGCCGGAAGGGGGCTCTGCCCTCTCCTGAAAATAGATATCCCCGGAAACTGCCTCTCTGTTCCCGTGTCCGATAAGGTCAAAGACATGGAGATCCGGCTGATCTACATCACGGCTCAAATGATCATTCCAGCAACCTGACTCCGCCGTCTCTTCCGGGCCAATTCGGTAGTCACAACCTGTACACGCCCTGGTAATCTGAAACGGCGCCCTCTCCTGTCCCCGAAGATTCCTCAGCATCCACCGAATCTGCTCAACAAATGGAACCTGTTGAAAAAACGGATGGCATGGAAGTGACAGATCACTGTTGATAACATTGCCGACCAGTGGGCCGGCGGGTACTTCCACAAAAAGGTTCTGCAACTGATCCGAAAATGGTTCATACCGGAGGGATGCCACCTTTTGGTATAGGAGATCTGTATCAGAGTGGAAGTCGCGGCTAGGAAAGCAGAACCGCACATCGACCGTCCACTCAGGGCAGATCGATTCAATCAGCCACGTTTTATAACTGGCCTCCCGGAGATATTCGGTCATCCCAAACCGTTCTATCGAATCCCGAGTCACTACAGGCGGCCCACCTCTCCATATTCGGCCGTGTACCTGAATGAGCAGTATCTGGTTTCCGCGTTTTACCAGAATTGGACAGCGTGCATGAAATCCCTCACGGGCAACGACACCTCCATAAATCGTAACATTCTCTTCCTGAAGCCATTCACGGGTCTGCTCCAAAGCCTTCTGGTGTGTGCCGGATGCCCGTTTTCCACCCGGGTATCGCACCGAAACCGCTTCAGTGATCACTTTTTTCGTTTCGTTCTTATACCCCCCGCCTGAATCAATGTCACAAAACTTCCGGTAATAGAAGAGTTTTAACGGACAAGACGCAGCTTGACGGACCAGGTAACCTGTCAGATAGTTGGCTGAATCAGAACTCATCTGAATCTCCCACTACCTGTACCTCCGGAGTCAGATCTATTCCGAATTGCTCCTGAACAGACTGGCGAATCGCTTCTGCAAACTCCCAGACCTCGCTCCCGGTTGCACCGCCATGATTTACAATCACCAGGGCCTGGTGTTCATATGTCCCGACACGTCCCGATCTCTTACCTCTCCAGCCGGCCTGTTCGATCAGCCAGCCGGCTGGCAGTTTCACAACTCCCTCTCCGGCCGGATAGTGCGGGATCTCGTCAAACCTTTTTCCGAGAGCCCCAAACTTCTCCCTGGTGACAATCGGATTCTTGAAAAAGCTGCCGGCATTCCCCAGTATACGGGGATCGGGCAACTTCTGTGAGCGGATAGCCACGACACCACGATAGATATCCGCGATGTCCGGCTCCGCGATACTCTCACGTGTCAACCACTCCTGCAACGATTTGTAACCCGACTCGACAGCGTGAGGCGGTTTCTGAAGCCTGAGTGTTACCGAGGTGATCAAATACCGGGGTTCTGTTTGCCGTTTGAACCAGCTGTCCCGATAACCGAATTGACATTCATCCACCCCGAACTTCCTGAAACTGCCGGTTTGAATATCATAAGCACGCAGGGATTCAAATACCCCGGAAAGCTCAACGCCATACGCACCGATGTTCTGTATCGGAGCCGCACCTACCGTACCAGGAATCAGGGCAAGATTCTCGATTCCACCATAACGGTTCTCAACACACCAGGTGACCAGTTCGTGCCAATTTTCTCCAGCTCCGGCGGTAACCAGTACCTCATTCTGATCTGTTTCCTGAAGAGTGATGCCAGGGATCTCATTTTTGATAATCAATTTCCGGATCACCCCTTTGAAAAGAACATTGCTCCCACCACCCAGTATCCAGAGATGCTCACGGGCAAGTTTCTCACAACTGTTCAACTGATTGATCTCCGCCTCGCTTTGGACAGTAACAAACCGTTCCGCCCACGCTTCCACCCGCAGTGTATTCCACTCTTTAAGGGATACATTCTGCAGGATTTCAGGACAATCCGCAGAGTTTTCCGGAGGGGCAAGCATCAGTTCAGTTCTGCTTTGGATGGTTCATTTGTAACGGGAATTACCTTGACACGGAGTTTTTTGACCCGGTTGTTACGAACAGAGTGTACAGTCAGCTCAAGCCCTCTGTAGGTAATCCTTTCTCCGATATTTGGAATTCGTTCGGTCAGGTGATAAACAAGGCCGCCAAGTGTTTCAAACTCATCTTCACTGGAAGTGATATCACAATCAAGGATCTCCTCCATATCATCCAGATCAATTTTCGCATCAAAGATATAAACCCCGTTTTTAAAGCGTGAAAAGAGTTTCTCCTCATTCTCATCATATTCATCCCCCATGTCACCGACAATCTCTTCCAGAATATCATCCAGTGTAACCAGGCCTTCCGTACCACCATACTCATCAACGACAATTGCAAGGTGAGTCTTCTCCTGTTGAAAGTCCCGCAACAGGTCATCCAGTTTTTTGGTCGAGGGGATAAAGAGCGCCTTTCTGCCAATACTCTTCCAATTTATTGTAGATGTATCCAGGTCCGAATTGATATAAGGCAGTACATCTTTCGCGTAGATTACACCAAGAATGGTATCAAGGTCATTCTCATAGAGCGGCATTCGCGAGAGGCCCTTATCCTGTATAAGTGAGATAACATCCCGGAGAGAGTGATCAATCGATACGGCAACAATGTTCACCCTTGACGTCATGATCTCCCGGACAAGGGTATGGCCAAATTCAATGACATTTTCGATGATCTCCCGCTCATCCCCCTTGATGGAGCCCGATATTTCACTCACTTCGGCCATGGTTCTCAAATCATCCGTTGTCATCTTGTTTGGCGGTTTCGGGAGGTGTTTCTCCAGTGCAAGAGTACTCTCCGCTATGAGCCGGGAAACTGGCGTAAAAAAGAGAAAGTGAGCATAGATAAATCCAGACAACCTCCGTGCAAATTTCAGCGGATTGTTGATTGCAATAATTTTCGGAGTAATCTCACTCAAAATGAGAATCATAAAGGTGATAACAAGAACCTCAGCCGCAAATACCAGAATCTCCGGGATGGCAAACCAGGAAGCGAGCATTCCGGCCAGAATAGCTGCAGATACGGAGCTGGCAATATTGGAGAAGGTATTTCCAATCAGGATTGTGGCAAGCAACCGACGAGGTTTTTCCAGCATCCGGATGATTTTCATATCCTTTCCGCCAGGTTTTTGATCCCTGTCCAGCTTGTCCATCTGATTCACAAGAGAAAAGAAAGCTATTTCCGATCCGGAATAGAGAGCGCTCAGGATAAGCCCCGAAACCATAATAATCAGGTAAAGGACAATATCTGTTGTACTCAGCAGATCCAGGGCAGCAGCCTGGTCAGCTGCGTTCAGAAAGGTAAAGAGAAGGTAACTGGGAGGTTCGTCTAATGATTCCAAAAACCGGGTATTTGGTTAAAACTCAACATGGCCAGGGATTCCTCAAATCTACATAAACTGCGAAAACCAAGTTTGAAAATAAGGTTCATCTCCGTGAAAAGAGCCTCAGAACGGCAGGTCGTCGTCCATGTCGTCAAACGAATCGTCCAGATCTACGGCACTGCTGCTCTTTTGGCCTCCGCCGCCACGGTTCTGCATTCCCCCGCCGCCTCCATCTCCACGGCTGTCAAGCATGGTCATCGTCAATGCCTTGATTTCAGTGGTATATCGTTTCTGTCCATCCTTGTCTTCCCACTCCCTGGTCTGAATCGGCCCTTCTATATAGACCAGGGACCCTTTTTTCAGATATTCCTGGCAAATTTCAGCCAGGCGGCCCCAGGCGACCACACGGTGCCACTCTGTTCGTTCCTGAAATTCTCCGTTCCGGTCTTTAAATCGTTCATTGGTTGCCAGATTCAGAGTAGCGACAGCTGTATTCGACTGCGTATATCGCACTTCCGGGTCCTGGCCCAGCCTCCCTATGATCATTGCCTTATTCAGTGAACTGCTCATATTAATTCTACCTGTTGGTTTATAGTTTCAAATTATAGCTCCGGAATCGTTGCACCACCCTGTTATATTCATCAGATCAAGTGTCATGCAAACCAAACTCATACGGTGCCAATCCTCGATATTTCCCCTCATCGCACAATTGACATGACACTGATGTCATCTCAATCATACTCTTTTGAGAGGCTTTGCCTCCTTCAGAGGAGTATATGATATATGATGCATAAAACTGCCATTCCTTACAATAAAAAATTTAACGGAGTGCCTCTTCAAGCTCCAGGCTCGCATCACTTCCTTTATCCCGGTACTTGACGATCAATGGACAGGCGAGGCTTAACCCCTGCTCATTTGCCCATTTGCCGGAGGCGGGCCGTGTTCCAGGAACGACTACAGCCCCTTCCGGAACGGGAGCACCCCGTTCCAATATTGTCTCGTTTACACAGTCATAGATCGGAACAGCTCGAGAAAGGACAACTCCCGGTGCCAGTACCGCACGCCGCTTAACCAGAATCCCTTCAACCACTACAGCACCGGCTCCCAGAAAACAGTCGTCTTCAATGACGACCGGGCTCAATCCTACCGGCTCCAATACACCGCCGATCTGAACACCTGCCGAGAGGTGAACCCGTTTTCCAATCTGTGCACAGGACCCGACAAGCGCATGACTGTCCACCATCGTACCCTCATCAACATACGCGCCTGTATTGACAAATGCCGGCGGCATAATAATGACTCCCGAAGCCACAAAAGCACCTCGGCGTACGGACGAGCCGCCGGGTACCAGCCGCACTCCATTCTCCGGACTGAAAGCCTGTGGTGCAAGATTGTGTTTGTCCACAAACCCGGTGTAATTCTGTTTATAGGAGACATTTTCACCCGCTCTGAAAGCTGCGAGAATCGCACTCTTTACCTCTTTATTGGCTATCCAGATCTCTCCAGACGGTTCGGCAGCTCTTAATTCTCCGGTTTCCAGTTTATCTAACGCAAGTTTCCAGTCCATCTGTCCCTATTTTTGTGTAAGTAACCAATTAGAAATTTCATTATCAAGATTGAGCAGCTCCTCCAGATTGTCGAGTTCCCGGTCAGTAAGCGGGGGCCGCAGCACAGACGTTTTGATCAACCCTTTCTCCCTGAGAAGAGATTTGGCAGGAATCGGGTTGGATGCGGAAAAGAGAATCTCCGTAGCCCGTTTCCACAACGGAAACAGCTGTTTTGGATCACCGTTCAGGCAGATCTCTACATAACGGCCGGTCGCTTCAGGCCAGACATTCGACGCAACCGATATCAGGCCGCGGCAACCGGCGGCTGCAAAATAGGGAAGCAGGCCATCATCCCCGCTGAACAGAGGCACCTCAGGTACTTCTTGCCGAAACTGTTGATACTCACGAATGCTGCCGCTCGCCTCCTTCACGCTCCAGAAGTTCCGGTGCCCCGCAATGGTACGGATCACCTGAGGCGGTACCCTTACACCGGTCCGCCCCGGAATGTTATAGATCATACAGGGAAGTTCCGATGTCTCC
>JBBDRW010000015.1:0-1946 GCA_040905265.1 Balneolaceae bacterium | reverse complement strand
GCCATAATGTGAATACCGCCCTGAATATCGCACGGGTTGCCAGAGATATGCACGGCGGGAACGGCATAACAGGCGAATACCGGGTGATTCATCATATGGTGAATCTCGAATCGGTGAACACCTACGAAGGTACGTACGATATCCATGGCCTCATCCTCGGACGCGAAATCACCGGCATCCAGGCGTTTACCCCTCGGGGGTAGTTATTGGTCCGCCGGCTGGCGGACCAGTAACCAATTGAAGCTGTAGATCTCCCCATCGTTCAGATAGAAACGAAGCTGTATATTCTGATTTGCAAGTTCGCTCATCTTTCCGGTTTTCCATGACATCCGGGCAGCGGTGTTGTCTCCCCGAAACGGCCGGGATTCCTCAACGGTAAATCCATCGACCGGTTCTCCGGTTGAAGCGTCCAGGACTTCAGCTTTTAAAGAACCCTTTACATTCGCATTGACCCGAAGGTGGGCTGCAGAGTCCGGCAAAGTCAATACCGGTGTCAGCCATATTCCTGTTTGACCGTTTTGTGAACGAAGACTTGCAAACCCGTCTTTCCGCATGAATACCACATACAGCGCCCGCTCTTCATCACCAACCGCTTCGTAATGAGTATCATCCCGATGTAAAAAATAAATCAACAACTGATCATCGGTTTCAATCAGATTGCTGGCTGCGTTTATTTGTCCCACTTCTCTCTCATCAGAAGATCGATCCGGATAGGAAGAGCGTCGCTTAAAAGATTCCAGTTCGATTACGGAGTGATCCTTGTCGGGAAATGTCCAATCAATACCATCCCTGCTATGCATAAAGATCGGATAGATCGGGCCGGTTATTCTATCCGGCCGTTCGGCAGGGACTCTCCTGTCATCCCGGAAAAAAGTCGTCGGCAATCCGATATATTGTTCGTGATATACCTGGATATTGGGAGCATACAAATCCGGTTTCACATGACGGTCATAATCCCATATATCCATCGGATCAAGAATGATCTGTCCGGTGGTCTCTTCCGGCCAGGGGGTGGCATCCCATCTGTCTGACCGATGCAAGGAAACCCCACGTCTGTCAATTTCCCGATGGGTATCCCAGTAGTTCCCTCTAACACGCCCGTAGATCACGTATTCATCCCTCAATGAATCGAAAAAATAAGAATGATTCGTATCTGCCTTATACACCACTGCACGACCCTGGGTCTCAAAATGATATCCGTCTGACGACGTGGCAACATAAAGTTCCCGCCCAATTCTCCAGGCCAGCTTGTAACGGCTTTCCGCTGGAGCATTCTCATCGTAAAATGCATGAGTACCTCCGTACCAACCTTCATCCATCGCGGGATGAGGCTCTATGTAGATGAGATTACTTTTCGGATGATCGATCAGCTTCGGAGCGATGTTCAATTTCGGCTTGTACCAGTGTATCCCATCGAGACTCAGGGCCACGGCTGTCGCAACCCCTCCTTCACCGGATCCGACCTTATAATATGCCCGAAACTTCCCCTCATGATCCCGGATCACACTACCGAAGAATCCATATCGAAGGCGGTTCTCTGCCTCCCATTCATCCTCGAATTGTGTAAATATTTTCCGGGGATCCCGGGCCTGCCCCATCACCAGTTCCATGTTTTCAAGACCAGCGTGCAACGACGTATCAACTGCCAGATAACGCCGTTCCATTTCGACCACATTGTCGACCTCAAACAGATCCTGCAGAAGGAAAATAGCCGCCAGAAGAATGAGTATGAACGCCACTAAAATGACGTAGAGTCGATTACGAAACAATTTTTTCTTTTGATTAATAGGAATTTGTTATTGGGTCCGGCGGCCACTCCCCTTCGTATTCAACCGTTCCCACGATGGTACCGGTCGGGGGCAGCGGAGGAGGGTTCGAGTCCGGTATCGCAGCTCTGGATGAACAAGACAGCAGCGAACAGGGATAAAATATTTGAAGTTTGTGGG
>JBBDRW010000014.1:0-1990 GCA_040905265.1 Balneolaceae bacterium | reverse complement strand
ACTGGTTATTAGAAACGGAATTATTGAAGCGGTTGGAAACAATGTGACGATACCTGCTGATGCCCGTGTTTGGGATCTGGCGGGAAAAACGATCTACCCGGGATTCATCAATGCCTTTTCTGATGTAGGCATGAAAGACCCCAGAGTCGAACTCGATCGGGGCGCTCAATCATGGAATCCTCAACTGAGGGCACATCTCAACGCCGTTGATGAATTTAACCCGGTAGAGGATGGAAGCAGTGATCTTCGTTCACAAGGATTTACTACAGCTTTGAGCGCTCCACCGCTTGGAATATTCCGCGGCGCAGCTGCAGTGGTAGAACTTGGCGAAGGGTCGGTTGCCAATCGGCTCGTTAGAAGTGATGTAACGCAATCTGCTTCACTGTCCAGAAGTTCGGAATTTGGATATGGATATCCAACTTCACAAACCGGTGTAGTTGCATTGATCCGCCAAACTCTTTACGATGCAGATTGGTATGATCGCGCACATCAGGCCTTTGAAAATAATCCACGTGGATTAAAGCGCCCTGAATCGAATGCACCGCTAGCCGCACTTAGAGACGTTGTAAGAGGCACAAAACCCATTCTGTTTTCTACACATAGTGACGAAGAGATTCTGAGAGCTCTTCGATTTGCTGATGAATTTAATATCACTCCCTGGATTAAAGGAAATGGAAACGAGTATAAACTGATAGATGTACTGTCGGAACAATCAGTTCCTCTGATTCTGCCTCTTGCATTTCCGGATGTACCGGAAGTGGATTCACCGGAGGAAGCGCTTAATGAGGATCTCAGCGCGCTAAGAGATTGGTATCTGGCTCCGGAAAACGCAGCACGTTTGAGCGAAGCCGGAATATCCTTTTCATTTACAACCGACGGCCTGGAGAATAAAACCCATTTTTTAAGAAATCTGCGTGAAGCGGTCTTTGCCGGACTCGATTCGGTAGCTGCATTGGCAGCCTTGACCCAAAATCCGGCTCAGCTTCTTGGGATCGAATCAACCCACGGATCGATCTCAACGGGTAAAGTGGCCAATTTTGTAATCACTGATGGCGATCTTTTTGCAGATCAGACCCGTATCATGGATGTCTGGGTGGATGGAGACCGTTTCAATATCAATTCTGATAACGTCATCGATGTCAGAGGTGATTGGAATCTAACTTCCTCTGACAGATCCGTTGAAGCTTCCATGTCTATCACAGCAACAAGATCCGGAAAACTGGAAGGAACGATTATGATCGATGGCATAGAAGCTAATCTGAGTAGTGTAGCCTCTGATGATGGGACTCGTCGTTTTAGGGCGGATTTTGATGGGGATGTGTACGAAATTTATGGATTAATCCGATTAACAGCATCCGTTTCAGAGGATCAGCTCAATGGATGGGCTGAAGTACCGGGAAGTGAAAGAGTTCAGTGGAGCGCTGTGAGAGTTGCAAAATTTGAGGAGGAAGTAAAGGAGCCGGATGAAAAACGAGCGAGAAATCTGAACATAGCAACGATTCGACCTTCCATGGAATATGGACGTGCATCTATTCCGGATCAACCTCGTTATGTTTTAATTCAAAATGCGACAATTTGGACGATGGGTGAGGCCGGCGTTTTGGAAAATGCAGATCTGCTGATCGATAGAGGAGAGGTGGCTGAAGTGGGTCAGGATTTACGCGTTCCGGGAAATGCAGTGGTAATAGATGGAACCGGAAAACATGTGACTCCGGGACTGATTGACGCTCATTTACACTCCGGAGTGAATGGGGTGAATGAGGTCGGAAATGCCATTGTACCGGAAGTGAGAATGGGCGATGTACTCGATATCAATAACATCTGGATGTATCGGCAACTTGCAGGTGGTTTAACAACCGCTCACGTAATGCACGGCTCTGCAAATCCCATTGGCGGACAAAATGTTCATGTAAAAATGAAGTGGGGCTCCCTCTCTCAAAATCTTATTATTGAGGATGCGCAACGCACCGTTAAATTCGCTTTGGGCGAA
>JBBDRW010000013.1:0-2019 GCA_040905265.1 Balneolaceae bacterium | reverse complement strand
GCACCCGTTTTCACGAATGCCTCTCACTATTTAATCAGTCAGGGTCAACTGAAAAACTCTATCTATCTGCCGCGCCCCTTATTATGAGCTACATGTACCTCAAAACTATCTGAGGAATCGTTTTTGGCATCATCCACAGTGCTCATGGATATCGTGTAGGTTCTGCCACTGTTTCCCTTACCGCTTCGTTCGGAGCGGACATATACGTCAATTGTACCATCGGAATTTGTTACGATCTCGTAGTCAGTATCTGTATTACCATCTCCTTTTCCATTAGCGGGCTGACTGCTTTCTACAGTCACCGTTACATCAGTGGCTTCATCCACAATATCTGAAGCTGATATTCCCGTTACTACCAGCACCATTTTGTGATTTGGCGGCCACAAGATATCGGTTATCCTGCTATAACTAATAACAGGCGCAGTTGTATCCGTAATTTCAACCGTCACTTCATCAGAATTGGTTGCCCCTTTCTCATCGGTTACTGTCAGGGTGAATGTATATGTTCCTACTCCAAGATTTAAGGTAGTAGATGCGCCGGAGTCACCATTTGACCATGCATAGGTTAACTCATCGCCGTCGGCATCCGTTGCAGATCCGCTCAGAGTTACCTCGGTAGTCGGGCCTGTGGCTTCGTGAGTTTGGTCTTCGCCGGCATTAGCTACAGGAGCGTTATTCACAGGCTCCGGATCCTCAGAAACGAGTTGGAGCGTTGTGACGAAGGCGAAGCTCGAACCGGAAGTGCGCCGTTCGGCCTGAAAAATGTCGAGCGGGTAGTCCTGTCCCGCCGTCAGATTGAGATCATCGAGGTCCACGCTGCCACTTTCCGGCCCATGGATCCCACCCAGGTCGATCACGCGTTGCCCATTGATGAACACCCATACATCGTCGTCACCCGTGAAGGTGAACGTCTCTCCGCCGTTATAGGTGAACGTCGTATGGATCTCAGTGGTGAAGTGGTAGTTGTGGCTGAGGTCCTGGTTACCGAAGAGCTCATTGTCAATTGGGAAGTACCCTCCTTCGCTGAACGTGTACGTCCCATCGTCCTGGAGCTTAAGGACGAAATCGTGGGTGGCACCCTGGTTCACACCGGCAACGTTGTTGTACCACTGATTGAAGTTGTCTGCGTTGCTCGTGGTTGTGCTACTCCCACCGGCATATACTGGCTTGCCGTCGGATCCGAGTGCAGTCTGTACAATCCCCGTCTCGAGAGCACAGCACTGGGCATCGTTTTGGAAGTCTGGATGACCGTCCGGCTGGTCGTAACGCTTGAAGTCTCGGATGAGTCCCGTAAGCGTGATCATTTCGGGGGCAATTGGAGGTGGAGGGTTCTCAGTAGTTTCTAAACGAAATTTACCACCAGCTGATCCGCCACCATCATATATGATGAATATTAATGTATGAT
Organism: Balneolaceae bacterium; assembly: GCA_040905265.1. Lineage (GTDB taxonomy): Bacteria > Bacteroidota > Rhodothermia > Balneolales > Balneolaceae > JBBDRW01. The sequence goes on along the minus strand of JBBDRW010000013.1, from coordinate 614 downwards.
CTCCATTCAACTCAACTCCATAATTTCCAGGTGTACTCGTAACGGCTTGGTAACCTACAAGCTCAGGGTCATTTCCATTTTCATCTGCTATATATACCCAAGAACAGTTATCAGCTAATAATTGTAATGAAAAACTACCATCTCCGGCAACTTGTTTTTCGTAACGTGTCCAGTTATGACCTGGGTTTTCATCTTGCCCGGCTACCCCACCCGGACCTTTATTCCCGTTGATATCTTTGGTATCAGGGCTATCCATATCATTTACAGTATTTATCCAATAAGCATCGAATGTATTGGATTCCCAGTCATGTGGAGAACCATTGGGGCTAGGATCTTGTGTAACCTGAAAGGCTTTATGTGGATTACTCCATGTGGCTGCAATCCCAAAGTCATTACTTTGCTTACAAACTACACTTTCCCAGTTAGGATCTGCTGTAGCTGGAAATAGTGGATCATAAGTATCAGCAGTGTTATCACTGATATAAACATTAGTGATTCCAGTATTAGCTGTGGACGTGTTCATTGCTTGTAATTCCTGATTGATTACTTCATCATCATAAGCAGATGTAGAGGAATCCTTACAGGCAGTGAATGTTAATCCGGCAATAAGTACA
>JBBDRW010000012.1:0-2034 GCA_040905265.1 Balneolaceae bacterium | reverse complement strand
AGTATATCGCCGGCTCCACGGATATCAAGGTCCCGCATGGCAATGTTGAACCCGGATCCGAGATCGGAATACTCTTCCAGTGCCCGAAGTCTTTTTCGAGCTTCAGCTGTGAGCCTGTTGACCGGCGGGGTCAGCAGGTAACAGAACGCTTTTCGCATGGATCGTCCGACCCGTCCGCGAAGCTGGTGCAGTTCTGAAAGCCCGAAGTGGTTTGCATTGTTGATCATAATGGTATTGGCATTCGGGATGTCAATGCCGTTCTCGATGATGTTGGTGGAGACCAGTACGTCAAACCTGTGGTTATAGAAGTCATGGATAATCTTTTCCAGACGGGCAGAGGTCATCTGTCCATGCGCAAACCGGACCCGGATGTCGGGAACGAGCTGACGGATCATATCTGCCACCTCTTCAATATTCTTTACCCGGTTATGGACAAAAAAGATCTGTCCGCCTCTGGAGATCTCCTGAAGAATGGCATCCCGGATCAGTTCCTGGTTGAAACTGTGGATCTCCGTATAGACAGGCTGCCGGTTGACCGGCGGTGTATTGATGATACTCAGATCACGAGCCCCCATCAGTGAGAACTGCATGGTTCGGGGGATCGGAGTTGCCGTCATGGTCAGAACATCTACCGTTGCCCGGAACTCTTTGAGTTTCTCCTTTACGGAGACTCCGAATCGCTGCTCCTCATCGATGACCATCAGGCCGAGATCGTGAAATTCGACATCTTTTGAGACGATCCTGTGGGTACCGATCAGAATATCGACATTTCCCTTTTTCACCTCTTTTACAATCTCTTTCTGCTCGGCAGCTGTGCGAAACCGGGAGAGTACTTCGACCCGGACCGGGAAATCTTTCATTCGATCAGCGAACGTTTTCCAGTGTTGGTCGGCGAGAATCGTGGTTGGTACCAGTACAGCTACCTGTTTCTGGTCCATGACCGCTTTAAATGCCGCACGGATTGCGACTTCTGTTTTCCCGAAACCAACATCCCCGCAGATCAGCCGGTCCATGGGCTGGTCTGATTCCATATCCGCTTTTACAGATTCAATCGCTTTCAGCTGGTCAGGAGTCTCTTCAAATTCAAAACGGGCTTCCATCTCCATCTGCCAGGGAGTATCGGGGGAGAACTGATAGGCCTGTTTCGCTTTCCGCTTCGCATAGAGCTCTATCAGCTCCCGTGCAATATCCTTTACCTTCGATTTGGTTTTCGCTTTTTTCCGGGCCCACTCCCCGGATCCCAGTTTTGTAATCCGCGGCGCGGCACCCTCTTTTCCGGAATACTTTTTGAGTTTGTGCAGGCTGGAGACATTTACATACAGGGTGGAGTCTCCCTGGTAGGTCAAAACCGCTGACTCCTGTATCACATCTTTTACCTTGATCTTTTTGAAACCGGCGAATTTCCCGATCCCGTAGTCGACATGTACCACGTAGTCGCCCACATTCAGATCTTTCAGCTCCTTGAATGAGATTCCGCCTTTATGGCTCTTTCGCCGTTTGATTTGGGGCCGGTGATACCGGTTAAAGATCTGATGATCGGTCAGAATGGCCAGTTTTTGTTCCGGCATCAGAAAGCCTTCGTGCAGGACAAAAACACCGATCCGGTACCGGAAGTTGTCTGTCGGTTCACCAAGCAGCTCCTCATACCGCTCCCGCTGATTCTGGTTTTCGCAAAGGATGATAATCTCCATGCCTTCCAGGGTTTTCTCTTCAATCCAGGAGCGAAGCAGCTTGAAACTGCCATTAAACTGTGGATGCGGCGCGCTCGTAATCTTCAGCGATTCCGCTCCGTTTTCTGCCGTCTCACGAAAGGTGCCCGAGAGCAGGAGCCGGAACCGTTTCAGGGATTCCTCCAGCTCTCCGGGTGAAAGGTATTCCTGCTCAGGGAGCACCAGGCTGCTATCTTTCTTCTCTGTGTAGATCTTCTCGGCCTCCTCCATATACCGGGCAATTTCAGTTCTGATGAGGTCGGGTTCATGGAGCAGAACCAGTGTATCGTCTGGCAGATAGTCAAAGAGGCTCTGTTTTTCAGAA
>JBBDRW010000011.1:0-2034 GCA_040905265.1 Balneolaceae bacterium | reverse complement strand
GTATTCACAACTCGCTCCAGTTCGGATACAACGCCCCCGGCTTTCTGCACCTGCGCCTGGGCACATTCAAGCCTTGGGAGACCGCAATTGGCAATGTCGAAATCGCCTACATTTTCGGGGGTGTCCGCAAATCAGATTATTATGATGAAAATGTTTACGACACACACTCCATCAACTCACTGATGCTCAGCTACTCCCCAAAATTTGGCCCCGGTCTCTCGGTTGGGGCAATACGTACCTTTTTTCATCGATACCCGTCCGATTTTGGGGAGTACCGGGATCAGGTTTCCAAAATCTTTGAAGCGGCAGTGCGTGTCGGGTTGCAGAGTGAAGATAATCCATCCGGTCACGATCCGGATAATCAGGTCGCCTCTGTGTTTGCACGATGGGTTTTCCCGGCTTCCGGATTTGAATTCTACGCCGAATATGGCCGGAACGATCACAATGTAGACCTGCGCGATCTTCGGGCGCAGCCTGATCACCACCGTGCTTATCTGATGGGGATGCTTAAAAGTATTCATCTTCCAAAGAACCGGCTTTTGGCCGTCGGGGTTGAGATAATGCAGTCCGAAACCCCCCGCGCGAGCCTCACCCGCGGCAACGCTAATCTGGGGGGATGGTATACTCATGCACAGCAGGTCGTCGGTTTTACCAACCGCGGACAGATAATGGGCACCGCTTATGGCCCGGGGGCCAATGTGCAGATGCTCACCGCAGATCTCTACGATCCAAAAGGCCGCCTTGGCCTCACATTCGCACGGATTACCTATCACAACTCCCGGCTGGATCAGTTTTTCCCACAGATTCAGGCGGCCAATGTCCGAAGTGTAGAAAGGTGGGAGGTGCGTAACGTGGAGTTGATGGCAGGCATCAGGGCTACTTTATTTGCCCGCCACGGCATCGAAATAGAAACGGCAATCGAGCAGAGCATCATCTTCAACGAGAATAACCTGGTTGGGAATGATCTGGGAAACACCCGCTTTGAACTTGTCCTGCGAAAACAGATCAACGGGTGGCTGAGATGAGGGATATTTTTAATAAACTTACCTCGATCATAAATCTTTGCTCAAGGATTGCAAATCGGAAAAACAGACCAATCAGGCAGCAAGTTCATAAGAAGTTACCGGTTGCCGACAGGGTTTTCTGCACTCCGCTGATAGGAATCTATCTTGGGTTTATTTTTCTGTTCATGTTCGGTGCAAACGAGACATGTGCTCAGAATCAACTGGAGCGAGTCTCCATCGCTGAACGAGCCGACGGCCTCGGGTATGTGGTGCGTTTTCATCTAACAGCACCCGTGGATTCATTCGCCCTTGCACAACCTGAAACCGGCCGGGTTGAGTTGGCACTCTTTGGAGATGGCCTCTCACATACCGACTTAAATCAGCTCTACGACTCCGGACTTTTTCAGTCGATCCGGCAACTGACACTAAATCGTGGAATCGGTTTTGTGTTTCATCATAACGAAGATGAAATATTTTTTACCGGGGCTTATCCCGATCAAAACGGCAGAGATCTGTTACTCTCACTCGAACGCCGGAATGCAAATGAGCTGATCGCTTTAATATCAGGCGAAAAACCCCTGGATTGGGCTGCATTAGGCGCAGATGACTCTGATGTTTCTCAACAAGAGGAGGAATCTCCGGAAAGGATCACAACAGAAAAAGAACCCATTCAGACTCCGGTCAGAGAGGACGATACCCCGGATAAAACGGATCAAATACCAGAAACCCAAACCGCACACCAAAGGCAGGATACAACGGACGTATCGGATCATGTAACAGTCACCCAAACCGTTCAACAAAGTTACGCTCTCTATCCCGGCGACCCCATGGAACTCTATCTCCGCTGGGCAACCACTACACCCCTAAACCGACACCTCCACTACTCAGGCTCCGCTATTTCGCAATCAACCATCCAAACCCCCCACCCCTGGCAACACCACAACTACTTCTCCTCAAGAAACCTCTGGGACAGCCATTCCGACACCTCAAGAAACCTCCAACGCAGTCGTCCCGACCCCTCGGGAAACCT
>JBBDRW010000010.1:0-12572 GCA_040905265.1 Balneolaceae bacterium | reverse complement strand
TGGAAATTATATAGGCTAATTAAGATTCAGGTAGTATTCGTGAAGTTGCTATAACATACAATTGAGCGGAATCCCCGAGCCCGATATTACGGCAGTATATTAGATGATGTCCTTTCAATATGCAATAAAACAGATAAATGTGACTATTTATCAGGATTTCAAAAGCCCATGAAATCCTGATAATATGGAAGGATAAAACTGAGAGCTGCAAAGTTCATCTATCTCCTTTCCTGACCTTTTCCGGTTTGTCTAATGATCCACAGGGTGGTATATTCCTGACGGAAAATTTATCCCCCATAATCTACAAACCACCCTCTTCATGAGTGTTTTAGTTGGCAATGATACCCGGCTTGTCGTCCAGGGTTTTACCGGAAGTGAAGGAACCTTTCACTCCGAACAGATGATCGAATATGGCACCCGTGTCGTTGGAGGTGTTACTCCCGGCAAAGGGGGGCAGAAACATATCGGACGGCCGGTTTTTAACACAGTCAATGAAGCTGTGGAGAAAGAGGGTGCCAACACATCCGTCATCTTTGTTCCCCCTCCATTTGCCGGAGACGCCATCAGTGAGGCGGCATTCGCTGGCATCAAGGTGATCATCTGTATTACCGAGGGCATTCCTGTCCGGGACATGATCATCGCCAAACAGATTGTTCAGAGCCACGGAGCTACGCTCATCGGGCCAAACTGCCCCGGCGTGATTACTCCGGGTGAAGCAAAAGTGGGGATCATGCCAGCCATGATTTTCAAGCCTGGCAATGTCGGCCTGATTTCACGGTCCGGAACCCTGACCTATGAAGCGGTGGACCAGATGACCAAAGAGGGCATCGGCCAGAGTACCGCAATTGGCATCGGTGGCGACCCGGTTATCGGAACCACTCATCTGGATGCTGTAAAGTTGTTGAATGATGATCCGGATACAGAAGCTATCGTTCTGATCGGGGAGATCGGCGGCTCCGCTGAAGAGGAGGCGGCAGCCTATATCAAGGAGCATGTAAGCAAACCTGTCGTCGCATTCATTGCGGGCAGTACGGCACCTCCGGGCCGCCGGATGGGACATGCGGGAGCCATTATCTCCGGAGGGCAGGGAACTGCAGAAGACAAAAAGAGAGCGCTCAAAGCCGCCGGCGTTACTGTTACTGAAAGCCCCGCGGATATCGGCAAAAAACTTGCCGGTATTCTTTGAAGACTGAATCCCCGGATTAAAGATGCACTTCATCCGGAGCCAGACTAACTCCGGATCACTGAATTCTACAGGCTATCAAATACTATATCCGTCCGGGATTACCGCCTCTTTCGGAATAATAACAATGCCGTCCACCACATAGTGAAGGTCATACTTGCCATCTTCCAGGTGGTTACCGCCAACGATCCGGACATCATTCCCGATTCGGCAGTTCTTGTCCACAATGGTCTGGCTGATGTAACAGCGGTCCCCGATCCCGATCACAGGATGATTGGGATTCTTCTCTGAAAGTTCCTTTTCTGTCGGAAAGTAGTCATTCCCCATGACGATTGAATCCTCGATTGTCGTACCCCGTCCGATTCGGGAACGAATACCGATCATCGATCGGGCTATCCGGCTCGCCTCACTGATACACGCCTCGGCAATCACTGCATTGTCAAGCATGGTACCCATCATTTTCGATGCAGGGAGCAGGCGGGCGCGCGTATAGATAAATTTATCGTTGTGATAGAGGTTAAACTCCGGCACGGTTCGCGTCAAGGCAAGGTTTGCGTCATAGAACGATTTGATCGTCCCGATATCAGTCCAGTACCCCTCGAACTCATAGCTGTATACTTTTCCTTCTTCCTTGATCGTCTTCGGAATAATCTCCTTCCCGAAGTCTGTAGCCTCCGGATTCTCACTGAAAAGTTTGATCAGCGTCTCTTTATTAAAAATATAGATCCCCATCGAGGCGAGGTACTCTTTCCCCTGGCTTTTCATCGTATCAGGAGTTTCGGATTTCCACTTTTCGAGCTCCTCTGCCGGAGGTTTCTCGACAAATGATTCGATTCTCCCCTTCTTGTTGGTCTTCATGATCCCGAAACCGGTGGCATCCTCGGCATTCACAGGGATCGTAGCCACTGAAATATCAGCTTTGTTCTTTTTGTGCTGTTCCAGCATCATCCGGTAGTCCATCTGGTAGAGCTGGTCTCCGGAGAGGATCAGGACATGTTCATAGGTCATACTCTCCAGGTGGTGCAGGGATTGTCGTACTGCATCGGCTGTCCCCTGAAACCAGTTCTGGCTTTTGGGTGTCTGTTCGGCGGCCAGTATGTCCACAAACCCGCTGCTGAACGCATCAAAATTGTATGTATTCTTGATATGGCGGTTCAGGGAGGCGGAGTTGAACTGGGTAAGCACAAAGATTCTTCGGATATCAGAGTTCAGACAGTTTGAGATCGGAATATCGACCAGCCGATACTTTCCGGCAATCGGCACAGCAGGTTTGGAACGGTGGCGGGTTAATGGGTGCAGTCTTGTGCCTCTTCCTCCGCCCAAAATGATCGCAACTACAGATGATTTCATATTTCGTCTCCATTAATTAACTGGTTGTAGAGTGTTTCATATCGTCGGGCAGCGTTCTCCCATGAGAAATCGAGTTTCATAATCTTTCTCCGGTTATCGGAAAAGGGTTTCTTCTTCTCATACAGAGCAATGGCTTGCCGTATGGATGTGAGCGCCGCATCGACTGATAACTCGTCAAAGGTAAATCCATAGCCATCCGGTTGGGAGATATCTATGACTGTATCAGCCAATCCGCCGGTCGCACGAACTATCGGTACAGTGCCGTAACGCATGGCATACATCTGATTCAGCCCACAGGGTTCAACCCGGGACGGCATAATCAGAAAGTCGGAACCAGCGTAGATGGTATGTGCCAGAGACTCATTGTACTCCAGCCGTGTATTAAAATAACCGACAAACTTCTCTTTCAGTTCAATCAACTGTTTGTGAAGCTCCGGATCCCCGGTTCCGAGAATCAACAGATTTAGTGGAAGTTCTTCCTTCGAACAATTCTGGATCAGTTTTGGCAACAGGTCTGCCCCTTTCTCCCGAACAAGCCGCCCGATAAAGGAAAAAAGCGGCTTCTCGGAATTCAGCCCGAATTCTTCACAGAGCATCTTTTTGTTCGCCTCCTTGCCGGATTTTGCAGACCGTATATTGTAATTCTTCTCGAGCAAGGGATCTGTTGCCGGGTCCCAAACCTCGACGTCGATTCCGTTAATCAGTCCTGATGTCTTTGCCTTCTCGGCCCGAAGGAGGTGCTCCAGGCCGTGGCAGTTCTTTTCCAGCTCCCCGAGATATCCTTCAGAGACGGTCGTTACCTGCCAGGCACATTTAATTCCGGCTGCCAGAGCATTAAACCGTCCGTCCCAGTCAAGAATTCCGAGCTGTTGCAGGTTAAAGGCGGGAAGCCTCAGATAGGCTTCCCTGTCATAGATCCCCTGGTACTCGCCGTTATGGATGGTTAACACATTCGGGATGGTCCGGAGTTTTTCATACCGAAAACAGCGGGACATCATAAAAGGGGCCAGGGCGGTATGGTGGTCATGGACATGTACGATGTCCGGCAACTTCTTCAGGTGGACCAGCCACTCGAGCACAGCTATTTGAAATGTAAAAGAGCGATCCATCTCATCCCAGAAGGCGTATCCCGAGCGCGGATCCGCATAGACCCCTTCTCTGTCAAACCGGCCGGGAATATCTGCCAGAAACAGATCGAACCCGAGGCCTGCCCCCTCAACCTTCTCAATCCGGAAGGAAAATTCGGACATTCCGTAAGGTGCTCCCCCTTCAAAGACCTTGGAGGTCTTTTGCGAGAGTATCCAATCTGTTTGGTATTTCGGAATTACGACCTGAGTCTTATGGCCATGCCTGTTCAGATATTTCGGAAGTGCACCGGCCACATCTCCCAACCCGCCGGCCTTTGCCGCAGGATAACACTCAGCACTAATGTGAAGTATTTGCATAGTACGTAAACTTGATTATTTTCCGGTTCACATGCCGGATGCTTCTACCATATTCGATGAAATTGTCGTGTCAACACTCCACTTTGCAGTGGCTGGGGTATTCTGTTATAGTAATCCACCTGAACCGAAAGAGACCGATGAGATTCGGCCATATCCCGTTTGGACTGTTTCTGACAACTGACTGTCTCATTGTGAAACAATTAAACGATATGTCCGTAATGAAAATCTGTCGATCCTGACAGGGAAGTAAGCAAAGAATTGAACTCCTTACAAGAAAAAAATCGGCAAAATCTGAAATGACCCTTTACTAAAAAACAGTAGTAAGGAATTCGTAAAATACTGATCATATATACGGGCAGGAGGTGTTTCAAAACCTCCGGGTATAGGTAAACATAAATCGATACCGGACTATGAGTGTAATCACTGTTGAGAATATCTACAAATCTTTCGGACAGACGCAGGCCGTTCGGGATGTAAGTTTTCAGGTAGAACGGGGCCGGATATTTGGCCTTCTGGGGCCGAATGGCGCTGGAAAAACCACCACGATCCGCATGATCAATTATATTCTTATTCCGGATCACGGCAGCATCACTGTCAACGGCATCCCTGTCGGCCCCAAAACCCAATTACTGATCGGATATTTGCCCGAAGAGCGTGGGCTTTATAAAAAGATGAAGGTGGGTGAGCAACTTCTCTACCTCGGCCGCCTGAAAGGACTATCCTCTTCCGAAGCCCGAAAAAGGATCCGGTACTGGCTTGACCGGTTCGGGGCTTCAGACTGGCTGCAAAAAGAGGTCGGTGAACTCTCCAAGGGGATGAGCCAGAAGATCCAGTTCATTGCAACAATCCTGCACGACCCGGATATCTGTATATTTGATGAACCGTTCAGCGGACTTGATCCGATCAACAGTGAACTTCTCAAAGACATTATTCTGGAGCTGCGGGACAGAGGTAAGGTGATTTTCTTTGCAACTCACCGGATGGAGCAGGTTGAACAGATGTGTGAAGATATCTGCCTCTTCAATAACGGCCGGGTTGTACTCTCCGGCAACCTGAGAAAGATCAAATCTGACTTCGGTGAAAATACTGTCCTCCTGGAGTTTGACGGCGACAGCTCTTTTCTGGACAGCCTGAAGGGAGTTCGGATCAACAACCGTTCAACCAACTTTGCAGAGATCCGAATTCTTGATGAGACCAATCCGCAATCAATTCTGCGTCAAGCTGTAGAAGTGACGAACGTACACCGTTTTGAAACTGTAGAGCCGAGCCTGACAGAAATATTCATCTCTACGGTTGGAACTGACAACATCAACTCTGCCAAACCGGGCCTGACATGAACTGGAATAAAATTTTGATTGTCGTTCAGCGTGAATACCTGACTCGGGTACGAACCAAGGTATTCATCATCTCTACCCTGCTGATCCCTCTCGGACTGATCGCCTATATCGGGTTGATCATTGGGCTCCAGTTCTGGGAGAGTGAGCCGGAACACACGATCGGAATCCATGACCAAAGCGAAGTAATTATACCAAGGCTACTCAGCCGGGACAGCAATCGCTATCTCGACATGAGCGGATATCCGGTCTCAGATTTGCGGGATCAGCTCCTGAACGGTGAGATCAACGGGTATATCACACTTCGTGATGAACATATAACAGGCAATATCGATCTGGAGTACATCTATACGGGAAGCAGTACTGTCACACTGCAGTCGAGCATCCGGTCTGATCTGCGCGAAGCGATCCGGGAGGAGCGGCTTGCCCGGGCAGGAGTCTCTGAGGATGTCCGGGCTATCTTTGAATCAGGGATCACCCTGGAATCACGAAAAGTTACCGAATCCGGAGCGGAAGAGGAGGATCAGACAGCCTTCTATACGGCACTTGGATTTATCATGGGACTCATGATCTTCATAGCCCTCTTTATGTACGGCACGATCATTATGAAAGGAGTGATCGAAGAGAAATCCAACCGGATTGTGGAGGTGATCGCCTCATCCATCCGGCCTGTTGAATTGCTCGTTGGAAAGATTCTCGGTATCACCGGGGTCGCATTGACACAGTTTGCAGTCTGGTTTCTCTTCTCTACAGGAATCCTCTTTGCCGCCGGCCCGGTGATGATGATGTTCGGGGGCGATGCGGTTCAGGAATCGATTGCAGCAGAGACAGGCGGCGCAGCCGTTGCGTTTGAAATTCCGGCAATCGACCCGTTTCTGATCGCAGGATTCTTTATCCTCTTCATCCTCGGCTATTTCATCTACAGTTCTCTCTTCGCAATGGTTGGTTCAACCGTAGACAGTGAAGCGGATACACAGCAGATGATGATGCCGATCATGTTACTTATTGTCATTGCCTGGATCATTAACGTAGAAGTGATGCAGAATCCGAACAGTACGATTTCGGTGGTCAGCTCACTTATCCCGTTTTTTGCCCCGATTACAATGGTGACCCGGATCGCTATCAACCCGGTTCCTGTCTGGCAGCTGCTCCTCTCCTTCTTTTTGATGGCCGGGACGATTTATGGTACCCTCTGGTTCAGTGCACGAATCTACCGGGTGGGAATCCTTCAGTACGGGAAAAAAGCTGGCTTCAAGGATCTGCTCAAATGGCTTCGTCAGGGATAATCGATTCCCTTTGAACTGTCTGTCCAGGCAGTATGCTTCCTGCAGAGTACCAACCTTTCCGGAATACCTGTTGAAACGTACACGGCAGTCTGCTGAACACCACGAGTCCGCATTTTATAGTCTGTCCGTTCAGTATTGAGAGAGCCGGTTACGTACCCTCGGGTCGCTTTCTTCCAACAGTCGCTCTTCAAGCAAATTACTTCGGGCCGGCCCGTCCAGATGTCGTACACCTTCAATTGCCCGATACCGGATTCTCGGATCACGATCAGACAACAGATCCGGCAGCCGGCCTCCCCAACCTTGTGCAGACTGATCAAACTCCAGAAGCAGCTGAAGGCCGGATGAGCGCAGTGTATAGGAATAGCCAGGATTTAGAAGGGCATTGGCCATCGAAACTGCGCGCTCCTCCTCCCCCTTCCCGGCCAGCAACTGAAGAAGAACCGGCACGACCGGAATTGCCTCCTCTCTCTGGATAAGGGCCTGAGTAATCTCCAGATACCGGTCCGGCTCTGTCATGGAAGCCAGAGCCTGTACAGCATCTTCCTGAACAGCCGTGTGAGGCGTCTCCAGAATGATCCCGCGAAGGGAAGTGATTACTGCTTCCTGTCCTGGGTAGTTGTTATATGCATAGACAATTGCCTGTTGATGCTCCCGGGGTGCATCAGCCCGGTAACGCTCAAGAAAAATCTGCTGAGTGCCGGAGGCGCCCTGCGTGATATCAGCCAGTGTCCGAAGAATCTCGGCAATCACAAACTCATTCTCTTCACCACGTAGCAGATCCAGAAGTGCAAGTTGCAAATCGGGGTCATCCAGATACTGGCGAAGTCCGACGGCTGCTTCCTTACGCCCTTCCGGCCCCTCATCATTCCGAAGCTGATATACCCAGAACATGAGCGGTTTCTCTTCTGCCAGAGTGACCGGAAGATCTCCGATATGCTCAAGTTTTAAATTTTCAATACCACTGTTGACGGTTAGAACGACTTCATCACGTCCGCCGGTAAAGGCGATCTCCCGTTCTCTCCGCTCCTGGACGGTAATCTCGGTAGCCCGTATCGGAACAAGCTCCTCAACCAGTGCACCTTGTGCCTGAAACGTGAGCCTGAGCTCACCTGCGGCTTCATCCAGATCGTAATTCACACGGTAGGTATAGTGAGTCTCTTCTTCCGTAGCTGCCTCCGGCCACTCCGGAGGAGCAAAAAAAGGTTGCCCGCTCTCCTCATAGAGAAGCATGGCAAAGTCATGCCAGTTGATAACACCCTGTATCTGGCGCAGAACGGTTGGCGCTACACGGCGGAAAACCTCCTGAAAAACAGGGTTCTGGCCGGTATTCAGAAATGTATGCACCCGCTCCCGGTAAGGGGCAGAGAAAGGCAGACTCGAGTCCGGATCTGCCAACATCGTTTGTTCAGATTGTGGATTGTTCAGGGTGACCTGGTTGTGGCCAAGCCACTCCTGGAGAAGGAGTACAGCATCGGAGTCGTCCCACTGCTCCTCCCGGAGCTGAACGCCATACCACTGGGCAGAAATACCGCGAACAAGCTGCCGGGCAAGGTCTCCCTGTGACTGATAGAGGTAAACCACACCGGCTCCGTACTGTTTGGTCTCCCAGCGGTCGTCATCCAGGACAACAATATGGAGTACATTCCAGGGATACTCTGCACCGGTCTGTAACTCTGCATTCTCAAAAGCGGCAGCAGCGGTATTGAGAAGGTTACCCCTGGCAAGTTGATCCAACAGGCCCTCCCTAGAATGGAGCTGAATACGGTAACGACCCGTCTGTGTCTCGGATCGTTCAAATTCACCGACAGCAAACGTGAGAGCTGTGGCCGGTACAGGTGAGAGTGTTTCAAAATAGTGGTACAGCTCACCGTCTGCTTCTTCACCGGACTCACCCGGCAAACCGTTCACAACAGCACTCATTCCACCCGGATAGGTGAGCCGTATTTTGGTGGTAAAACTGTTTCTCGGATGATCGAAGGCCGGAAGCCAGTGCCGTAGACTGCCCCGTTGAAGAGAGGACCAGATCGTACCCCACTCATCCCGGTGAATTCCAAAGAGCGGTGATGTGCTGTAGTTGATCCTCAATTCGGCGAAGGTTCCCCGTTCCAGATTCTCCGGAAGCCGGATGGCCAGCTCCTCTCCAGAGAACTGGTAATCGAGTTCAACTCCATCCCATTCCACCTGGTGAATCTCCAGGCCGGATGCATTCAGGGCCAATGAATCGACACCTTGCCGACGGGTTTCTACTTCGTAGAGCGCCTCTCCTTCGATCTCCAAATCTTCACTCACATGGAGCAGCAGGTCAAGATGCAGATAGTCGATATCCATTCGGGGAAAAGCAGGATAATCTCCGTCCTGTGCGGCCAGATCAACGGCCGTAAACGGAATCAGCAGCAGAACTGTCAGAATTCGATACATGGTTTTTACGGTTCAGGGTACGCGTTAGGATTTCTTCTCAAAAAAGGATAAAACGTCAGAACGGATCCCTTTCGTGCAGGAGATCGCGCTTCCGGAGTGAATTGTCTCCTTTCCGTACACATCGGTAAAGGAACCGCCAGCCTCGACGACAACCGGAAGCAGGGCGGCTGCGTCCCAGAGGCTCAGAATGGGGTCGAACATCACATCAGCCCGGCCTGCCGCTACCATCAGGTGGCCATAGGCATCCCCCCATGTCCTGTGTATCCGGCAGCGGGCAAGAAGTTCCTCAAACGGCTCATTCATACCGTGTTCACGGATATGTGTAAGATCGGTCGTAAGAAACGAAGCAGACGCAAGATCCGTACATGGCCGGGTGTGAGCAGGCTGGCCGTTCAGCCAGGCACCCGAACCACGGGCAGCAACCATCATCTCACCCAGAGCAGGGGCATAGATAATTCCAACCTGAGGCACACCCTCTACCAAAATACCAATCAGTGTAGTATAAAAGGGGACACCGTGGATGAATGACTGGGTTCCGTCGATCGGGTCGACTACCCAAACAATGTCTCGCTTCTCACCGTCACGCCCAGACTCTTCCCCGATAAAGCCGTGATCCGGAAACTGTTTCTCAACACTTTCGCGAACGATCTGTTCCGCTTCGCGGTCCGCGTTTGTCACCGGAGTGTCATCCTGTTTAAACTTCAGGTCAAACGGTTTCTTGAAATAGCGGAGTGTATGCCTCCCGGCTGCACGGGCAATCTGTTCAGCAGCATCCCGAAGTGCAATCAATTCATCTTTCTTCATTTGTTTCCTGTTTGGAAAATTATGTCACAAATAGGAGGCTTTGAAAAACCATCTACACATTAAACCGGAAAAGCATCACATCGCCATCCTTTACAATGTACTCTTTTCCTTCCTGCCGCATTTTACCTGCTTCCCGGGCTGCTTTCTCCGACTTCAACGAGGCATAATCCTCAAAGGCGATCGTCTCTGCCCGGATAAACCCGCGCTCGAAGTCCGTATGGATTACTCCAGCCGCCTGAGGAGCCTTGGTCCCTTTCCGGATGGTCCAGGCTCGTACTTCCTTGGGCCCGGCTGTAAAATAGGTGATCAGACCCAATTTTTCATACGCGGCACGAATCAGCCGGTCCAGGCCGGAACTCGAGACCCCCAGCTCTTCCAGAAAAAGATCCTTCTCTTCTTCATCCAGTTCGGCAATCTCCGCTTCAATTTTTGCACAAAACGAGACGACCTGATCCTCGTGTTCTGCTGCGATCTCCCTTACAGTTTCCATCCAGGCATTGCCGGTCTGCACATCCTCTTCAGCCACGTTACAAGCATAAAGAACCGGTTTGTCCGAGAGCAAAAACATCTCCTGAAAAAGTGAAGACTCCTCTCCGTCCCGGGGAAAATTACGTGCCGACTTACCCTCTTCGAGATGTACCCGCAGCCGGTCGGCACCTTCCAGTAGCTGGAGCATCTTCTTGTCTCCGCTTTTGGACTGTTTTTTCAGATTCTCTACCCGCTTCTCTACCGTCTCCAGATCTTTCAGGATCAACTCCTCTTCAATGATCCGGATATCCCTTTCCGGATCTACACCCCCCTCCACATGAATGATATCAGGGTCGTCAAAACAGCGAACGACATGAATGATCAGATCCACCTCCCGGATATGGGAGAGAAAGGCATTCCCTTTCCCCTTTCCTTCCGAGGCTCCCTTTACCAGCCCCGCAATATCGACAAATTCGATACTCGCCGGAACAATCTGCTTCGGGTCAACCAGGGCTGCCAGAGTATCAAGACGCTCATCCGGCACCGGCACCTGTCCCACATTGGGATCGATGGTACAGAAGGGGAAGTTTGCCGATTCGGCACCGGCGTTGCTCAGGGCGTTAAACAGTGTCGACTTGCCCACATTGGGCAGGCCCACAATTCCACATTTCAGATTCATAATGATTACCAGGTTAAAAATTCAGAAACTGCCTCACACCTGCTGCTCCAGGGACTTCTGTTGAATAAAAGCCTCGTCCGGAAGCAGAAGAGCAGTAAGTGCTGCATATTCATTCATTGTATAGACACAGCCGGTATCAATCCCGATCATATCCCGTGTTTGTATCGGCTCCGGCCTCGGGGTATGGCCAAAGACGACCCGCTTCTCCCACTTTGTTGACGCCAGCCCAAGATGGGCACGGCTCCATAAAAAGTTATGAGTATTTTGCGGAGCGGAGATGCTCTCCTTCAGTGTCTGATGGGGTGGCGCACCAGCGTGAACAAAAAAGTAGTGTTCTGTATCGTGATAAATCTCTGTACTCCGAAAAAACTCCATATGATCCTCCGGAAGTATCGGATCCTCCGGCCTGACCCCATACGATTTAAGAGTTCGGTCACCCCCGTTTCGATACCACATCTCAAACTGACTGGAATCTTTCTTATCCAGAGCATCCAGGAGCATCTGTTCATGGTTGCCGCGGAGAAAGATACACTCGCGGTTCTCACGCAGTTTTATCAGAAAATCGATTACTCCTTTTGAATCCGGGCCTCTGTCAATGTAGTCACCGATAAAGATCAACCGGTGGTTCGGATAACTCTCCAGTTTGGCAAGCAATGCCTTGAGCGTTTCAAGACAGCCGTGTATATCTCCGATTGCAAGTACCTTGTCTGTTGCCACGAGCCCTACTTCCTGGAGGTTTCAACAAGTCCACGGCCACTTTTTCTGATCCGTCCCTCTTCTTGCAAATGGCTGAGTGCAGCGTCCAGAATCCCATTCACAAACTTGCCGCTCTTGGTTGTAGAGAATCGTTTGGCAAGTTCAATCGCTTCATTAATTGTCACTTTAGAAGGGATCTCTTCAAACCGTAAAAGTTCGCAAAGTGCAATTCGAAGAATCAGTTTATCTATAACTGCCAGCCTGTGGATATTCCAGTTCCGGATCTGTTCAGATATCAGGCTGTCCAGTTCCTGTTCCATATCGACCGTCCGTAGCAACAGGGATTCAGCAAATTTCAGGGACTCCTTGTCTTTCGAGAGTTTCTGCTTCAGGATGTTTTTCTGAACCTCGGCCGGGCTGTTCTCCCCCACTTCCCGGGCATATAAAGCCTGTAATACAATTTCCCTTACGGATCTGCGGTTTGTCATAGAACTGATTTGAAGGAGGAACGTACAACTATCTGTTCGGGCGACCGGCCAAACAGTCTGATCGACTGTATCTGTGGTCTGCTTCTCAAGATATTAAAAATACGAACTATGGCACTGAGCTGAAAACAAAATCGTTTGCGCTTTCAGCAGTTGGGCCGGCCGGAAGAAGAGGCGGGGCAAAGAGTATAAATTTGGATGGTTTTTCGGTTGCCTCTCTCTATGAATCCTCTCTATATTGAGTATTCCGGTTTTGGCATCTGAGATGGGTCGGTTTGCTGTATTGTATTTCGGCCAGATTCTCCACCCGACTGCCACTTCCGGTCCTGATAGCCATTGGGAGATGGGAGAATCTCCTCGCAATGATTCCAGGGTGCTTAGCTCAGTTGGTTTAGAGCGCTACCCCGACACGGTAGAGGTCACT
>JBBDRW010000009.1:0-2098 GCA_040905265.1 Balneolaceae bacterium | reverse complement strand
TTCCGACCGGACAAACCGCTTCACACTCTGCGTAGTTTGAGCAGTCACCAAAACCCTCCTTCTCCATCTGATGAACCATTGCGATAGATCGCTTATCCCGTTCTGGCTGACCCTGAGGCAGTGAATTCAGATGAGACAACTTCGCACCGGTAAAGAGTGATGCCGATGAATTGGGACACGCCGCTACACATGCACCACAGCCGATACATGTTGCATAGTCAAAAGCCTGGTTCGAAACATCCTGTGGAACCGGAATCAAATTTGCTTCGGGAGCAGCACCGGTTTTCACCGAAATATAACCACCCGCTTCAATAATACGATCCAATGCACTTCTGTCGACCACTAAATCCTTAATCACCGGAAAAGCCGCTGCTCTGGGTGGCTCAATCACGATCGTATCGCCATCATTGTAGTTCCTCATGTGCAATTGACAGGCGGCTGTCATGTGCTTCGGCCCGTGTGCACGTCCGTTAATCACCATGTTGCATGATCCGCAAATCCCCTCTCTGCAGTCGTGATCAAACTCAACAGGATCGCTCCCCTCCTTCATCAGCTTTTCGTTTAAAACGTCCAGCATCTCCAGAAAAGACATATGCTCGTTCACATTAGGAAGAAGATAATCTTCAAAACGGCCGGCATCGGTTGCGGTTTTCTGTCTCCATACTTTCAGGTTAATTGTCATATCACTCATAAATAATCCTGTTATTTGTAGCTTCTTTGTTTCATTTCCACAAACTCGAACTTTAAGGGCTCTTTGTGAAGTTTGGTTTCAAGTTTCCCATTTACGCCCAGATATTCCCAAGCTGCAACATATGCAAAATCATCATCGTTTCGGATCGCTTCGCCCTCTTCTGACTGATACTCATCCCTGAGATGGCACCCGCACGACTCATTTCGATCCATCGCATCCAATGCCATCAGTTCGGCCAATTCAAAAAAGTCGGCCAGTCTGAGCGCATATTCCAGATACTTGTTATAATATCCGGCCTCACCCGGCACACGTACATTCTGCCAGAACTCTTCTCTGAGTTTTCGAATCTGTGATATCGCTGTCTCTAACCCCTCTTTGCTTCTCGAAATTCCGACTTTATCCCACATAATCTTGCCCAGTTCCCTGTGAAACTCGATGATGGTCTTGTCGCCCTGAATAGAGAGCAGTTTATCAAGCTGGCCGGATGACGCTTCAGCTGCCTCCTTAAACGCTTCGTGATCCGTTGTCACTTTAGGAAGTTCGGTATCAGCCAGATAGTTTCCCACAGTATAAGGAACGATGAAATAACCATCGGAAAGACCCTGCATCAACGCACTTGCGCCCAGACGGTTTGCACCGTGATCTGAAAAGTTCGCTTCTCCGGCAACAAACAAGCCGGAGATATTACTCATCAGATTATAATCAACCCAAAGTCCACCCATTGTGTAGTGAACAGCGGGAAAAATCTTCATAGGTGTCTCATACGGATTTTCATCTGCGATATTCTCATACATATCAAACAGGTTACCATACTTCGCCTGAATCACATCCTTTCCTTCACGTTTAATCGCATCTCTAAAATCCAGATAGACTGCCAGGCCCGTATCACCGACACCCAACCCGTCATCCGTCACTAATTTTGCATTTCTTGAGGCCACATCCCGTGGAACCAGGTTCCCAAAGCTCGGATACCGCTCTTCAAGAAAATAGTACCGCTCATCCTCAGGAATCTCATTGGGTTTCCGTTTATCTCCTTTCTTCTTCGGAACCCAAACCCGCCCGTCATTTCTCAAACTCTCGCTCATCAACGTCAGTTTGGATTGATAGTCTCCGGAAACCGGAATACAGGTGGGGTGAATCTGAACAAAACAGGGGTTTGCAAAAGCAGCGCCCCGCTTATGACATCTCCACGCAGCCGTCACATTTGAATTTTTTGCGTTGGTTGAGAGATAGAAAACATTTCCATAACCGCCCGTGCAGAGTACAACGGCATCGGCATACCACTTTTGAATCTCACCGCTCACCAGATTCCGAGTGATGATACCACGGGCAACGCCATCGATCACCACGAGATCCAGCATCTCCTGACGAGGATAGTTTTGGATTTTCCCGGAGTGCACTTCCTTC
>JBBDRW010000008.1:0-12953 GCA_040905265.1 Balneolaceae bacterium | reverse complement strand
ACCGCCTGCCCAACAGATTGCTGGCCCTATTGATGGTTGTTTTTTCTGTGGATCTGGGGATGGCAGCGTTTCACAGTTTTGGTTTACATAGCTCATATCCCAACCTGATTGGCATCGATTATGCTCTGACGCTCTTATACGGGCCGCTTCTGTACCTGTACGTAAAAACGATGAAAGACGGTTCCGCGACCATCAAGCTTTTCGAATTCCTGCACGTTGTCCCCTTTGTGTTTTTGCTGGTGTATATGGTACCGTTCTATGTTGGACCCACTGCAGAAAAATTGATGTTCGTTACTCAAACTCAGGAGATATCCGACACTTTTGGTTTCGGATATATCAATCATTTTAAAGTTTTGCATGGGTTGACGTATGCCGGATACCTGATGTTTATGCTGGCATCATACCGCAGGAAATTAAAAGACTCGTTCTCTTCTGTCGAAAACGTGAACCTGAGTTGGCTGCAGAATTTTGTCATGGCCACCATTCTGCTAGCTGCAATATCGGGAGGCCTCCACTTCTTTGGATTCAATGGCGATACGGTTCTGATGGGATTAAGTGATGGTATATATGATAACATTACGCTGCTGTCCGTAACGGTTTTTGTATACGGGATTGGTTATATGGGCCTTCATCAATCGGCGGTTTTTACGGAGCCCATCCGTCTGAAACGCAGTAACCTGTCGACGGAACAATATCAGAAGTCCGGCCTGACCCAGAAGGAAGCATCACGATGCATCGGCCATCTGGAAATGATCATGGAACGGCAGAAGTTGTACCGGGATAGTGACTTAAGGCTGGACGATCTGGCAGATAAAGCCGGAATCTCTTCTCACAATCTGACGGAGGTCCTTAATCGATATATGGATCAAAGTTTCTACGATTTCGTCAATTACTATAGGGTTGAAGAAGTGAAACATCGGATTCGTGATCACGGTACAAATAATCTGACGTTACTTGCTTTGGGATACGACGCAGGATTTAATTCCAAATCTTCCTTTAATTCCGTATTCAAAAAGAAGACGGGTATGACACCTTCCGAATTCAGAAAAAAATCTATACCAGAGGAATAAATTCGTTCTGAAACCTTGTCCAATCCCGCTGGCAGGGACGATTTAGCACCTTGTAAGCCTTTCATTACCTGCAGAAATAGATATCGATTGAAGAATAAACTGCAGGATCAGGATGAATACCGCCCGAATAACTGGATCTGTTTTTCTTTTCCTTTTTGTGTTGACAATTCAGCACTCACTTGCTTTACAAACAGGCATTATCAGGGGAAGCGTCGTCGATGCTGTGACCGAAGAACCACTGCCCGGTGCAAATGTGACACTACCCGATACGGATCCGCTTATCGGTATCTCCACAGGTCCGGATGGAGCATTCGTAATAAGGAATGTACCGTTGGGGCGCCATGATATTGAAGTGAGTTTTCTGGGATACCAGCCTGTCATCCGAACAGGTGTGCTGATCAGTTCGGGGAGAGAAACCGTTCTCCGATTTGAGTTGAAGGAGCAAATATTTCAAGGTGAGGAGATCGTCGTTTCACCAGAAAGAGAGAAAGATCGCCCATTAAATGAGATGGCCTACGTCAGTGCCCGGTCCTTTACCGTAGAAGAGACTAGAAGGTATGCCGGTGGACTCGATGACCCAAGCCGAATGGCCACGGCCTTTGCTGGCGTAACATCGGGTGGAGGAATCCAGCAAAATGCTCTGGTCATCAGGGGGAATTCCCCAAAAAGCGTACAATGGCGGCTGCAGGGGGCCACAATTCCCAATCCCAATCATTTTGCCGGGCTTTCGGTGGCAGGCGGGGGAGGGCTAACGCTTTTTAGTGGGCAGTTGCTTGCCGATTCCGATTTTTTAACAGGCGCTTTCCCGGCTCAATACGGTAATGCCCTGTCGGGGGTCTTTGATATGAACTTCCGTTCGGGAAACAGAGTAAACCGTGAGCACACGGCACAGATTGGCATAAACGGATTGGAGTTCGCTTCCGAAGGCCCGTTTACTACGAGTAGTTCCTCTACCTATCTCTTCAATTACCGCTACTCCACACTGGCCTTGATCATGCCGCTGCTACCAACCGAAGGCAGTATTCGCTACCAGGACTTATCCTTCAAGATGGATTTTCGTACACATAATGCAGGCCGATTTGAGTTTTGGGGCATTGGGGGGTTGGATGGTCAGGATATGACCCCCACCTATGAGAAAAGTGAATGGGAATATGAACTGTGGGACCGTATGGAAAACGATATGAATCTGGGAGTTGGTGCTTCCGGACTTTCTCACCGTATTGCTCTGGGCTCCGGCAGTATTCTTAGATCATCCGTAGCTGCAACTGTAAACCATACTAACTGGAATCAACTGCGGCTGGATGATAATCTCGAACTTCAACCCAACCAGTCAATGGAAAATTCCACAGGAACTCTTTCGCTGGAATCGTCTTTGGATCACCGATTCAATGAACGTCATACCAACCGTACCGGATTTGGTGTGCAGCATATGTTTTATAATCTGAATATCCGTGTTGCTTCCGGCAATCAGCCTCCGTTGTCAACGTATGTTGATGAGGTGGGAGCCAGTCGGTTGGTTCAGGCTTTTAGCCAGTCAAAGCTTGATCTGTTAAAAAATATTACAGTTCAGGGTGGATTACATTTTCAGTGGTTTACATTAAACCATCAGGCCGTGATTGAACCACGAGTCGGGATGGAGTGGAAACTTACCGGCAAATCAAGTATCACCGTGGGCTATGGCCGCCACAGCCAGCTCGAAGATCTTCGTATCTATTTTGTACAGCCAGATGCCGGATTCCCCAACCGTTCACTTGATATGTCCAAAGCGGACCACTTTGTTGCGGGTTATAATCTGGACCTGGGTGAACATATGCGACTCAAGGCAGAGGTTTTTAATCAGGAACTGTTTGACGTACCGGTCATTGCCGACAGTTCATTTTCTATGCTGAATTTTGTGCAGGAATGGACGTTCAATGATCGATTGATGAACGAAGGAAAAGGCCGGAATTATGGGCTGGAATTAACGATGGAGCGTTTTTTGAGCGACAGTTACTACTTCCTTATTACCGGAACCCTCTATAATTCTCGCTACATGGGAGGTGACGGGGAGTGGCGAAACACCCGCTTTGACCAGGATTTTGTTTTCAACCTGCTGGCAGGAAAAGAATTCATGTGGAATGATGGAAAGAACCTATTCGGAATGAATGGCCGATTTAGCTACATCGGGGGACAACGACACAGCCCGATCGATTACCACGCTTCTCAAGCCATGCAGGAAGTGATATTTGAAGAACAGAGAGCTTTTGAACGAAGATTCCCGAATAGTTTGATCGTTGACCTTACGCTAACCTACCGTCTCAATCGAAGTCATCATTCTTCTGTATGGGCATTGCAAATCAAAAATCTGCTGCTGGAAAAAGAGTATTCACATGATTACAATTTCAAAACAGGCCAGGTTGAACAAATAGCAGAAGGAACCCCTTTGCCATTTATCAGTTACAAAATAGAATTTTAGTTTCAATTACTTTTGGCTGACCACAATATTTTGCGCGCCCGAATTTGGACACTATTATTCCGGGTAAACAAACTAGTTATAGATCGTAATATGTCAAGATTCTGAATCTACACTCCCTGGCTATTTGAATGTGGTTTGAACAATGTAATCAGGCAGATATTCAACTCTCTCATCGATAAATTGAGTAAATGCCTGTTCATCCATTCCGAATAATATCTGCAGAATGGGTTTTCCGATGAATGGAAAGAGGATCAGCGACATCGTATTGATGATAACATGTTCGGGTTTCTGGTTTGGTGAAATACTCCCTTCTTCCGAAGCCTTCCGCACCTGGTTGATGAAAGGCTGAACCTTCTTACTTACCTGGGATAGAAAAAATTCCTGAATCCGGGAAGGGTTTGTGTTTAACTCATGGATGATAAATGAGGGTATTTCCGGGTTCGCCCGGATCACTTTGAGATATTCCGAGGTAAACCGGTGCAACTTCTCTTCAAGAGGTAGATCTTCGTTTAGCATACTGATGATTTGAGGCAGAACTCTCATCAGCGTGAGCTTATAGATCTTCTCGAATAATTTGTCCTTCGACCTGTAATAATAGTGCAGCATGGACTTGTTGATCCCCGCTTTATCGGCAATTTCCTGCATCCGTGCCCCTTCAAACCCTTTCTGATGAAACACATCCTTCGCGGCTTCAAATATTCTTTCTTCGGCAGAAAGTTCGTTTTGGTTCTCCTCTGTCATGGGTGTACTCTTTTTGTTGGTTGATCCGCTTGTAACCGCCCGACCTGAAATCAATCTGGAAAGTTAAACTAATTGGTTGAAAATATTGATAAATCTGCTTCCAGCCCAGTTTCGTATTGAATCAAAACCTTGATATCAGCAATGTAATCATATTCAACCAAAAAATTCAACCATTTGGTTGATTCTTGTGGTTAGCCTTGATATATTTTCGTTCAGAAGTTCAGTGGCAGGAAGCTTGACCTACACATCATCTGGTTTTCACAACACAAGCGGAGTGCTTATGAAGAAATGGTTTGGCGTTCTATTTGTCGTCGGCTTTGTACCCGGTTTATTGTCGGCCCAGGATGGGGTTGCTACTCTTACGCTGGAGTATTGCTATGAACAGGTGTATCAAAACTATCCGGCAGCAGACAAGGCTGATATCCAGAGAGAGATTACCGATCTGAACCGTCGTATTGCCCAATCCGGCTGGTATCCTGATGTACAGATAAGTGGCAGTACGAGTTATCAGTCAGATGTTATCGAGGTTCCATTTGCTGCACCGGGCACAAGCCCGCCCGAATTCAGTCACGATCACTACAACCTCTCGATTGATGTTAACCAGACGATTTTTGACGGGGGGCGTATAGAGTCCCGCAAAACTATGGAAGAATATACAGGGAGTATGGAGCTGGCAAGGATAGAGACGGAACTGTGGTCGGTGAGGCACCAGGTCGGCCAGGTCTATTTTGGAATTCTGAAGATGCAAAAGCAACAGGAATCCCTTGAACTGCTACTGGATGATATCAATGAGCAGCTCGGAATGGTACAGGCACAGGTGAGGAACGGGGTTCTATTGCCGGGAGACGAACGGGTATTGAGAGCGGAACAAATCCGGGTACAACAACAGATTACAGAAGTGGAAGCCGAAATAACATCGGGTTACCGTGTGTTAAGCACGATCCTCGGGGAAACGATTCCGGACGATACATCTCTGTCCGTTCCGGAACTTTCAGATATGGAATACAGAAATAGTGACGTAAACAGGGCTGAATATGATGTTTTTGGTGAAAGTATCCTGAGCCTGGATTCCCAAAAAGAGTTTGTTCGGGCAGACAAGCTTCCATCTGTTTCAGCCTTTGCGAAAACGGCCTATAGCCGGCCCGGCCTGGACGCGTTTGACGATGACCTTCAGCTCTATTGGGTAGTCGGGTTGCGGGCCCAATGGAGTCTGACGAACAGTATGAACGCATCAAAAAAAATGGAGGTGCTGGAAAGCCGGAAACAGAGTCTGAACGCCAGCCGGGAGGCATTCAGCCGTCAATTACAATCTTCGCTCAGGCAGATTGAAGAACGAATAGAGATGTTGAGGGATCAACTGGTGACGGACGAAGAGGTACTGGAGCTCCGTGAACAGATTACCGCTGAAAAGAGAACCCAGTTGGAGCGGGGAGCCATTACCTCAACGCAATACATGACGGAGCTGAATGCTGAAAACAGGGCAAGGGTTGATCGTGAAATCCGGCAGATCCTCCTGGTTCAGGCCATCACAGAATACGCAACACAAAAAGGAGTCCCATGGAACTGAAACGATTAATGTTGTTGCCGATCATCGGGTTGCTCGCCGTTTCCTGTACGGAAGAAGAGTTGTCGGATGCATACGGCCAGTTTGAAGCAGTTGAAACCGTGATTTCCGCAGAAGCATCCGGCAGGCTGCAGACCTTTGACGTCCAGGAGGGAGATCACCTCGAAGCCGGGCGTGTAATCGGCCAGATAGACAGTACACAACCGGCCCTGAGAAAAAAAGAGTTGATGGCGTCATTGTCTTCCATGCGGAACCGCGTTTCTGAACTGGATGCCCAGGCAGCTATCTACAGATCACAACTGCAGACCGCCGAGACGGAACTGGCCAGGCTCGAATCCTTATACAGTGAGAATGCTGCAACACAGCAACAGATTGATGCCGGCAGGGGACAGGTAGAGACCCTCAACAGGCAGATTGATGCTGTGGAAGTCCAAAAACAGTCCGTCTATTCAGAATTGGAAACACTACAGGTCCGGATTGAGCAGGTAGAGGACCAGCTAAGCAAAACGGTGATTCTGAATCCGGTATTTGGGACCGTACTCAATACATTTGCCGAGCCCCATGAACTGGTGACAACAGGGAGTCCACTGTATCAGATCGCCAATCTTGATGAGATGATCTTGCGGGCGTATGTATCCGGTGCTCAGCTTCCAGGGGTTCAGATCGGAGCGGCGGTTGACGTACTGATGGATGAAACGGCTACTGAGAATCGACAACTGACCGGAACCGTGAGCTGGGTTTCATCCGAAGCGGAATTCACCCCCCGGATGATTCAAACCAAAGAGGAACGGGTAACACAGGTTTATGCCGTGAAAATCAGAGTTGAAAACCCCGATGGTAGAATCAAAATCGGGATGCCCGGCGAAGTAAATTTCTAACATCGGGCAGAGGAGCAGTGAAATTCCCGCAAACTCAATCACGGAACAAGCCATGAGTACCATCGTCCGGATTCAGGATGTATCCAAACATTTCGGCCGGGTCAACGCACTGAAGAATATCAGTGTCGAGATCACAGAGGGCGAAATATTCGGATTTATTGGCCCGGATGGCAGTGGGAAGACCACTCTGTTCAGGATCATGACGACACTGCTTGTTCCCGACACTGGTTCGGCTGAAGTGCTTGGATTTGATGTGGTGAAAGAGTACAAAAAGATACGGCCTCTGCTCGGGTATATGCCGGGCCGTTTTTCACTGTACCAGGATCTGACGGTGGAGGAAAACCTCCATTTTTTTGCCTCGGTCTTCGGCACGGACCCAGAGGAGAACTACTCATTGATTGAACCGATCTTTCACAGGCTCGAGCCCTTCAGGGGTCGACTTGCCGGTAACCTCTCGGGCGGGATGAAACAGAAGCTTGCGTTAAGCTGTGCATTGATTCATAAGCCGAAGCTCCTGCTCCTTGACGAGCCGACGACCGGAGTGGACGCCGTCTCCCGGAAGGAGTTTTGGGAGATGTTGACGCTCCTGAAAGAGGAGGGGATCACGATCGTCGTATCCACACCCTATATGGATGAGGCGGAGTTATGCGGCCGGGTGGGGTTAATCCAGGACGGCCGGCTCTTGCAAATGGATACACCCGAAGAGATTGTTGCTTCATTTGAAATGCCGCTTTTCGGGATCAAATCTGATGATACATATGGCCTGATTAAAGCTCTCAAGTCGTATTCGTGGGCTCATTCCGTACACCCATTTGGCGAGTCCATCCACTATACCGACCGGCGCGATACCCCTGATATTGAGGGCCTGAAACAGTTTCTGAGCGAACAGGGTGTCGAGAAAGTAGAAATCAAAAGGGTGAAGCCCGGTATCGAGGACAGCTTTATGGCATTGATGGGCAGTGAGGAGGTTCATGTCTGAAACGGCCATTATAACAGAAAACCTGACCCGGCGCTTTGGTGATTTTACGGCTGTGGACCAGCTATCCTTTGAGGTGAAGCGGGGCGAGATCTTCGGATTCCTGGGGGCAAATGGAGCCGGAAAGACAACCGCCATGAAGATGCTGACGGGGTTGTTGAGTCCGACGTCAGGCCGTGCGGAAGTTTCCGGGCTGGATGTCTATACACAGGCCGAAGCGATCAAGAAACGGATCGGGTACATGAGCCAGAAGTTCTCCCTGTATGACGATCTTACGGTCGATGAAAATATCCGTTTTTACGGGGGAATTTACGGTCTGTACGGCTCCGGCCTCCAACAAAAAAGCCAACAGTTAGTGGAATCGGTGGGGTTGGAGGATGTAAGAAACGCAAAAGTTGCGTCCCTGCCGCTGGGCTGGAAACAGAAACTGGCTTTTTCGATTTCCATCCTGCACGATCCTGCCATTGTTTTTTTGGACGAACCGACCGGAGGCGTGGACCCGGTGACCCGCAGGCAGTTTTGGGAAAAGATGTATGAGGTGTCCGGCCGCGGCATCACCGTATTTGTTACCACACATTATATGGATGAAGCCGAGTACTGCGACCGGGTGTCGATTATGGTTGACGGAAGGATCGATGCCCTGGATACGCCGGACGGACTGAAGAGGGCGTATGAAGCTGCTTCCATCGAGGATGTTTTTATCAGGCTGGCCAGATCGGCAAAACGGGGGGATGAATGAGAACATTCAGGGGATTCGTCGTCAAGGAGTTCAGGCAGATCGTCAGGGATACCCGAACCCTGGTTGTCCTTTTCGGTATGCCCGTCATCATGATGGTTCTGTTTGGTTTCGCGATCCGAAACGAGGTCAATAACGTGCAGGTAGCGGTACTCGACCTGGCCAAAGATGCAGCAACGCAGTCGATCATTCAAAAACTGGGCGCATCCGAATCTTTTGAACTGGCGGGAACCCTGGAGTCGTACGATGAGGTCGAACAACTCTTCAGGGAAGGGGATATCAAAGAGGTTGTGGTTTTTGAAGCCGGTTTCAGCGAGAAGCTGATCCGGGACGGAGTCGCGAACATTCAGATTATCACCGACGCCACAGACCCCAACCTTGCCAACCTGGTCCAGGCCTACACGACAAGTATTGTCCAGGACTATACAGCGTCTCTCAACAGCCCAGCCCAGGGTCAGCCTGCCGGAATCCAGCCGGTTGTCAGGATGATGTACAATCCGGAACTCCGGAGCGTCAACCTCTTCGTGCCGGGACTCATCGCCGTGATCCTGATGTTAATATCCGCTCTAATGACCTCCATCTCGATCACGAGGGAAAAAGAGATGGGGAATATGGAGATTCTGCTCGTATCCCCCCTGAAACCGCATCATATCATTATCGGGAAAGTACTCCCGTACCTGGTATTGTCCGTCATAAATGTGATCACCATCCTGATTCTGGCCAAGTTTGTTTTTCAGGTACCCTTTGAAGGGTCGTATCTCTTCTTCTTCCTGGAGGCGACCCTGTTCATACTTACAGCCCTGTCGCTGGGTGTATTCATCTCATCCATTGCCAACAATCAACAAACAGCCATGATGATCTCTCTGGCCGGATTGTTGTTGCCTACGGTACTTCTCTCCGGGTTCATTTTTCCTGTCTCAAGTATGCCGCAGCCGTTGCAGCTACTCAGCCATACTATCCCCGCCAAGTGGTTTCTGATCATTGTCCGCGACATCATGCTTAAGGGGTCCGGGCTGAACTATCTCTGGTTTGAAACGCTGATCCTGTCGTTGATCACCCTCTTCTTTATGGGAGTCAGCCTGAAAAAATTCAAGGTGAGGCTGCAATGAGGACGATTCAATTTTTATTACAAAAAGAGTTTCTGCAGATATTCCGAAACAGAGCGATGCTTCCGATCCTTTTTGTGATGCCGGTCGTGCAGTTGCTGGTACTCTCCTTTGCGGCGACGTACGAACTGAGAGAAGTGAAGTATGCTCTTGTCGATATGGATCAGTCCGACATCTCCAGGCAGTTGAACAGCAAGTTCCAGGCTACGGGCTACTTTGTTTTGGAAGCCGAAACCTTCAGCATGGATCAGGCAGTCCGGGAGCTGGACAAGGGGAATGTGAAGATGGTGATGCAGATCCCGGAAGGGCTTCAGGACGATTTGGTCAACGGGTCATCAGTCGATATACAACTGAGTATCGATGCCGTTGACGGCAGTACGGCAGGGCTCATTCAATCCTACGGAGTCTCGATCATACGGGATTTTAACCGGGAAAAAGGGATGGAACTCAGGATGCGGTCGTCCGGCCAAAATGTTGAACTGGCAAAAGTGATCAATCTGATTCCCCTGAACTGGTACAACCCCGACCTGAACTACATTACCTATATGGTGCCCGGCATTCTGGTGGTTCTTGTCTCCATGATCGGGTTGTTTCTCTCGGGCATGAATATCGTCAGGGAGAGAGAGATCGGGACCATTGAGCAGCTCAATGTAACCCCGATCCGGCGCTATCAGTTCATTGCCGGGAAACTGGTTCCCTTTTGGATCATTGGCATGTTCGACCTGGCTGTCGGCCTGTTACTCGCCCGTTATGGGTTTCATATACCGTTCCTGGGAAGCCTCGTTACCATTTTCGTGGTTGCCGGGATCTATCTTGTCGTGGTTCAGGCGCTCGGGCTTCTAATATCAACGGTGACCCATACCCAGCAGCAGGCGATGTTCATTGCCTGGTTCATCATGGTGGTCTTTATCCTGATGGGCGGACTCTTTACCCCGATCGAAAGCATGCCCGGCTGGGCGCAGGAGCTGACCCTGGCCAATCCCGTCGCCTATTTTATCAAGATCATGCGTATGGTCCTGTTGAAAGGGGCCGGCTGGCAGGAAATCTGGTTGATGGCCAGTGTGTTGTCGGGCATGGGGGCGCTTCTTCTGGCGGTATCCGTGAACCGGTACAGGAAAACGACACATTGAAGCGCGAACCGCCCCGTGTTTTTCAGAGACTGATTTATGTGAGTACCGCCTCAAGCGTTTGATTCTTCGGTATGCCCCATTTACAACTATGGATTCAGATGTCTGGAAAAGAACTCCTCCAGGGCTGGCTCGGTTACCTCAAGCTGTTCATTATAGGCTACGCCGTGGGCACCGTCCAGTTTCATATATGTGATATCTGCTTGAGCAGACTGCATCTTTTCAACAAAATCGTCCGTCAGCTCCGGGAGGACAACCGGGTCATCGTTGCCCTGTATAAGAAACAGCGGGGGGTGGTCGCCCGAGATGTACCCGATCGGCCACCACTCCTCTTGCGCCATCGGTGTATCACGGCCTAACTCGGTGGGAGGGGAACCGGCTGCTGCTACGTTCACCATGCTTGAATACTCGTTCCAGCCTTCACCTTCAAGGCCCGCACTCTCAGGAGCCATTGCAAGCATCAAGGCAAGGTGTGCGCCTGCCGAATGGCCGTACGCCCCGATTCTATCCGGATCTACCTGGTACTCGTCTGCGTGGGCACGCAGCCAGCGAACGGCGGTTTTTACATCTTCAATACAGGCCGGAAACTCTGCCTCATCGAGAAGCCGATAGTCAATATTGATGGTTACATACCCTTGATTGGCATAGTCGATCATCATATTCTGATAGACATCAACGGACTTTGAACCGCCTCTCCAGCCGCCACCGTGGACAATGACCAGTGCCGGACGCAACTCACTCCCGGAATTTGCCGGCATCGCCAGATCAAGCTTCCAGGCGTCGCTGTCACCCTCTTTATAACGGATGTCTTTGACTATGGTAATAGATTCCTCTGAATCGACCATGCTGTTCGTCGGAATCTGGTTAGATTGACCGATAGCGCTGTTGGTCACAGCAGCAATAACAAATAAGCTCAACACCAGAGTAATAACATTGCTTTTTACGGACAAGAATTTCAATACGTTCATCATGGTATGTATGTGGTTATATGGATCTGTTAAAATTTTTATAGGCATTGCAAAGGCTCCAAATTACCTGTTACTAACCCCGAGAATCTGCCAGGCAACTGACGGAAGGAAAGCCATGTAGGTTATAAGAAACTGCGTCCATAATAGTGCGGAATTGATCTCCATGCAAGTTAGTATCGTATCGCATGGTTGAGGATCCACGGGTGTCCGGTCAACCATACTCATATGGCGCCAGCGCTGGATTTTTTGCCTGCAAAGCTTCTATTGGATACATTGTGACTTGTGTCATATCCCATAGAATCCGCAGAAACGTACGTATGCGGGTTTTTGGCAGCCTCGAATTACTACCTAATAATTCTCTAAACGTACACATCAGAATACCATGATTATGAAAAAAGCTCTTCTTGTTACGATTGCCCTCTGTTTGGCCACCTGCATCGATGCCCTTGCACAAAACAAATCCTACTTCATTTCTCCGGATGGTGATGACAACAATTCGGGGCTGTCCATCGCGAATCCCTGGAAAAGCATTGAAAAAGTGAACCAGCATGAATTTCAGCCCGGAGATGTGATACACTTTGAAACAGGAGGGACGTATCATGGACAATTGCAACCCCGTGGATCAGGCGTAACGGGGAATCCCATTACTCTGCAAAGCTATGGGCGAGGGGATATGCCTGTGATCGATATGGATGATGCGGAGGGATCCGCCATCCGGCTTGTGAACCAGTCATGGTGGGAAATACGAGACCTTGAGGTGACCAGTGGCGCCCAGCCCACCCTTGGTATTGGCCGGCAGGGAATCGCCGTGATTGCCAGTGGCAACGGCAATCAGATTGAACACATTGTGATCGAGAATACCTACATCCACGACATCTGGGGCCAGCTTGACGGTGAAACCATGTACACCGGTTATAACAGCGCCGCCATCTATGTGGGACGTGCATTCAACGATCCAAACAGACATAACAGCAACCTGGCGGATGATGTACTGATTCGAAATAACAGGATTGAACGTATTGATAAAGCCGGAATTATTGTCTTCAAAGGGAGGGAAGATGTCATTGTCCGGGGAAATAAACTGGAAAACCTGGGTGGTGACGGCATCTTTGTTAACGGGTCGAACATGGGATTGATCGAGCACAATGTGGTGCGCCGTTCCTGCTTGAGATCAGGAGATCCTGACCTGGAGGGATCAGAAGATTTTTGGCCCCATACGGCGGGAATCTGGATTCAGGACACATACAGAACCGTCATGCAGCATAATGAAGTGTACGATACCGGCCGGCAGCCAGGAAACGGAGACGGGTTTGCCTATGATTTTGATTTTGG
>JBBDRW010000007.1:0-2146 GCA_040905265.1 Balneolaceae bacterium | reverse complement strand
ATGACCCTCCAGTCTGAACTGGAGTTTGAGGTGTGCGGGCAGGCGGAAACAGCAGAGACAGCCATGCAAGAGATTCCGGACATCAAACCGGAAGCGGCTGTTATTGATATATCGCTGCCGGGAATGAATGGAATTGAACTTATCAAGAACCTGCTTACCCATCTGCCACAGCTCAAGGTGCTCGTTGTCTCCCGTCATGACGAAGAGCTCTACGCAGAGCGTGCAATCCGTGCCGGTGCAAAAGGGTATCTGATGAAACTGGAAGCGGGTGATATCCTGGTTACAGCTGTACGGCAGATCCTCAATGGAGGGGTCTACCTGAGCGACGAGATCGGTGCCCAGCTGATCATGAAAATGACAACCGGACGATCGGGGGACACGACCAACCCTCTTGAGCTGCTGAGCGACAGGGAGCTGGAAGTTTTTGAACTGATTGGAAAGGGTGAGTCCACCAATGAAATCGCCCAACGGCTTCATGTATCGGTAAAAACCGTAGAATCCTACCGCGCCCGAATCAAGGAGAAACTCCACCTGAAAAATGCAAACGATCTGCTCCGGAAGGCCGTTCAGTGGGTAGAGGAATCTGCACAGTAGCGGAACAAAAAAAGACGATTTCGAAGCAAAGACGGCAGTATTTACCGCACTTTGCACGTTTATGAAATATTACACACGACAAGCCATTCCAGACCGTAGGGAAATCCCCTACAGCGAACTCCGCTGAACCCTGATACAAGGTTCAGGTTCTATCTCTCGAACCAGCCGCAAAAACCTGTTGATATTGTGGGTGTTGTGTTCAAGAAAATGAATCCACAACAACCGTGATTTACAATCAATCAAATATCACACGACTATGAAAACTCATATAACAAAACTGACCACCTTGTTGCTTGCCCTCTTTTTCATTGGTGAAGCAGCGCTAGCTCAACAGACCCGCGACCTGCAATACTACCGGTCTCCGGACCAGGCCGGCCTCAACCAGTTTGAAGCCCCAGCAACCACAGATGTGGACTTTGACGGTGTCCGCGTACGAATCGGCGGTGCCAACACATTGCAATTTCAGGCACTGGATCACAGCAACAGCGGTGCGGTAGTTCTGCCCGGAATTGGTTCCAACTTCAATCTGGCCACATCCAACCTCGACCTGGATGTACAGCTTCATAACGGTGTTCGGATGCACCTGCGAACATACCTGTCGTCCCGCCACCACCCGGAACCTTATGTGAAAGGGGGATATATGCAGATCGACCGTCTCGATTTTATCGAGGAGGGATTTGCCTCCGACCTGATGGACAAGATCTCTATCAAGGTGGGACATATGGAAGTAAACTATGGTGACAACCACTTTCGCAGAAGCGACAACGGACAAGCTATCTACAACCCGTTTGTCGGCAATTACATCATGGATTCCTTCACGACGGAAGTGGCTGGCGAGGTTTATTACCGAAGCAACGGCTTCCTGGCTATGTTTGGCCTTACCAACGGCAAACTGAACCAGAGTGTTGTACAGGGTGCAATCAAAACACATGCATCCATCGTAGGAAAACTGGGATATGACGCTCAGATCAATCCTGATCTGCGGGTTCGGCTGACCGGCTCGATTTATACAACCGGACAATCTGCCAGAACCTATCTTTATGCTGGCGACCGTGCAGGCGCCCGATACTACAATGTTCTGACCGAATCCTCCAGTGATTTCCGGACAGGACGGTTTGATCCGGGATTCAGCAATGAAATGACAGCCATTATGATCAACCCGTTTGTCAAGTTCCAGGGGCTGGAGTTCTACGGAGTCTTTGAAAACTCCTCCGGAAAAGCAATGGCAGAGCCAGATACACGCTCTTTCCAGCAGTATGGAGCTGAACTTCTCTACCGGTTTGGTTCCGCAGAAGATGTCTATCTGGGTGGCCGCTACAACCTGGTTACAGGAGAAATGGCTGACGGAAATGATGTGGATATCACACGGTTCAACATCGGCGGCGGCTGGTTCATGACCAACAATATTCTGGCCAAAGTGGAGTATGTGAAGCAGGCCTATGACGGGTTTGCAAGCGACTCCATCTTCAACGACGGCGAATTCAGCGGTTTGATGCTGGAAGCAGTCATCAGTTTCTAACGAAACCGTTCTAATCTTGATTGGCAGGGCATT
>JBBDRW010000006.1:0-2172 GCA_040905265.1 Balneolaceae bacterium | reverse complement strand
ATTGAAAAAGTAGCTGAATGGGTGAATAGTAATGGGTAAAAATCGGCCGGTGATAGGGGTAACGGGTCCGGACGAGGGTGGAGGAGCAGCGTGGTTTTTTACGGCTATTTCAGTACTCTTTGCCGGAGGAAAGCCGAAGCGAATTACTCCGGATCGGCCTGCTGATGCGAGTGAGTTAGATGCTCTTATCCTGGGAGGAGGGGCGGATGTTGAACCGGAAAATTATGGTCAGGAGCGCATAGAGAAGGCGGTTTTAGACAAAGACAATCGAACGGTTTTTGAGTGGATTCTATCCATTCTGTTATTCCCGATTTATTGGGTGATTCGCTATTTCTTAAACACCAAAACTGCACCCATCGACACGGCGAGAGATAAACTGGAACTGACGCTCCTTCACGATACATTGACTGCCGGGAAACCCGTATTGGGTATCTGTAGGGGGATGCAATTAATGAATGTGCACTTTAAAGGATCATTGCATCAGGATATCAGTGGATTCTACGTTGAATCACCGCAAATCGCATCTATTTTTCCCAAAAAGAGGATTCAGATTGAGGAGGGTTCAAAAATGGTATCGATTCTGGATACTACTAAATGCAATGTGAACGCACTTCACAACCAGGGAATTGATGAGCCGGGTGAGGGAATTCTTATTGCAGCAAGAGAAGTGAATACCGATATTATTCAGGCAATTGAACAGGAAGATCATTCTTTTGCAATCGGCGTACAATGGCATCCGGAGTATCTGATTCAGATTTCAAGACAGAGGAATATTTTTAAGGAGCTCATACGGGTGGCTAAGGCCGGTTCAAATATTAATATTTGAGTATTAAACTTGATTTGATTTATTAACTGTTTCGTCTGGAAACGGATCATCAAAGAGCTGAAAACGGTGAACTGACACTTACAAAGGAGTTCCAGGGATCTGATTGCTGATTCTGGAATATCACCCCCTGCTGAACCATTTGTGAAACTCTTCGGCGCTTTTGGTATTCACTACCCTGGACGGCTCAAACTTCGCTTTTTGGGCGATCATGACGCCATAGCGTATATCATCGATCCCTTCAATGGTATGCGCATCGGGGTTGATGGACGTGAGCAGACCTGTTTCCTTTGCCTTGTTGCCGTATCGCCAGTCAAGGTCGAGCCGCCACGGACTGGCGTTGATTTCGATGGCGATACCACGCTCTGCAGCCCACTCAATGATCTGATTGAGCTCAATGTTACTGCTGTCCCGTTTGAGGAGCAGGCGTCCGGTCGGGTGGCCCAGTATGGAGGTGTAGGGATTTTCGATCGCATTCTTGAAACGGTCCATCATCTTGTCTTGAGACATTTCATGGGCGCTGTGGACACTCGCAATCACAAAATCAAAACCTTCCAGGATTATGTCGGGATAGTCGAGTGATCCGTCGCCCAGAATGTCCGATTCCATTCCTTTGAAAATGGTAAAATTCTTTCCATCAGACTTGAAAGAGGTGTTCAGCTCATCGATTTCATCCCACTGCCGTTTGACATTATCGATGGAGAGTCCGCCGGCATACACGGCCGACTTGGAGTGGTCGGAGATGCCCAGGTACTCATAACCCCGCTCCATGCACGCTTCTGCCATCGCTTTGATGCTCTGTTTACCGTCGCTCCAGGTGCTGTGTGCATGAACCACCCCTTTGATGTCGGAATCCTGAACCAAATCCATCGATTCATGTTCTGTGTAATATTCAAACTCACCCCGATCTTCCCGGTGAGCAGGGGGCACAAAGTGCAGGTCCAGTTTTTGATAGATTTCGATTTCGGAGTTTGTGGGCACCGGACTGTCAAAATTAGTCTCTTTGTCGTCGTTCAGATGAAAGAGACCATACTCATTGAGGGCCATTCCGCGTTCACGTGCCCTCTGACGCATCACGATGTTGTGCTCTTTGCTTCCTGTAAAATACATCAGCGCAGCCGGGTATTCTTTCGGTTTAACGATCCGCAGGTCCACCTGTCGGCCGTTCTCGGTTCGGACAGAACTCTTGGTGTCGCCCCGGCCCAGTACGTCAACCACCAGCTCATGTCCGGTGAAAGCATCAAAGATGGAGACGGCATCTTCCTGATCGGCGGCCACGATAATATCGATATCGCCGATTGTCTCGCGGTATCGGCGCAGGGAGCCTGCAATTTCACACTTCTGAACGC
>JBBDRW010000005.1:0-63332 GCA_040905265.1 Balneolaceae bacterium | reverse complement strand
CCGGTTTTTCAGAGGTAAAGTGAGCGAGATTCTCCCCGGATGTGACCCAGATTCCCTGTCGGGTGCCAATTCGTGCAATCAGGGCAACGGTTGCGGGGTCCTCCGGATGGCGGAGCGCCTCACGGATCGTGACGCCCGGAGGAAGTTCCGGGTAGGGTTCACTGGTTCCATTTTCCGGGTTTACGGCAGCCAGGCGGCTCACGGAACCGTGGGTCTGAAGTGCAAGAAGTTCCGGCCCTGGCAGAGGGGCGTACAACCGCTCGTCAGAGGTGATTCTGGAGTGGCTTCCGGCAGAGAGGTTGTATCGGTATAGATCGGACGTGAATGTACGGTCATAGAGCGGATCGGCCCGGTAGGAAGAGTAGAGAATTTCATTCTCTTCGGGAAGGTAACTGTACCGGTAATCTTCAACCGGTTGTAATTCCGTGAGCAGTTCTGCCCGTTCATTCTCGAGGCTGAACCTGTAGAACCCGGTTGGAGAGTTGTAGAACCGTCCATGAAAGAGCAACGACTCTTCACTGAGCCAGAGAGGCCGGCGTATTCGTACTCCTTTCAAAGGGGTTTGAGCATCTTGTAAAATCGGACGTATCGGCGCAGTTTCTTCTGCACCCGGAGACCTGAACCCCCGGGTCTCTTCTGTAAAGTCCTGGTACAGTTCCGAGGGCCATTTTCCGGTTACGTTTCGCAGGGCAAACCCATACCCGAGAAAGGGGAGTTGATAGTGGAGGGAGATAGATTTTCGGACCGCTTCATCCCCATATGTCTGAACCAGCCAGTGTGTGAAGAAGTACCCACCGATGTAGTGCCTGTCAAACGGAAGGGTTTGTGATGAAAACTGGAAGAGCTCTCCCATCGACCAGCGATTGCCTGACGCAGCATTGGAGTGGAACTGTTGTGTAAACCAGGGATAATTTCCCCGGCCTCCATTCGGCCTGTACTGATGGCTTTCATATTCAACTGCAACTCCCTCCAGTATCCCGAGTGGGGCTGCGGAGTGAACCGACCGTCTCAGATCCGGTGAATAGAGGCCAATCAGCGAGGTGAGGCCGAATGGGTTCACGTTCATATGGAGCGCATGGACCAATTCATGAGTGATGACATGTTCCAGCCAGTCTCCGCTGCGCGGGTTCATACTCTTGCCGGCCGAGGCGGGAACATCCACTTCGGCCCGGAAGGGAAGCGGTGAAACAAACCCGTTGGAGAGATCATTCTTCGTATTCAGAATAAAGGGGAAGTTTCGGAGAGTTCCGCCGGTCAGTCTCTGAACATTTGGATACTCCAGTTCCAGCCGCCGCGCCGTCCGGATCGCATCCGATTCTGCATCTGAGGGAAAAAGGATGCGAAAATGTTCCGTCTGTAACTCCTGCCAATCCTGGCCGGGCGTGCGGTAGATATTCGGATAGATCTGGCCGAACAGCAGGTCTGTGTTCAGGAGGAGAAGTATCAGGGCCGGAACGATTAGTTTGAGCATGGCGAATCGATTAGAATCGAACCATCCAGTAGAGATAGAGCAGTGCAAACCCGGTAAGAAAAAGCAGGCCGCCGACGGTTAACCGGCGGAGCCATGGTTTGGGCCGATGCTCCTGAGCGATATGCGGCATCATCACCAGCCGGTAATTGAGATAGCCAAGAAGCGGAGCTCCGAGAAAGGAGAGGGTTGCCGCCAGGTCTACCATAAAGGTAAACTGACTGCTCAGAAAGTAGAGGATTGACAGTGAACTGGTTGCAGTTATGAAGAGAATAAGCCGGTAGAGTGTGGCCGGGGATGTTTTCCGGTAGAGATCCGGTTTCAGAACCTCGATAAATTTTCTGACGGTTCGGGGATATGCGTCGGTTACGGCAAGGGTTGTACTGAACATCACAGTGAAGGCGCTGACGATGATAATCGGGTATGACCAGCTGCCCAGGTGGCTGGTATAGAGATTGATGAGCTGGCCGGCAAATCCTGCGCCGGAGGAGGCAAAGGTTTCACCGGTTCCAAACATAACAAAAGCCCCCAACAGCAGGAAACAGACAGCCAGCACAGCCGCTCCGATGTATCCGATGTTAAAGTCGGTGAGAGATTCCCGAAGTTTTGGGGTATAACCTGTCTGTTTGATCCGTTCCATCGTCCAGATGGAGTGCCAGGCAGCCGCATCGATCGGGATCGGCATCCAGCCCATCAATGCGATCAGAAAAGCGACCCCGCTGACACTCCAAATTGTTGGCGGGTCGACCGCCTGAAGGGTTTGATGGCCACCCTGAAACAGAGCGGCCAGTACTGCAACCACTGTAGAGAGTGCAAGGACTGCGACCACTATCTTGATGATCTTGTCCAGGACGGAGTACTCACCGGAATACATTATGGCAAAGCAGATCAATAAGAGGATGCCGCTCCATAGAAACGGGTTGAGCGGGATGCCGGTTAACTCCGCGGCAAGGCTGGCTGTTACAACTGTTACAGCAGCATAGATGATGAACATCGTCGAAACGGTAAAGAAGAGGAAGAATCCGATGGCCCAGGTTCCAAGCCTGCGGTACCCTTCAATCATCGTCTCCCCCGCAGCAATGGCATAGCGTGGCCCGTATTCAAGAAAGGGGTATTTAAAGATATTGGCGAGGAGTACAGCCCATACGAGGCCGAGGCCATAGTCCGCGCCGGCACGAGTGGACTGAACAAGATGAGAGACTCCGATAGCTGCCGCCGCAATCAGCAATCCCGGCCCGAGGCTTTTGATTAAATGGTCCCATCGATTCATCATAAAAATTCTCTTTTATCCCGAAAAATTGGAACCTTTATATTCTTAAATATTTTATGTTAATAAAAGTAGCCTTTGCAAAACTGTCTTTTTGCTCAATATCTTCGTTATAAGGATTTTAAAATCCTCACATATGCACAATATGCTGCGGTTTTAATATCCCTCTGGCCTCGATCTTGACCAAAAATCCTGGTTTTTCAATGCCTCCTAAAAGGAGCTTTTAAATCCGGCCGGCCGGCGGATACCGGGATGAGTCGTTCATAATCACCTTAATGTAAAGAATGTGAGTGTATGGCAAGCAGAAACAGGATTGACAATCTTATCTCTGGAACAAAAAATATTAATATAACCATCACCCTGCCGACCCATAAAAAAGGGGAAGAGGTACAGCAAGACCCGATACGTTTTAAGAATTTGTTAACAAAAGCCGCTGAAAAACTGGACGAGGCAGGCCTGAGAGAGAAGGAGATTGAGGAGCTGCTGAAGAGTTCACAACAGTTACTCGGGGATCCCGGATTTTGGAATTATGCGGAGGAAGGGCTGGCGGTCTACATCAACGAGAAGATCTTTGAACTCTTTCAGCTCCCCTATACTCTTTCGGAGCAGGTTTATGTGAATGACCATTTTCTGATCACCCCTCTTCTGCCAATGGTCAGCCTGGACGGTACCTATTCGATATTGACGCTGAGCCAGAAAAACCTGAGACTGCTCCATTGTACCAGAAATGGTGTCCAGGATATCACTCCCGGTGATATTTTTACCAATCTGGAGGATTTTCTGGAGGAGTCGCCACAGGCTCATCTTCAATTTCATACGGGTGCAGCCAACGAGGAGGCGATGTTCTTTGGGCACGGTGGAAATGAAGAGGATAAGAAGACCGTTGTGACGAAGTATTTCCGGGGTGTGGAAGAGAGTGTTACGGAGCGGCTTCGAAAGAACGGAGGCCCGCTCATACTTGCCGGAACAGAGGAGATTGTACCGCTCTATCAGGCGATCAACAACTATAAACATACGGTTGATGAGCCGATCAAGGGGTATCCCGGAGAGGTGAAAGACAAGGAACTGCAGGAGTCGGGCTGGAAAATCATACAATCCTGGTTTCTGAAGGATATGT
Source organism: Balneolaceae bacterium (assembly GCA_040905265.1). Taxonomy (GTDB): domain Bacteria; phylum Bacteroidota; class Rhodothermia; order Balneolales; family Balneolaceae; genus JBBDRW01. The sequence goes on along the minus strand of JBBDRW010000005.1, from coordinate 59,480 downwards.
ACAGCGCCATCGACCGGTACAAACGTGAATCCGGTGAACGGATATCGAACAATCTCAGCAGGATTATTGAATCGACCGTAATGGGTAAAACCGATACCCTTTTTCTCGCGAAGGATGAAGAGAGCCGGGGGTACTATGACGATGAAAGCAATACGGTCCAATACTCCTCAAACAGTAATGGAAGCCAAAATGACCTGCTCAACTGGACAGCCCTGAAAGTGATGGATCAGGGGGGGAAGGTGTATGTCTTGCCGAAAGAGGAGATGCCTCATCAGACGACCGTTGCGGCACTCTTTCGATTCTGACCGGACGTGCAAAATGTACTGAAATCTGGCTGTTATTGATTCAGAGTGTCGGAAGAGTTACGTTTCAGGAGTCTGTCGGACCTCCGCAGTAGATTCGACGGCAGTCCGACAGACTTCAAGGAAGGCTTTGTAAAACCTTCCTGAAAATGGGTATTTTACAGATCTTTTATTTCCGGGGTCACGAACACCAACGTGGATATGATCAGGTCATCTGCAGTAACAATTACTCTATTCCTTTTTTCACTCACCACGCTATCGGCACAGCCTGCACTCGAAGAGTATCTGCCTGCTGGGGTGAGCTTTAACCCCGATATTCCAACACCTCAATCTGTTATCAGGCACGAAGTCGGAGAGTGGCACGTAACCCACGACCGGCTGATATCCTATTTTACTGTGCTTGCCGAATACTCGGAACGTGTATCAGTAGAAGAGTACGCCACTACATATGAGGGGCGTCCACTCCTGCTGCTTACGATAACATCCCGGCAGAATCATTCGAATATTGATCGCATAAAGGAGAACCAGCGTTTGTTGACAGACCCCCGGCAGTCTGCAAATCTGGATATCACCGGAATGCCGGTAATTGTGAACCTCTCCTACAGTATTCACGGGAATGAGCCGAGTGGTGCCAATGCATCTATGATCGTTGCCTACTATCTGGCTGCTGCCGAAGGGGACGATATCGAGCGGCTGCTTCAGGAGAGTGTCATTCTGATCGATCCAAGCCTGAATCCGGACGGTTTGCACCGTTTTTCCACCTGGGTTAACATGCACAAAAACCAGACAGCGGTTACAGATCCGAACTCAAGGGAGTTTCATGAATCCTGGCCGGGAGGGCGTACCAACCATTATTGGTTCGACCTGAACCGCGACTGGCTGTCGGTTCAACACCCTTCCAGCCGTGGAAGAGTTGCCAAATTTCACGAATGGAAACCGAATGTACTGGCAGATTTCCATGAAATGGGAACAGATAACAGTTACTTTTTTCAACCAGGTGTTCCGGAACGGACCCACCCCCTCACTCCTCCGGAAAACCAGCAATTGACGATGGCCATCGCCGGATATCATGCGGATGCACTGGAAGAGAGGCAAGAGCTTTACTTCACGGGAGAGCGCTATGACGACTTCTTTTATGGAAAAGGTTCTACCTATCCGGATGTTCAGGGGGCCGTGGGGATTCTTTTTGAACAGTCGAGCTCCCGCGGCCATGAACAGGAGAGTGTTTACGGGGTAAAACGATTTCAGGATACGATTCTGAATCAGGTAACGACGTCTCTCTCTACAATTCGCGCATCCAGGGAGTTGAAAGAGGAGTTACAGGAATCGATGAGAAGTTTTTACCGTCAGTCTCTGCTGGAATCACAAGCTTCCGATATACAGGGATATCTTTTTGGGGACCGGTTTGACCGGTCGAAGAGCTGGCATTTGGCAGAGATGATCAGCCGGCACGATATTGAGGTCTATGATTTGGCTGAGGATTTGGATTTGAACGGTACCCTGTACCGCGCCGGACAGGCATATGTAATCCCTGTCGAACAGCCACAGTATCGGTTACTCACATCACTGTTTGAGCAACGGACGGCGTTTGAGGACAGCCTTTTTTACGATGTCTCTGCCTGGACGCTGCCGCTGGCATTTAATATACCCTATGAAGAACTATCGGCTGATAACTTTCAGGAATCAACCCTTTTGGGCGATCGGGTACGATTGCCGGACCGGCCGCAGGGGGAGGTAGTTGGTGGCCGAAGCAGCTACTCCTATCTGTTCGAATGGGATGACTATTATGCACCACGGGCGCTTTACAGGTTGCAGAATGCAGGAGTCCGGACGCTGGTCGCATCGGAACCGTTCCGGACGATGACCGCTGCCGGTATCCGGGATTTTCAATATGGAGCTATTCAGATTCCTCTTGGGATACAGGATGACGTTTCTGAACAGGAGGTTTACCAGCTGCTGGCTGAGTCGACAAGGGAAGACGGAGTTACGGTTTATGCAGCCCAAAGTGGCCTGAATCCTCGGGGAATCGATCTTGGAAGTCCCGGTTTCATAAACCTTCGAATGCCGAAGGCGGCATTGATCGTTGGTTCCGGAGTCAATGAAAGTGAGGCGGGAGAGGTATGGCACCTGCTCGACTACCGATTCCGGGTTCCGGTAACCATGTTGGAAAAATCTCAGGTTTCAACCTCCGTCCTGAACCGGTATAATGTTCTCATCATGGTCTCGGGTGGGTATGGAGACCTTTCTGAATCGGATGTGGAGCAGTTGAAACAGTGGGTTCGCGGCGGCGGTACCTTGATTGCACTGGGTAGTGCAGTTCAGTGGGCGAACAGTGTTGGCCTTGCGAACCTGGAATTTGCATCCAGAGAGATTTCGACACCGGAATTTCCGCAACGGTATGCGGATCTTGACAGGATGCGAGGTATGCAACAGGTCGGAGGAGCTATTTTTCACGGTCGTGTTGACACGACCCATCCGATCGGTTATGGATATCGAAATGAGGAGATTTCACTCTTCCGAAATTCGACGACCGTTGTAGATACCAATGGGAGCAACCCGTTTGCCGTTCCGGTCTCCTATCATGAGGATCCACTTGCAAGCGGGTATATCTCTGATGAGAACCTGGAGGCGCTTCGCGGGTCGGCATCCGTGATCATTTCCAGCTTTGGCAACGGCCGCACGATTGCGATGGCAGACAATCCCAACTTTCGGGCATTCTGGTTTGGAACGAACAAACTCTTTTTGAACGCACTCTTTTTTGGGGATACGATCAACCGTTTTTCAACCAATTGAACGGTTTCAGAACCTGACAGAACTCCGTTCCGGAAGGTTACGATTTACCAGTATTGAATGGAACCGTTCCGAATGTGTAACGGGACTCAGTTTATCAATTCAAAACCTCCACTACATAATTTCGAATTTTATGCCATCATTTGATATCGTCAACCAGGTGAACGCCCAGGAAGTTGACAACGCTGTGAACAATACTGCAAAAGAGATTTCAACACGATACGATTTCAGAGGGCTTCATACGGAAGTGAATTTTGACCGAAAGGCGAATACTATCGACCTGCTTGCCGCTGAAAGTATGAAAATGCGGGCTGTGCGGGAGATGTTGATCGGTAATTTTGTAAAGCGCGGGCTCTCCTCCAAAATCATGGAGTTCGGGGATGAGGAGGGGACAAGCCAGGGGGCTGTTAAAGTGAAGATTCAGCTGAAAGAGGGAATAGACAGAGAGACAGCCAAGAAGATTGTCAAAGAGATTAAAAACCTGAAAAGCAAGGTACAGCCGGCCATTCAGGAGGATCAGGTACGTGTATCCGGCAAAAAGATCGATGATCTTCAGGATGTGATACAGCATCTGAAAAGCAAAGATTTCGGGATTCCGTTACAATTCGTGAATCTGAAATAAAGGGTCACCGTCCGAAATCGTCCTGAAGCCTGACGATATCCCCTTCGTCCGACGGATGTGCCTTGTCGATATGTTTCCAGATTTCCGCAACGACTCCCCAGGTCTCGAGGCCTGTAAGCCGATGCCGCTCCCCCTGACGCAGTTCAATTTCATCCCCTACATGGAGCGTTCGTTTTTCATCCTCTTCATCCGTGTCACTGATAACGACCCCCACCTCTCCACCGATTACACGCCACAGCTCGGAACGCCTTAGATGATACTGCCAGGAGAGCCGTTTTCCCGGTGCAACCAGAAGAATTTTCGGACTCAGTCTGGCAAACCCAAACAGATCATCCTGCCGAAGGCCCGGAAAGAAAGCAGCCAGAAATTCATGAATCTGCTCTTCATCGATTTTGAAATAACCACCCCAGGGGCGCTGGTCATCCTTTTCAATAATTCTGAAGCCCTCGTTATTGAGAAAGAGTTCAATTTCGTTGATAACAGTCTGTTTGGGTGTCTCAGCGGAGTAATTCATTAATTGCAAGTCAGGTTGAAGGGTACTCAGGCAAACGGTAGTGTGTTTTATGGCAGGGTAATGAATACGGATCTTCTTTTGGCAGGAATCAGGTTGCGCGTTTTATGCCCTTTCCCCTCTGTGTCTTCCACAAGAAGGATATCACCGGTGCTAAATTGTCTCTTTTCTCCAAGGGATGTTTCGATCTCGATTTCACCATCCAGCAGGAGTATGTATTGCCGCTGAGGCGCCGTATGGAAGTCATAATCGTAGTCTGCCGGAACTTCACGAAAAATGACCTCTTTTGCCGGAACAGACTCTGACAGTGACCCGATCGTCCCCATATCCTTTAAAGGGATCGAGATGTCTTCAAACCGGGTCTCCCCCTGTTCGTCACTATAAATTCGCGTACATGTAATCATACTTATAGAGATTGGCTGTGGGCGGCGTACGTTTGAAGTTTTGTTGAAGGTTTTGAACGGCTGTATTTGCTGCGGTACTCTGCTGGTGTTAAACCGGTAAATCGCTTGAAGACATTTCTGAAACTTTTACTGTCATTATAGCCAACATCATAAACCAGTGAACTGATGTTTTGGTTTCCTTGTTCCAGCCCTTTTTTTGCTGCTTCTACTTTCACCCGTTGAATATACTCCAGGGGGGTATTTTGGGTCGCTTTCTTGAACCGGCGAATAAAATTTCTCCGGCTCATGTTCACCTGGCCGGCAATCTCCTCCACGGTTATCGGGTTTTGGTAGTTCTGCTCAATAAAGAGCTGGGATTTCAAAATCTCTTCATCCTTGTGCCCTTTTTGTCCCCTGAAGACGGCAAAGTGAGCCTGGCTTTCCCGGTCCATATCGATCGAGAAGATCTTGCTGACCTGGATTGCCATTTCTCTTCCACAGAATTTTTCGATTAGATAGAGTACCAGGTGGATGGAAGAAAACGCACCGCCACTGGTATAGACTCCATCCTGATCGGTAATGATTTCATCGGCCAGGACAGTGATTTCCGGGTATCGTTGTGCCATATCATCCACAGACATCCAGTGTGATGTACAGCTCTTTCCATTCAGAAGTCCGGCTTCGGCCAGAAAGTAACTGCCTCTGCATAAACTGGCAACCTCACTCCCCTTTCGGGACATGGTTTCGATCCAGTTTACCAGGTTTCTGTATTTCTTCAGAGACTGTTCCGCATCGCCCATAAAGGAAGGTACAATGATCAGATCTGTCTCTTCAACCTCATCCACTGTTTTGTGGCATGTAAACTGTGCCGGCAATTGGACCCGTATGGTTTTCATCTTCTCACTGACCAGCTCAATGTCAAAGGGGAGCTCCAACCCGGTTTCCGCAAAACACTCATTGGCCCCCATAAGGATATCCAGGGCACCGGTTACAGCTGTCAAACGGATATCCTCAAAGATGAGAATGGAGATTTTCTTTGGTGTATGTTGAGTAGGAGTAGTCATAATGGTAAACGTATGTGAATAAGATAGAGGGAATGTAGTCAAATTTTTCTGTCACAAAAACCCCCGTAGATTGTCATTTATGCACTCTGCAACAGGAGGGTGGTTTATAGAGATTCAGTATCATGGAAAATGTCGGAGTTTATAAAACAGATGTAGCGAACACGTTAGAAGCAAAGGCGATTAAAGATTCGATCCAAAGCCAGCTCCCGGATACAACTGTAAGCATTGATCTTGAGGACTGTGACTCTGTACTGCGGGTGGAAAGCTTCAACGGGGAAATTCCGGGAGCAGAGATTCGGAAGATCCTGCATGAGTTCGGATATCATATTGAAACATTACCCTGACGCGTCTGTATCCGAGTGGATATACCTTAAAATCAAACTACCAAACTGGAACAGGATATGAACCATTCAACCCAAAAAATCTTACCTCATCTCTGGTTTGATGATCAGGCGGAAGAGGCAGCTGAATTTTATACGTCACTTTTCGAGAACTCCAACATCGGCAGAACGACCCGCTATGGGAAGGCGGGGTTTGAAACGCATGGCCAGCCGGAAGGGAAAGTAATGACGGTGGAATTTGAACTCGGAGGCTATCAATTCATTGCCTTGAACGCCGGACCGCATTTTTCATTTACGCCTGCTATCTCCTTTTTCGTGGTGTGCGAAACGGAGAAGGAAGTCGACAGCTTATGGACGAGTTTTTTAAATGGCGGAGAAGTATTGATGCAGCTCGACAACTACGACTGGAGCGAAAAGTATGGTTGGGTTAAGGATCGATACGGCCTTACCTGGCAACTTTCCCTGGGTAACCTGGAAGATGTACATGGACAAAAGATCACCCCTTCCCTGATGTATGTGGGTGAAACCGGCCAGGCCGAGGAAGCGATAAATCTCTACACCTCTCTGTTCAACGATTCGAAGATTACCGGGATACTTCACTATGGTGAGGGAGAAGATCAGCCGGAAGGTTCGGTCATGCACGCCCAGTTTCGATTAAACGGAGGAGAAGTATTCATGGCGATGGACAGTTCCCCGGAACACGCTTCCTTCACCTTTAACGAGGCTATATCTCTGATGATCCAGTGTGAGTCGCAGCAGGAGATCGATCACTTTTGGAACAGGTTTACTACCGGCGGTGGAGAAGAGAGCATGTGCGGCTGGTTGAAAGACAAGTTCGGCGTATCCTGGCAGGTAGTCCCTGTGGTATTGAATGAAATGCTTCAGGACCCTGATAAAGAGAAGGTAGCCCGGGTTACCAATGCGTTTCTTCAGATGAAGAAGTTTGATATTCAGAAGTTACGGAAGGCATATGATGGCTAATAATCACTCAAAATATCCAACATGATGGAAAACAATAGTATCCCACTCCCGGACATCGTCTCCCCAGAAGAGTGGCAGGCCGCCTGCGATGAGTTGCTCGCTAAAGAGAAACAACTTACCCGCCAACGGGATAAACTGAATGCTTTACGCCGCCGGCTCCCGATGGTCCCTGTTGAAGAAGACTACTCCTTCACCGGGCCGGAAGGGGAGCTATCATTACCTGACCTTTTTCATGGGCGTCGGCAGCTTATTGTCTATTGTGCCATGCTGGAACCAGGAGCGGCACCATGCACAGGCTGTTCAATGGTCATGGACAATATCGGCAACAACCTCGCGCATGTAAACGCACGCGACACCACATTTGTATTTACTTCACCGGCTCCCCAGGATGAAATCATTGCGCTGCAAAAGCGAATGGGCTGGTCAGCACCGTGGTACACCGATCACGGCCGTCGGTTTGCCGACGCGTTTGATGCTGGTAAGGGCTTCGCCGTCAACGTTTTCTTTCGTGACAATGCGAATAGTGTGTATCGTACTTACTTCTTTACCGCGCGAGGTGGCGAACTGTTTGATACCAACTTCAGGTTGCTTGATCTGACCCCGTACGGCCGACAGGAAACCTGGGAGGATTCCCCTGAAGGCTGGCCGCAGACCCCGCCCTACCAGTGGTGGCGCCTGCATGATGAATATTAAAAACCAAGTTTTAACTAATGAAGATCTGACAGGTCTGAATCCCTCAAAGGGAGCATTCAACGAAAACCATATGGAGAATGAATCATGAAATCAGTAAATCCTTACATTAATTTCGATGGCAATACCGAAGAAGCCTTCAGGTTCTATCAATCTGTGTTTGGTGGCGAACTTCAAATCGTACGCTTTAAAGACATGGGTGATACTATGGGAGCGAACGGTGAAGATCTGAACAAGATCGCAAACATTGCCCTTCCTCTTAACGAAAATACCGTGCTCATGGGAACGGATGTTTTGGAATCCATGGGCCAAAAGCTGACGGCTGGCAATAACTTTTCCATAACCCTGGAGGCCGACAGCGTCGGGGAAGCCGAAGAGCTGTTTGAGAAACTATCGAAGGGCGGGAAGGTCCAAATGCCGCTGATGCAGACCGAGTGGGCTGAAAAGTACGGCGATTTTATCGACAAATTCGGTATCCACTGGATGATCAACTACACCGGAGATGTGGAATTTTAGGCAGGATAAGTTCTAGTACTCTGGAAGTTTGGGAAGTAATGCCTACGTTTGTTTGATTGAGGTCGAAGACTTTGATGCAATAGCTGGAAAAATAGTAAACCAAGGTGGACAAGTCGCAATGCCTAAATTCGCTATCCCGGAAGTGTGTTGGCAGGGATATTTCCTGGATACGGAGGGAAATACCTTCGGTCTGTTTGAAGTAGATGAGAATGCTAAATAACATACGCCACTGAATTAATGAGAAAAATAATCTACGCACAACTGGTATCTGCCGACGGGTATATTGAAGATCGTGACGGGAAGATCGACTGGACGGCACCAGGTGAGGAGTTACACCGGCACTTCAACGAACTGGAGAATGGATCAGAATAGGATATTTTCATGCTGAATGCAGAGGAGTTTATTAAAACTCTGAAAAGTTATCAATCAGAGAAAGAGTACCGGAAAATAGAGCGCTATTTTCAGGAGGACGATGAGGACAACCGAATCATCGGAGTCCGAATGAAGATGATCTTTGATCTGGCGAGCGACAACCGGGAGATGCCACTTGATGAGGTTGAAAAGTTGCTGGGCGCTCCCTGGTACGAAGCGAGAATGGGTGCAGTCAGCATCATGGATTTTCGGGTTCGGAGCAAGCAGACCCCACCGGAACTTCGAAAACAGTTATTCGACCTCTACATCGACCGTCACGACCGAATCAACACCTGGGACTTTGTGGATCGCAGTGCACCGCGAGTAGTTGGCGGCTATCTATATGAACTCGGCAAACCACGTGATATTCTCTACAGGTTGGCAAGATCAGACAACCCCTGGGAACGCCGAACGGCCATTGTCAGTACCGGTTATTTTATTCGAAACGGAGAGCTGGACGATACGTTCCAAATTGCCGAACTTCTGCTAAATGACGACCACGAACTGGTTCAAAAGGCTGTTGGCACCTTTTTGCGGCATGCAGGGAAACAGGACCCGGAACGGCTGCACAGTTTTCTGGAAACGCATGCTGCCGGAATGCCCCGGACCATGTTGACGATCGCGATGGAGAAACTGGACAAAAAACAGCGTGCCTATTATCGGAGCCTGAAAGAATAAGAATAACAGAGAATCAAAATCTTTCACAATGAAAACAGCGAATCAAACATTTCTTGAAGCATTCAACAAAGCTTTCGCAAACAGCGATACAGAATTTCTCCTCGGGAATGTAACCGATGACATCCGGTGGATGGTAGTCGGAGAACCAATCGTTGAGGGTAAGGAGGCGTTTTCCGCTGCACTGAAAAGGATGGAAATGGAAGAACCCATGAAGCTGACCATCCACAATATCATTACCCACGGAAAGTCGGCGGCTGTTAACGGTGTGATGGAGACGACCGACGGAAAAGCATATGCGTTTTGTGATATCTACAAATTCAGCGGTTTTAAGAATGCAAAAATCAAAGAGATGACTTCGTATGCACTCGAAGTGGATAAACAGATTGCGTGACCGGCGCGAAGGCAAATGAAGTGGAACCACAGCCTGTCGTTTATGTTCGGGGGCTTATTTACAGTTCCCGAATCTCAATCGACCGGAACTCAACAATCCCCGTCTCCCCCTGCAGCCCGATATATCCGGTCGGATTGACGATGTTCTCAGCTCTTGTGACAAGCGAACCGTTCAGCCACACTGTCAGAGAGTCTCCGTCCGCTTCGATTTCAATGGTTTGCCACTCCCCGACCCCGGTGTACGATTCGAGTACGTCTTCGCGATTAAATTGGGTTTCGCCCCCTTCGGCTACATTGTGCCGGTAGATATCAGTGAGCCAAATCGGGTTGTTGGACCTGTTTTCCGAGATGTCTCGAATCTGAACCTGGTAGCTGTTCCCCGGCCAACCCCGGAAAAAAGGGACGTCCGCGACAGCCCGGATAAAAATGCCGCTGTCCGCATTCCCGGTACGAAACCGAAATTCGGATCGAAGAAGAAAATCGGAAACAGAAGGTTTTTGATAGATTTCAAAAAAGGTTTACCTATAAATGAAATGTAGGTTTGTTAATAAATTATCTTCTACGGACAATTCTCCTGTCGGTGATCGTCAAACACGTGGATTTACTGAAGTGAGTGAACCCGGTCACATTTTAGTCTGAACTGATAGAAGGGAGTAAAAATGGACAGAAAAAATCGAGAAAAATAAACCATAACCATTTAGATTAAAATTCTCCATAGAATTCAGAAAACAGGAATGAAGAAAGAGAGACCCAGCCTAACCGAATCGCCCATAATACCTACACTAGCTAAACTAACCTGGCCGATGATCTTCGGGATGCTGGGTTCGGTATTGTATAATCTGGCAGATACCTATTTCCTTGGCCAGGTAGGGGTAGCCGAGCTGGCAGCAATTGGATTTACTTTTCCAGCCATCATGTTTGTAAGTAGTGTGGCCGCAGGCGTTGGAATCGGTACGGCATCACTTTTTTCACGAGTATTAGGTTCCCGGGATCGTTCTATCGTACAACAGTATTCAGTAAGTGTATTTGTATTGGCACTACTCATCATCATTCTATTCATCGGGATCGGGCTCTTGACAATAGACCCGCTCTTTCGGTTTCTGGGCGCCGGACCAGAACTAGTCCCCCTGATTTCTCAGTATATGGTAATTTGGTATTGGGCTGTATTCTGGGTCATTATTCCTATGGTTGGAAATAATATGATTCGTGCGACAGGAAATACGTTTGAGCCGGGTATGATAATGGTTTTTGGAAACGTAGTGAATATCCTATTAGACCCAATCCTGATTTTTGGGTGGGGGCCTGTGCCGGCAATGGGAATTCAGGGAGCAGCACTTGCTACAGCCGTCAGCATGGCCCTTACCTGTGTTCTGTCGCTCTATGTTTTGATTAAAAAAGAGAAGTTGTTGGTGTTGGTACTACCTGCATTTAGGGAGATGGTCGTTGTATGGAAACAGGTTCTTGGAGTTGGTCTGCCGGCAGCTATGACAATTCTGATCACTCCGATATCAATCGGTTTGATTACACGTATTCTTGCAGGATTCGGTCATGAAGCAGTTGCTGCTTTCGGAGTGGTTTCCCGCTTGGAGATGTTCGCATTTACACTTATCTATGCCTTGGGATCTGTACTTACCGTATTCGCCGGGCAGAACTGGGGAGCCGGGAAACCGGAACGTCTTCAAAAAGGCATCTTAGTTGGTTTTCTGTTTTCACTTGTAATGGGGATGGGCTTTTGTATCATATCGCAATTATTTTCTACAGAAATTGTCTCTCTGTTTACGGAGAGTAAATCCATAACAGAAATTGCTTCTGCTTATCTGGTGATCGTGTCTTTCAGTTATGGATTTCTGGGAATATTGATGCTTGGCACATCTGTATTGAACGGGATTAACAGGCCGATGATATCTTTTTCGATAAGTATGTTCCGAATGTTGATTCTCTATGTACCTCTTGCATGGGTATTATCCGTGAGCTATGGGTTAACCGGCATATTCTGGTCAGCATTTATAGCAAATATGCTTGGCGGAATTATTACATGGTTTTGGTTGAAAAAGCTGATATCAGAAAAGATCCGTCAGTTATCCGTTGTCACAACATCTTCAGCTTCCAGGACCCTTTCGTAAAGAGCCAGAGAGTAAACAGGCCGACGGACGTTTCCGATATAAACACGCCCCAGAAGACACCGGAGTGTTGCCAGTCCAGAGTTATTGCCAGATAGTAGGACAGAGGGATCTGAATCAGCCAAAAGAAGACGAGATTGATTTTGGTAGGTGTTACCGTATCTCCGGCACCGTTAAATGCCTGTACCGAGACCATCCACCAGCCATAGACAAAGAAGGAGTAAGATAAGATCCGGAGCCACTCTCCACCGATCGCAATAACCTCCGGATCGCTTGAAAATATACGAACAACGGGTTCATTGAAGAGGTAGAAGAGAACCGAAACAACCACAAGATAAGACATGTTATAGATTCCGATTCTCCATACAGAAGACTCTGCCCGTTCAGGCTTCCCTGCCCCGAGGTTTTGCCCTACGAGAGTAGCTGCTGCATTGGATAACCCCCATGCCGGCATCATGGTAAACATCAGGATTCTCAGGGAGATCGTCGCACCCGCTACCGCCTCACTCCCGATATCCGCAAGAATTCGCATTAAAAAGATCCAGGAGGTCATGGCTACGATCATCTGCCCTACCCCTCCCAGCGCTGTTTTCAGGATTTGGAAGAGTACTCTGCTGTTATACCTTATGTGAGAAGAGAGTACACGGATATGTTTACCACCTCTGAAAAGTACCCATAACTGAAAAATAACACCGGTTCCTCTTCCGATCGTTGTAGCTATCGCGGCCCCTTCAATTCCCATTGCCGGCACAGGCCCCCATCCGAAAATCAGGATTGGATCGAGGATGATATTCAAACCATTAGCCAGCCAGAGAACTTTCATGGCAATTGCCGCATCACCAGCCCCTCTGTAGATGGCATTGATCACGAACAGAAGCATGATGACCGAGTTTCCACCAAGCATCCACTGCGTATATCGGTATCCGTGTGTAACAACCCACTCGTCACCACCCATCAGGATCAGAAGTTCTTTGGCGTAGAAAATCCCTGCAATTGCAAATGGCAGGGAGGCAAGTATCCCGATCAGGATCGCCTGGGTCGCTGCAATCGCTGCCTCTTCATTCTGTTTCTCACCAACCCGGCGTGCTATGATCGCGGTAATTGCTGTGGCAAGTCCCATCGCTACGGAATAGAGCAGGAATAGATAGGTTTCGGTCAGCCCGACCGTGGCAACTGCAGAGGCACCCAGCTTGCCGACGAAATAGATGTCGACTACGGCGAACGTTGACTCCATGACCAGCTCCAGGATCATTGGAATTGCAAGAAGAAAGATTGCCCTTTTCAGGGTGATGCGGGTGTAGTCCGAGTCCGTTCCCTGAATTGCCTCCTTGAGTTCTTGCCAGGGTGATTTTTGGATACGGTCTGTTTGCACAGGGGGTAGTGGTTATAAGGGGTGACGATTGATAGAATCGATGTTACGTAAAAAAGATCGAAAAGACCGGGTGTATTGTGACCCTATGAGGGGGTTATTCGTGACAAAATATTCCGGGATTGAGCTAAACAACTTCGTGTATCTACGCTTTGATCCGGTTTATGGTAAGAGTTCAATTTTTTTTGAATGCATTGACATAGGGTTGTCAGTACCGGCTGTTAGCTTGGTTCGAAACAGTAATGATTGAACCAAATGAGACAACGATGAAACAGAAAAAAAAAGCATCACAAGTGATCGATTCCGAACAAGCATTGGAACATTGGCAGGGACACAGAAATCTTACCCGCCGCATGATTGACGTATACCCGGAGGAGAAACTCTTCACCTATTCAATAGGCGGAATGCGCCCCTTTTCAGAATTGGTAATGGAGATGATCCATATTGCCGGGCCTGGAGTAAAAGGTTTGGCGACCGGAGAGTGGGAAGAGTTTGGAGAGATGGAGGATGCAGAAGGAACGACTGTTCCCGAGACAAAAGAGGAGCTGTTAAAACTTTGGGACTGGTGTACGGATCAAATCAACAGATACTGGCCGGAAATTGAGGAGGAACGTTTTCAGGAAGAGGAGGTGGCATTTGGGCAGTATGAAGGGCAGATCTGGTCCCATCTCTGCTACTTTATCGATAACGAGATCCATCACAGGGGTCAGGGGTATGTCTACCTCCGATCATTGGGAATTGAACCTCCCTACTTCTGGGAACGCGAATAAGCACGATCCTTGCAGATTGGGTAGACAATTCGCATAGTTTGTCATATAGAGAAAGCTTGTCTATATTAATCTACCTTCTAATAGATAGATTTCTCTGTATGACCACCAAAGAGTCGATTATTGAACTTGCCGAGAAGTATATGCGTGGTTCCGGCTACCACACATTCAGCTTTCATGACATTTCACGTATTGTAGGAATCAAGACTTCTTCCATTCACTACCACTTTCCGGTTAAGGCTGATTTGGGAGAAGCTGTAATCAAAGAGCGTCTGAAACGGTTAAAGCAGCTTAAAGAGGAGACATCAGAGAGTGATCCGGTAAAGAAAATGGCTCTGTTCCTGTCGATTTATTCACGGATGGGGGCTGAATCGAATGTCTGTCTGGCAGGTTCTGTTGCAACAGGGCTGCCGGCCATGGAGGAGAAGATTCGAAACCGAATACAGGAGCTCTCCGGGTTTATCGTGGAGTGGGTAACGGAGATTCTGGAGGAGGGAGAACAATCGGGAATTTTTTCGTTTGAAACCGACGCAAAGACAAAGGCACTGATGATTATCTCTACCGTGATGGGAATGTTACAGTTATCCCGCATTTCGGATGAGCCGGACGAATTCAGGAGTGTTTTAAGAGCCATCCTTCAGGATCTTCAAAAAAGCAGGTAATGTCTTGCAAACCCAAACTGCATGCCTGAAGTGACACACGAGGTAAGAGGTCAGGTCGTTTGTATCTGTAATCTTTGCAGGTCAGGCGTTGATTACCCATTTCATAATTGTATCAACAATGTCTTCAGCCAGGACCGGTTTCAAAAGGTAACCATCCATGCCAACCTCTTGCGACTTATCTTTTTCACCCTGAATGGTTCCGGCGGTAAGTGCAATCACCGGGGTTCTTTGGTTCCCGGTTTCCTTTTTTCGGATTTCAACCGTTGCTTCATATCCGTTCATAACCGGCATCTGGACATCCATAAAAATCAGGTCCGGATGTTCCGACTCAAAGAGTTCGACCGCCTGTTTCCCGTTTAGGGCTTTCAGTATGATTGCTTTCGGAAAGTGTCGTTGAATGATGGATTGCACCAGCAGGGTATTGACTGCATTATCTTCAGCAATCAAAACGGTAAAACCATTCTCCCCGGTTTTTTTGTGTGGGCTGTCAATGGTATCCTCATTGGAGAGATCGGCGGACTTTATGTCTGTCAGATTCATCATCTCCGGTGATCCGACCGTAACTTCTTTTGTTGCTTTACAGTGGATATCAAAAAAGAATGTACTTCCCTTCCCGAGTTCACTTATCAACTGCAACTCACTGTTCATCAGAGCCAATAGTTTGTTGGAGATCGACAACCCGAGGCCGGTTCCACTATAGCGCTTGGTTGTTGATATATCTTCCTGGGTGAAGGATTGGAAGATTTTTTTTTGATTCTTTTTGGCAATACCAATACCTGTATCAATGATTGAAAAACGGAGATGTAGCTTTCTCTTATTGTCGGACGGCAGTGATTCAATACGGAATTCAATGGTTCCGGTTTGAGTAAACTTGACGGCATTTCCAAGCAGATTGACCAGTATCTGGCGCAGCCGCATCGGGTCTGCCAGAATGTAACGGGGCAGGTCCGGCGAGAGCTGCTGAATGAGTTTGAGTTCTTTCTTACGGGCCTCCCAGGTAAACATCTCAACAATCTGGCTGCTCATCTCCTGAAGGTCGAGTTCTTCAGGATCAAGCTGAAGTTTACCCGATTCAATTTTGGACAGATCCAGGATATCATTGATGATATCAAGCAGTGATTTTGCGGAAGTGTCTACGATTGAAAGATACTGTCTTTGTGAATCATTCAGTTCGGAGTTCTGAAGCAGATCCACAAATCCGATAATTCCGTTTAACGGGGTCCGGATTTCATGGCTCATATGAGCGAGAAAATCGGATTTCGCCCGATTGGCAGATTCAGCCTGTGTGCGGGCGAGAATCAGTTCCGATTCAAAGTTTTTATGCCTGGTAACATCTCTGAAGATCAAAAAGTAACCACTGATTAGATTACTGCGTTTATAGAAAGGCTTTATGTGAATCTCGACATGAAGTGGTTGGCGGCCAGCCTTTTTTTCTATCGTAATGGTGGCGGCTTTTTGTTTGATGAGGGAGTCCGCCAGAGTTTTGTATTCGGAAATCTGATCAAAAACCGATGTGCCGATGCTCTCATTCCGGATCCCGGTGATGAATCTGGTTATTGCCGGGTTGTAGTCCATAATCCGAAATTGATGATCCAGGATGAGAACTCCTTCATTCATCTCTTCAATGATTTTTTCACGTGCAACCGGCAGAAACTGGAACAGCTTGAACCGGAGCAGTGCATAGGAAATAACAACTCCGGTAAGTACGAAGGCGTAAGGAGTGCTGTCGATGTGGCCGAGTGGCCGGAAACCGGAGAGATAGATGATGTTCGCCAGCCATGGAATGGATGCGGCGGCCAGAATGGCAGTGATCTGTCTTTTCAATAACCGGTTGGACCTGCGGTATCTCATGATCAATAATGCAATGCCCATCAGAAGGTATAGATAGAAGACCAGAGTATGGATGATGTACCAGATTCCGATCTCAATATTGAGCAGGTAGATGCCGGAGACCTCGACTACAGAGGTAGAACGGTAGTGTAAATGGTGCCAGTCATTGGTCCAGACGAAGAGCAGGGTGAGTACAGGTAGCAGAAAGATAAATAAGAAGTGAGACCGGCTGAGGCTTGAATCATACCCGGTGAACTGGAGACAAAACAAAAGCCAGAAGGCTGGTATCAGTGCAATGCCGATATACTCAAATCGAATCCAGAAGAGCATATCGGAGAGGTTTATGACCGATAGTTCAAACGCATACGCAACGGCCCAAATGGTTACTCCGGCCATTAACAAAGAGAATGTACGGACAGCCTGGCCGGATTTTATAAAGACAGAAAAAGTCGTCAATCCGGAAATCAGCGCCGCTGCAAACAGTGAAAGAGAGAAATGGTTAAACGTTAATTCCATTTGTTTTGTAGTAGTAGGCGAAAATGGAGCCTGAAGTTCTGCAATGATGAAAGTATAACAGAATAATAACTCATGACGAATTAAAATATCTTATCATAGATTGAGAAGAGGAAAATAAACCTTCGTTCGTTCTGTCAGAAGCCATGAAACTCAAAATTCTACCATATGAATGAACTTGATCCCTCAGAGTTATCCAGTCAATTAAGAAAACCCACCGGAGAAACAGGCCTCGGGGTAGCTGCGATGTTGAACAAATCGAACCGTGGATTGTATGATCTTGCCTGGAGTGTGCTGAAGCGTGAACCGTCCCAACGGTTACTTGAAATCGGTTTCGGAAACGGAAATCACTTTTCACGCTATTTTGAATCGGAATCGGCACGTCATGTGACGGGCCTCGATTTCTCCCCGACGATGTGCGAAGAGGCGCAGTTGAACCATTCCGGCTGGATAGAAAATGGAAAATTGGAGATCGTTTGTGCAGATTCGAAGGAGATGCCGTTCGAGGCAGAGGAGTTTGACTGGGTAATCGCCCTGAATGTTATCTATTTCTGGGAGCCGCCGGAACCGCATCTGGATCAGCTGATGAGGGTATTGAAACCGGGCGGCCATCTCTTGTTCGGTTTTCGGCCCCGGAGCAACGTTGAACACCTGGAGTTTACCAAACAAAATTTTATACTCTATGAGCCGGAAGAACTGAAAGCCCTGATAGAACAGGCAGGTTTTCAGGTTGTTCAGGAGCTCTCCCGGCAGTTTGAGATGGAACCGGACAACGGTGAACCGATTTCTGTCACAGATATCTGTATGGTTGCAAAAAAAGAGTAGATGAAACGGCAATGAATCGGATCGACCGGCTTACGGCAATGATCATTTACCTGCAGGGGCGGCGGAGGGTAACTGTTGAGGAGTTATCTGAACGATATTCGATTACCCCGCGGACTGTGTACAGGGATCTTCGCGCATTGCAGGAAGCTGGTGTTCCGCTCGGGTCGGAGCCCGGACGAGGGTATTTTATTGTAAAAGGGTACCACCTTCCTCCTGTACACTTCAGCAGGGAAGAAGCCTCCTCCCTGTTGGCGGGAGAGCGTTATATGAACCAGTGGAACGAGACGCAGCTGGGCCATTCCTACCGTTCAGCACTGGATAAGATCCGAGCCGTTCTGCCCTCAGATGACAGGGAGTATCTTGAACTGGCAGACCGTTATCTGAAAGTTTTTCATTATCATCGGAAGAGAGGAAGAGAAAGCATTCCGGACGAGAAGATTTTCCATTTTTTGCAGAATGCAATCATCCGTAAGAAATTGATCAGGGTTGACTATTTCTCTCCTTACAATGAAGAGAAAACGTCCAGAAATGTGGAGCCGCTTGGGCTGTTGCTGATGGAGAAATACTGGTATCTTGCCGCGTGGTGCAGAATGAGAAGCGATTACCGGATGTTTCGTCTCGACCGTTTTGAGAAGTATCAAGAGGCTGGTGAAGAGCTGCATCCGGATTCACCACATACCCTGAAAGAGTTTTACGAACGGAATCTTCACGAAGAGGAGCTTGAAGAGGTCGTAGTCCGGTTTCAAAAGGATATAGTCCGATATGTCGCTGATCAAAAATACAATCATGGCTGGGCGTGGGAACAGGTTACAGAGAAGGGCGTGGAGATGACGTTTCTCTGCTCGTACCCCGATTATCTTTCCAGATGGCTTCTGATTTGGGGCGATGCCGTTACTGTAGTAAAAAATGACCGGGTAAAAAAACGGGTTCAGGAGGTAGCCGCTGAAGTGTACAGACACCACTCCGGCCCGGATATCTCTACCAATAACCTATGATTGCTCCCGCCAGTGCGAGCCCGATAACATGATAGCCGTTGTCAATCAGGTGAAGGCCCAGCTTGTTATCTGCAAAGAGCCCCGTTGTTCCGGCAAGCGTAAAGACAAATCCGAAACCTGCTCCCAACCCGACAAGCGCTCCGTGCAGGAGGGTATTGATATCTACTGCAGCCAAAAATACCGCAAGAGTTAATGTTGCAATAAATTGAAGGATAAAAGACCATAGAAAGAGCATCGGGTTGGGATCTTTGATATCCTCTTCTGTTACTTCCCGAAGCGCCATCCACTTCTTGGAAAACAGTGGCCCGTACCAAACCCAACCAAGCATAAAGTAAGCCACTGACGCGACAAGCACTCCCCAAATTTGAAGGGATCCGAATAGTTCAGCCATACAACGCCTCCTGTTAAATGGTTACTGTTGTTTTCTGAAACGCAATGGATACACTCTGACCGGCACAGGCCGCGGCCATTCAGTTATAGGCCCTGCCTCAAGCGTCAGCACATTCTGTATCCGATTTCCCGGTATCAAATCCACACAGATAGCCGGGTATTTCAGAAGCTCGGTCTATATTGCTAATAATCAGCCATTTATAAAAGTATTTTTTTCGAATGCTACAGTTTATCCTCGGTTCCGTCCATGATTCTGCACAAAAACCCGGTTTTTCAAAGCCTCCGGTGTCTGGTCCACTCACTGGCATAGTTATCCATCGCGCCAATCGTGTACTTGATGTAGAAACTGCAAAACCAATGATTGAATGTGAGAATACTGACGATGATGAAACGCAATATAAGATTGATACCGGTACTGGTACTGTTCATGTTACTGCTTCAGGGCTGCCTGGACGCAATCGAGAGTGACTATGAAAAACAGGTACGGGAGGCTGACGAGGTACTTGAAACGTACATAGAGGAGAACAGCGTAGATGCGGATATGCAGACTACCGGTGTCTATATCGAAGTTATAAAGGAGAATCCGGAGGGGATGACAGTAGTGGAGGACCATGTAGCCGGAATACTCTACCGAATGGAGAACTTGTCTGATGGAAGTTTGATCGAATCACACACCGACTCGTTGAATCCGCTCCTGTTCAGTTACAGCTTTTCAAATAGTTACAATTCGATCCATCCGGTCGGTTTGAATTATGAAATATCGAAGATGAAACTGGGGGAGATCTTCCGTTTTTACATACCGGCCTATATGGCATTCGGGGAGTACTCGCATAGTGAATTCTTCGGCCCGTTCACCAATTTTGTACTTGAAGTAGAACTCAGGGAGCTACTGACAGAAGAGGAGATCTATGAAAGAGAGCTGGAAGAAATCGATCACTATATTGAGAGTCAGGAGCTTGATGCAGAGTCCTATCCGAATGGCCTACATATCGTCAGTCTGGAGGAGGGTGATGGCGGGCAGCCGGGTGAAAATAGCCTGGTTCAGTTTCACTTTACGAGGAAATATCTGGATGGCACCGTAATCGAAACAACAACAGAGGATGATCCGGTGAACCTCCGGATGAACAGCGGTGAAATGGTTGCTGGGCTGAATGTTGGGGTTGGGCTTCTGGAGGTTGGAGATAAAGCGCTTCTGGTTATGCCATCCAAATTGGCCTTTGGGAAGAGTGTCCAGATGATTCCACAAGAGTTGCGTGAAGAGCTTGCCGAAGCCGGTGAGATAAATCCACGTACCAAACCATTCTCCCCGGTAATCTATGAAGTAGAGGTACTCGGAATTAACTAGTGTCAACCATGCGGCTCTCTTCTATATCCTCTCCCTGACCTTTCGGCGGCCCGGTATGTCACGGGGTAGTCCGTGTTGTTGTCCGGTCAGTATCTCGCTATTGTACTCCGATCTTTTTTCTTAGATTATCAATCATTATATATGTACCGGAATGTACAGAGGCTTTAAAAAAAGGTTTTTTAAAGTTTTGTGTACATTAACGGTTAACCAAACTCTGACACTATTATGAATTGTTCTCGCCGAGATTTTTTGAAAACGTCCGGACTGCTTGCATCAGGGCTGGCACTGGGAAGCCTGCCTGCACTCACCTCCTGCAGCGGGCCTGCACGGGGTACGTCACCGTTCGGGTTGCAGCTCTATACACTACGGGATATCATCGGAGACGACCCTGAAGGGACGTTACGACAAGTTGCAGAGTATGGTTACCGGCAGATTGAGAGTTATGAAGGTCCGATGGGTATATATTGGGGAATGGGTAACACCGGGTTCAAGTCATTGATGGATGAGTTGGGGATGACCCTGATCTCCAGCCACGCCAATGTATTTCAGGATTTTGAACGGAAGGCCGCCGAAGCGGCAGAAATCGGGGTTGATTATCTGATATGCCCCTATATCGGAGGCCAGGATTCGCTGGACGCCTATCGTGAAGTAGCCGGGCAGTTCAATGAGGCCGGCCGGATTGCGCAAAGTGAGGGTATCCGATTTGCCTATCATAACCACGACTATTCGTTTGTTGAGATGGACGGTGTGATCCCGCAGGATCTCCTGATGGAAGAGACCGACCCGGAACTGGTCGACTTTCAACTCGATATGTACTGGGTGGTTGCTGCCGGCCATGATCCTGCCGAGTGGATCCGCAGATATCCGGGCCGGTTCACCTCATGTCATGTAAAAGACCTGGCAAATGGTGGAAATCCCGAGTCAACCATACTTGGAACCGGAACCATCGATTATCCTTCTATACTCTCTGTTGCCAAAGAGGACGGTATGGAGTATCTGATTGTCGAGCAGGAGGCATACAGTGAGACGACACCGATGGATGCGATTCGAGAGAATGCAGTCTACATGAGAGGCCTTGATCTTTGAGTGTCCTAAGAAAACGTCAAGGTCAAGGCGGGCGAAGGCCAAAAAAATGCAGTGTACAATCGTACATGACTGTTTTTTGGACGAGCCCAACGCAGAGATTGACGTTTTCTTATAGACACTGGTTAGACTGCTATTACTGTTCTCTCCCCTGCCGGAAATGAATCTCCTCTCTCAGTGCTCGAATTCGTGCACGGGCTGTTTCAACCATGGTTGAGTCGAGGTCACTTCCATTCTCGAGATACATCTGATACTGCTCTATCGCGGATGTATGGTCGTTGAAATGGCGGTCGTACAGGGTTGCGAGGTAAAAGTCTGCGTTTGCGTGGCCAGGATCAATTAATTTGGCCAGCCGGTAGTCAGATTCTGCTGCATCCAGCTTTCCCAGAGATTCATAGGCTACGGCTCTCTGCATGAGTGTATCCATGAGGTAATCTCCGATATGAAGTTCAAATAGCTGCGTCAGAACCAATTCGGCCTCTTCCCAGTTTTCCAGTTGACGATAGACCATCGCTGTGTAGAAGAGAGAGATCATATCGTCCGGATTCTCATTCAGTGCCTGCCTGAAATAGTAAATCGAGTTATCCGGGTCATCCAGTTGGTAGTAACTGAGGCCGAGGCTTCGGTTGATGGAAAAGGTCTCTTCATTCAGAGTGATTACTCTCATCCAGTGGTCAATCGCGAGATCGTACTCACTCTGGTGATATGCAATACGGGCGGAAAGATCCCAGAGCCTGTGCTCTTCCGGATAGAGCCGGATGCCTCTGTCTGCGAGCGCCCGGGCCGCCTGCAAGTCATTGGCGACGTAAAAAATCGACAACAATTCCAGAATGGCAGGGAGGTATTCCTGATCTTCCTGAAGAACACTCAGAAGAATCTCCCTGGCTCTTGCTTCATCCGAGAGACTTCTGAGTACGCGTGCGTACCGGGTCCTGAAATAGAGGTTCTCCGGGGCGAGTGACGTCAGCTCTTCAAAGACCGGGAGCGCACTCTCCCACTCCTCTTCATCGAAATAGATGCGGCTCAGTAAAATGCGAACCCTCGTCTCATCCGGATACTCTTCCCGCAGTTGCTCAAGCACCCTGGAAGCTTCGGTCCGATACCCCGTTTGAAGTTTCGCCTGTGCATAGGAGAGCGTCGCCTCCCGGTGTCTTTCCAGGAGCGGCTGGTGTTCCCGGTACAGTTTGTCGATCTCCTGGAACCGGTAATTCTGTTGATAGAGCTGGATCAATAGAGAGAGTACCTCTTCGGAAGGTTCCTGATCCTCAAGGACAAGATTCAACCGTTCCATAGCTTGTGATGTTTCGCCATTAACTACCATTAGTTTAATCTGATCCAGATCAACGGGGGCAGTACTTGCCAATGTGTCCGGTGTGGTGTGAATGAGAAGTGTAACGATCAGGTAGCAGAACATCATGGATTCGGATGATGGTTTCGGGAAGATTTTGTTTAAAAAGTACTG
Source organism: Balneolaceae bacterium (assembly GCA_040905265.1). Taxonomy (GTDB): domain Bacteria; phylum Bacteroidota; class Rhodothermia; order Balneolales; family Balneolaceae; genus JBBDRW01. The sequence goes on along the minus strand of JBBDRW010000005.1, from coordinate 36,440 downwards.
GTTTTTTTTTCTTATTCACAAGACAAATATTTAACAGGTAGTAATTACTGAACTGACTGCACAATTCTTATAGAGAGACGATTCCGGCAGTCTGTACAAAAAACAGTGACTCAATCCTTCTGTTTTATTGTCACCGTATCCTTTGTTACATTGAGCATCCGGTACAGATTGACCTCTTGAAGAGATAGAGCGGCTGTTCCAGGAGTCCGACAGACTCTTGGCTTCTCTCTTTTGAAATGACAGTCAGGCCGGGCAAAACCTTTCCGGAATGTCCGTGTGAAGGCCGGAAGAGACTGGAATGTACTTTTGAAAAACGAAACGAAACAGAACAGATGATGAACCTCTCCCTATATTTTCTGCTGATTGCTGCCGTTGCCTGGACGGCAACGGGTTGTGAAACCCCGGACGGCTATCCTGAAATCGGCAGCCTCGAAAAAAACAGTGACTCTTTTGAGGAACTTGTCCCGGCCGATGCAACCATACAAAAGCTTGCTGAAAGTTTCAGCTGGACGGAAGGCCCGATCTGGCGAAAAAGCGAAGACTACCTTCTCTTTACAGATATACCGAGAAATACAATCTATCGATGGAGTGAAGAGGAGGGGCTTTCACCGTTTCTCCGGCCGGCTGGATTTACGGAGACTGGCCCGCCTGGCAGAGAGCTCGGGAGCAATGGCCTCATTTTTGATTCCGAAGATCGGCTGGTCATGGCTGATCACGGGAACCGGCGCGTAGCCCGTCTTGACGAGGGTATTTTTGTGAAAGAGACACTTGCAGACCGATTTGAGGGGAACCGATTTAACAGCCCGAATGATCTTATATATCATTCAAACGGGGATCTATACTTTACAGATCCTCCCTATGGGCTTGAAGGGCTCCAAAACAGCCCGGTGAAAGAACTGGACTTTTCAGGCGTCTACCGCCTGACGCCATCCGGTGAACTAACCCTTCTTACCGATGAACTCGGTTTTCCAAACGGCATTGTATTTTCACCCGACGAACAGACCTTGTATGTATCGCAGTCTGACCCTAACCGTGCCATCTGGATGGCGTATGATCTTCAGAATGACGGGTCGATTGAGAATGGCCGTGTCCTTTTTGATGCCACTCCGCTTGTAGAAGAGGGCCTCCCGGGGCTGCCGGACGGGATGGCGGTTGACCGTCATGGAAACCTGTTTGCAACAGGCCCGGGCGGGGTACTTGTACTTTCGCCGGAGGGGGAGCATCTTGGAACGATCCTTACCGGAGAGCCAACGTCAAACTGTACATTTGGTGATGATGGATCCACACTCTATATAACATCCAATATGAATCTGTTGAGAATACGGTTGAGTACAACCGGGCTTGGATTTTAAGCGTACTGTTTGATGTGAACATAGAGGTCTATACCAATTACTCAGTATGAAAGAGCGAATTCTGGATCTGCAACGGGCTTCTGAAATACTTGAACCGACTGAACGGGAGAGACGGTTTCTGGAGAATTCAGCCATTGAATATTCAGATCAATTTCTGAACAGGATGCCTGGCGGCCACGCCTATCGAAAAGAGAAGCAGCAGGTGCACTCTCTGCTAACGGAGCCTCTGTCGGAAGAACCGATGGAGCTCCCGGCTATACTGAAGAATCTGGACGAGAAAGTATTTCAATCCGGCCTGAACGCTTCGTCAGGTGGCCAGCTTGGATTTATACCGGGCGGCGGCCTGTTCGGCAGTGCCGTGGCAGATTATCTGGCAGCTGTAACGAATCCCTACACGGGTATCTACTACTCGTCGCCCGGGTCTGTCTGTGTGGAGACCCGGCTGATCAGGTGGATGGCCGGCCTGGCCGGATATCCGGCCAGTGCAGGAGGCTATCTCTCATCCGGTGGCAGCCTGGCAAACCTTACGGCAGTGGTTGCTGCAAGGGAAAACGCAGAAATCCAGCCGAAAGATGTAGAGAAATCAGTTGTCTACCTGACCGATCAGACACACCACTGTGTGGACCGTGCATTGAGGATCAGCGGGATGGGCAGTTGTGTTATTCGGCATATACCCACTGACGACAGGATGAGGATGGATCCACATCGGCTGGAAGAGACCATTGAAGAAGATCTGAAGAGTGGACTCAAGCCCTGGCTGGTGGTTGCCTCAGCCGGTACGACAAACTCTGGCTCGATCGATCCGCTTGCCGAGATTGGAAAGATCACCCGACAGGCTGGAACCTGGTATCATGTAGATGCAGCGTACGGCGGCTGTTTTTTAGTAACCGAACAGGGAAAAGAGAACCTGAAGGGGATTGAACAATCCGATTCGGTGGTTATCGATCCTCACAAGGGGTTCTTTGTACCGTACGGCCTTGGTGCACTGATTGTACGGGATGAAGAGAAACTTGCCGCTGCATTTCAAGCGGAAGCAGACTATCTGCAGGATACCAGAATTGATCAGCCGGCTCGTTCACCGGCAGACCTCTCCCCGGAATTGAGTAAACATTTCCGGGGTTTGAGACTCTGGCTCCCGCTTAAACTGTATGGTTTGCAGGCATTTCGATCAGCCCTTGAAGAGAAACTTCTCCTGGCGCACTATGCCTGGAGAGAACTGAACGGCATCGATTCTGTAGAAACAGGGCCGGAACCGGATCTCTCGGTTGTCACATTCCGCGCTTTACCCGATCACGGCGACCCGGAGCTCTGGAACCGGCGGTTGCTGGATAAAATTGTAGCTGATGGCCGAATCTATATTACATCCACCCGAATCGGCGGCATCTACATGTTGCGGGTAGCAGTATTGACACTTCGAACCCACCTGGAGGATCTGGACCGGTTTCTTATGATCTTGAAGGAGAAGATCGATGAGTTGAAGAGTGAACAGGGGTAAGGGTTGCCTCGTACCGGTTTCTTCTTCAAAAAGGTTTGAGAAAGGGTGAAATTTCTTACATTAGCCGATAGTTGCCATGCTGCAGAGGTCCATTGTGGATCAGAATATATTCCATTCCCTGCCGGCTCGCAGGAAACACATATGTACTGTCGGGTTGATCAGGCTCTCAATACCAAGTTGAAGGCACCGCGTTCGCAGACTGGCGAATGTCGGGCCGGACGTAAAACAGACAAAAAGAAATGCCACTACAGACAGAAGATCTACTTGTTACTACGCCCGACGTCGACATCAATACGTACAAACCGAATGACCCGGTTCGTGTACCGATTACAAAAAGTGAAATTGTAACCGATTCGGCAAGCCCAAACTTTGTTCGGCATATTGAATTTGACCTCTCCGGTACCGAACTGGAAAACCGGGTTATCCCCGGCCAGAGTCTGGGAATTCTGGCTGACGGGAAGGATGAGAATGGCAGGGATCATAAGGTAAGGCTCTACTCGACCTGTTCTCCAACAGGCGGGGAAGATGGGAACGGTAAAATATATGCGACGACAGTAAAGAGAGTGATTGACGAACATTGGGAGAGTCAACACCTGTTTCTGGGTGTTTGCTCCAATTATCTCTGTGACCGGAAGAGCGGAGATGAAATTCTGATGACCGGGCCTAGCGGGAAGCGCTTCCTCCTTCCGGAGAATCCGGAAGATTATAATTACATCTTTCTCTCTACCGGTACCGGAATTGCACCGTTTCGGGGGATGGTGATCGACCTGATGAGATCCGGAACAAAGAGGGATATTGTGTTAGCCTTCGGGTGTCCGTATCGGACAGATATTCTCTATAAAGGCCTGTTTGAGAAGTACGCCGAGACCCACTCCAATTTTCACTATCTCACATCAGTATCCCGTGAAGATCCCAGGACGGACGGCAGCAAACCCTATGTTCAGTACAGCCTGATTGACAAACACGAATTGATGGAACCAATTCTTTCGCAGGAGAATACGTTGATCTATGTCTGCGGCTTAAAAGGGATGGAGACCGGGATCTATCAGATTCTGGGCCAGATGGGGCTTTTTGGCTATATGAGAATCAAGGAGAAGCTGCAGGAGAAGAATCCGCTGAACTGGACGCGCGAGGATGTGAAGAAGAACATCCGACCGGGTAACCGCATGTTCCTGGAAGTTTATTGAGGTTCATATACAAAACAGCTGCGCAGCTACGCGCATGTAATAGATTCCCCTACATCCGATTCAGACTCACTCTTACAACAGGAGAGGTTCATTCTGTGCATACTGCCTGTAGGAACTTGAAATCCGAATCCACAGTATAACCGGAAGATTATGGAACAGGTAATGAACAGGACAGAAACAGTGAAGAGCCAGAAAGGACTGGACAAAAAAAACAATTGAGAGGATGATATGAACATTCAAAAAATTCTGGTTCCAACTGATTTTTCTGAGGGAGCGGAAAAGGTCTATCCGATAGCAGAGAAAATTGCATCTGCTTTTGGTGCTGCCGTCGATTTTATCCATGTAATCCCGACCGTTAAGTATCTCTCTGAAAGTGCGAAGAAACTCGGTTTGCCGCTGGACATGGAGAAGGATCTCTACCCTGAAATAATTAAAGAGTCCGAGAAACGGCTGGAAAAGGCGATGGGAGCGTATCTGGCGGAGGAGAACCGGGGAAAATTCTTTGTAAAAATAGACCGAAACATATCTGAAACCATTACGGAACATGCGGCCGAAGGAGCGTATGATCTGATTATCATGGGAACCAGGGGAGGCCACAATACAGGATTGTGGCGCGGATCTACAACTGAGAAGGTGATCCGAACCTCACATGTTCCTGTTTTTTCTACTGATGAGAGAATGGATGAAAACAGTATCCGGAACATACTGGTGCCTACAGACTCCTCAACACTCTCCTATACGGCTATTCCCTTTGCACTTCAACTTGCAAAAACGTTTGGTGCCAGAATTATACTCTATCACGTATTGGAGCTTTACGGAAGTATCTCCGAATCGATTCCAAGAGATCCTGACAAGGGAGAGATCCTGTCGATCTATGAAGTGATTATCCGGAGGCTGGAGTCGTTTCTCTCCGAATTCGAACCGGGAACGGTTGAATTAAAACGTACCGATACTCCCTTTGAAGATGAATTGATCCTGAAAAACGGGAACGGGGAGAAGGTAATTCCAATGCATACCGTTGTAGAGAAAGGGGTTTCTGCCCATTTTGAAATCGAGCACTTCTCCTCCAGTGAGGCGGATCTGATCGTAATGGCTACACACGGTTATAGCGGATTGGCCCGGTTATTTCTCGGTTCTACTGCTGAAAAAGTGGTACAGTATGTCGAGAAACCGGTACTTACGATACGGCCGGCCAAAAAGCATTTTCAGGAGGATAAAACGTCAACATAGCATCGTGACGTTATAGAGGGTACGTTGAACAACAATCAGGACAGGCCGCTTTTTGACAGATGTAGTCGGAAAGCCGGCCTGTACGATTGTACTGAATTACGTCACTCTGAAAAGAGTGTGTGCGTTTTGCAGGGAAACAGAGGCTTTGCAAAAAGCCTGGTTTTTCAAAGCTTCCTAAACGGCATTCTGGATTTTATCCACATAATCGAGTTTCTCCCAGGAGAACTCATCCCGCCCGAAATGCCCGTAAGCGGCAGTGCTTCGATAGATCGGCCGCTTAAGATCCAGCCTCTCAATAATGCCGGAGGGAGTAAGGTCAAACGTAGAGGAGATCGCTTTCGCCAATTCCGTATCTGAAACCTTACCGGTTCCGTAGCAGTTTACATTGATTGAGACCGGTTCAGATATGCCGATCGCATACGCCAGCTGGACCAGACACTCTTTGGCCAGGCCGGCTGCCACAACATTCTTGGCGATGTGGCGGGTTGCATATGCAGCACTCCGGTCCACCTTGGATGGGTCTTTTCCTGAGAAAGCGCCGCCGCCGTGCCCCCCTCGCCCGCCGTAGGTGTCTACGATAATCTTTCTTCCGGTCAGGCCGGTATCGCCGTGAGGCCCTCCGATGACGAACCTGCCGGTCGGATTTACATGAAGAATGGTATCTGAATCGATCAGTTCTTCAGGGATCACACTGCCGATGAGATGTTTTTTGATATCGGCGTGAATCTGTTCCTGTTCTACATCCTTGTCGTGTTGAGTAGATACGACAATTGTATCCACCCTTTTGGGGCGCCGGTCCTGGTCATATTCTACTGTAACCTGGCTTTTGCTGTCGGGGGCAAGGTACGACATCAATGCCGTCTCCTTGCGGATGTACGCCAGCTTGCGCAACAGATCGTGAGAGAACTGAAGGGTCATCGGCATATACTCCGGAGTTTCATCCGTTGCATATCCGAACATCATCCCCTGATCTCCGGCTCCCTGTTGTTTCTCCCCATTCGAATCCACTCCCATTGCAATATCTTCGCTCTGTTGGTGTATGGTCGAGAGAACTCCGCAGGAGTCGGCGTCAAACCGGTAACTCGCTTTGGTATAACCGATTGATCGGATCACATCCCGGACAACTTCCTGTACATCGACATATGCGTCTGCTGATACTTCTCCGGATACAATCGCGAGTCCGGTCGTTACGAGTGTTTCTACAGCAGACCGCGCATCCGGATCCTGTTTCAGGAGTTCATCGAGAATTGCGTCTGATATTTGGTCGGATACCTTATCCGGATGGCCTTCTGAAACGGATTCTGACGTAAAAAGGTGCTTCATATTCTTGGGTTAAATGCAAATTTTAGCGACTCGGCAAACTACAAAAAATCAATCACTCTTTCTATGGTTCATTTAAAACCCCTTCCTACGAGAGCATCGTTAACAGAACAGGATCTGGAACCGTGGTCGTGAAGGCCGGCATGTTATCCGAAAAGGGATTGCTCGTCATCGTTTGAAGGGGATACTCCCAGATACCGGTACCCTTTTGCGGTGGAAATTCGTCCTTTCGGTGTCCGCTGCATAAAGCCCTCTTTGATGAGATACGGTTCGTAAACTTCTTCGATGGTTCCCTTGTCCTCTCCGACAGCAACAGCCAGAGTTCCGAGGCCGACCGGCCCTCCCTGATAGGTCTCAATAATTGCTTTCAAAATACGGACGTCCATCTCATCAAGACCGTTTTGGTCGACATCGAGTGCATTCAGTGCCTTGTCAGCGATCTCTTTGTCAATGGAAGTCAACTCTTCAACCTGTGCAAAATCCCGGGTTCGGCGGAGCAGTTTGTTGACAATCCGGGGGGTACCCCGGCTCCGCCGGGCGATCTCATGCGCCCCCTCTTCACTGATACCGAATCGCATGATATGTGCTGTACGTAGTGCAATTCTTTGCAACAGTTCAATATCGTAGTAATCCAGCCGCATATCGATACCGAATCGTGCGCGAAGAGGTGCGGTCAGCAGCCCTTTTCGGGTTGTTGCACCGACCAGGGTAAAAGATGCGAGATCGATCTGAACGCTGCGTGCATTCGGCCCCGAATCAATTACAATGTCGAGTTTGTAATCCTCCATTGCAGAGTAGAGATACTCCTCTACAATCGGATTGAGACGGTGGATTTCATCAATAAAGAGGACATCTCCATCTTCGAGGTTGGTAAGCATTCCCGCAAGATCTCCCGGTTTTTCAAGGACCGGCCCAGTTGTAGGCTTGACGGTGACTCCCATCTCCCTCCCGATGATGTGTGCAAGGGTCGTCTTGCCGAGGCCGGGTGGCCCGGAAAGTAACACATGATCAAGCGCTTCTCCCCGTTTTCTGGCCGCCTTGATAAACACACCGAGATTCCGGATCACCTTTTTCTGTCCGATAAACTCCTCCAGTGAGGATGGGCGGACATTATTCTCAAAGGTTTCTTCTCTATCTTCCGGGTCTAAAAGGGGATTCTGCACAAGTAGGTTGTTCCGGTAAATTGAGGTTCAGCGGCGATATCCCGGATACTCCGATGAAGGAATCACCGGAAAGCTGGCAAGTACAGGAGCTTCTGCTTACCGGCATGGCCGCAGAGCCGCCGGGAATCGTGTAGATACCGGCACACTCCAGAAGCTGAATAATAGGCAACTTTCTGTAAAATGTATATCCGGTATCAGGAATCTCCGGATTTTCTATCCTTATCCATTTTCAGCTTTTCGTAGTGATCCCGTGCATTTACGTCTATTTCAAGCCAATCGAGATAATCTGGATTTTCAAGAATTTCTACCCACAGCCGGTCAATCTCCTCTTCCGAAAGTATCCCCTTTTGATACTTGTCCAACTGTTGAAGAAGTTCGTTTTTCTTCATGGTTATTCCGTTTATGTGGCTGTTCCTCTCCCTGTGGATAGTGTTGCAAGAAGTATTCGGTTCAGTCTGGAACGTGCTTGCTGTATGTATCAACGGGTTGATTACGGATTCTCCGGAAAGCAGTCCGGAGAGATCGTACTGAGGATGTTTCGCCTTGAAACCTAATGCTGTTCTTTTTGTTCCGATAAAATGCCTGGCTTAACCACCTCTTTCCGACTTGCCTCATAAAGGTGACATGATTCAGAGCCAGAGATCTTTCTGGTGGTATTATCTGTAATTTTGGTTGAACATACCATTTATTTTTCCATTTTTGACTTCATGCAATTCTGAATCTGTTTAAGTACTCTGTGTTTCCGTGTCCAGGCATTATTCAGTGAAATGCCGAAATGTTCAGCGATATCCGCCGCTGCCGCATCCCTGTGATTGAGCCAATAGATGTAGAACTCCCGATAGCGAGGTTTCAGATTCTGGATGCAGTCAACATGTATTTTTTGCAGATCCTTGTTGATCAGATTTGAAAGTTGTTCCGGAGAGCCACCGGGTTCATGTACCTGATCTTCAAGGGAGTCCGTTTTTTGTGATTCCAATTGCTTCAGGTAGTTGTGTCTGCAACTGAGTACCATATAAGAGAGGAGGCCGGAAGGATTTCTGATTTTTCCATTCTTTATGGCTTCGATTACATAGAGAAACATCTTTTGAACAGCATCTTCTGCATCCTGCCGGTTTGCGTCCATGCGTACCTCCAGCATCCGGATCAGAATCGGGGTTGCTTCCGACACAAGCCGGTTTGCCGTCTCCTGGTCTCCCTCTTGAATAGCTTTTACGAGAGGCGCATAATTCATTAACGAAGTCTAAAGTATTACCTTGGCAAATAGATATTAAAAAAAGATGATTCAGGCAAGCTCGTGGAAATATTTTTTTTACAATCTTCATTTTCCAGCAGGATATCATTATACATCTTTACAAGAATTGAGATACCTTTGACGCGGAGCACACATAACGACCGGATTTCGGAGTAACGATCCGGAACTGTGAAGCCTCCGGCTTTTGTGATCAAATTGGAGAGGGGTAACCCCTCAGCAATTCAAAGCAACCGACATGACGGGGAAAGACAAATTAAAGGATCAGCGTCAACAGATAGATCAGATCGATGAAAAAATCCTGGATCTGCTTCGGGAACGAAACGAGGTTGTCGGAGATGTAGTCAAGCGTAAAATTGAGAATCGACTGCCTATCTTTATTGCACAGCGTGAACAGGAAAAAACAGACTCATTTCGATCCAAAGCAATAGAGAGGGGCCTTGATCCGGAGTGGGCGGAAGATTTTCTCCGTATGATTATGTCTTCATCACGTGCCAGCCAATCGGACAAAACATTTCCAATGGCGACAGCTGAACCGAAACACATTCTGTTTATCGGTGGTGAGGGAGGAATGGGGCGTCTCTATCGCCGGATATCCGAGAAAACCGGACATGTTGTTTCCAGTATCGATAAAGGTAACTGGTTTGAACTGGAGGCAGTTGTTCCATCGGTTGATATAGCGATTGTGACAGTTCCGATTAATGTGACCAAAAGTGTGATCAGCCGCCTGGCACCCAAATTGAAACCGGATACCATTCTTGCAGATTTTACCAGCAATAAATCGGAACCTCTTGAGGCAATGCTGGAGGAGCATAGCGGCCCGGTTCTGGGGCTCCATCCGATGCACGGCCCGGATGTCGATAACCTCTCCAAGCAGTTGATGGTTGTCTGTCCCGGAAGGGAGAGGGACAAATCCGCCTGGTTTCTGGAACAGTGTGAACTCTGGGGAATGCGGGTTATTGAGGCAGATCCCGAAAAACATGATGAAGTGATGCACCTCGTTCAGGGGCTTCGCCATTTTATTGCACTTCTTCACGGATCATTCATGAAGGAGCATGACCTGAAGCCGGGAGAGATGCTTGACTACTCCAGTCCAATTTACCGTGCGGAGTTGATGATGACGGGCCGGATATTTGCACAGGATGCCGAGCTTTATGCAGACATCGTATTCTCAAATAAAGACCGAAGGGATCTGCTTATACGTTTCTTTGAACATCACGAAAGGCTGGCAGAACTTGTCAAAAAGGATGACAAGGCTGGTTTTATCCGGGAATTTGAAGCGGTTACTGATTTCTTCGGAAGCTTCGCTACCCAGGCGCTTGATGAGAGCGGGTACCTGATCAATCGCCTGGCAGACCGTTTCTCCTGATCCCGGTTTCCGAAAAAGGTGGCGGTTCTATGGACGGAACCGGATCTTGACTCTCTCTGACTTCTCTTTTTCAAGTTTGCGGGTGATCAGCGCCTGCTCAATCCGGTTCGAGATCTCAATAAAAGACTCTGCCGCCCTCGATTCCGGATCTGAAACAACAATCGGTTTCCCATCATCGCTGGTCTGCCTGATCGATTCGACGATCGGGATTTCTCCCAGGAACGGGACGTCCAGTTTACCGGCAAGTTTTCGGGCTCCATGCTTTCCAAAGATATAATACTTTTTCTCGGGCATATCCGGTGGAGTGAACCAGGACATATTTTCGATAATTCCGAGTACGGGAACATGAACCTTGCCAAACATCGCCACCCCCTTTCGAACATCATCCAGTGCCACATTCTGTGGAGTTGAGACAATTACCGCTCCATCCAGAGGTACTGTTTGAACGATGGTTAGCTGGATATCTCCAGTTCCTGGCGGAAGATCAAGGATCATGTAATCCAGCTCACCCCACTCTACCTCCTGCATAAACTGCTTTACGGCACTGGTTACCATTGGCCCGCGCCAGATCATCGCCTGGTCGGTGTCGACCAGGAATCCCATAGAGACAAGGTGTACGCCGTATTTCTCAATCGGTACAAGTTTCTTTTGAGTTGTAATGTTGGGCCGCTCCGTAACATTGAAAAGTGTAGGTATACTCGGGCCGTAGATATCGGTATCGAGTAAACCGACACGGGCTCCCGTTCTGGCCAGTGAAACGGCAAGATTGGCCGCTACAGTGGATTTGCCTACTCCCCCTTTGCCGGAGGCAACTGCAATTACATTCTTTACACCCTGTAGTATCGGTTCAGGTTCCTGCTCAGCCTGCGGTTGTCCCTCAGAGGGGCTGCTTTTTGACCTTGAGATATTAATGCCTACCGTAATATCGAGAATCGCCTCTTTGTCGACATAGGTTTTAATTGCGTCAGTGCACTTCTGTTTCAACTCGTGTGCCAGCTTCTCATTTTTTTCCGGAAGCTCAAGGGTAAATGTGATGTATTTATCCTGGACAATGATATCCTGAATCATGTTCAGGCTGATCAGATCCTTACCCTGATCCGGGTGTATGACGTGAATAAGTGCTGACTTAATCTGCTCCTTGTGAATAGACATAGAGTACGTTCAACTGATTTTCAATGCTTTCCTTAAAAGATACAAATTCATACAGACGATTCTATATTTAGAATGTGGGATACGGAATGCAGGAGTTAGCAAGGTTATAGGTAGAGGGAGTAGGTTCTCTTTGATCAAGAGCTGCTCTGTATTATATGCTTTATATCTTCCAATCCCCTACCCCCCACTTGAATTATCGCGACCATAAATAGGGGTTTGGCGAGATTCTTTTCGCGATAAATAAATTTGTAATTTGATTACCTTGATAAGTTTGAGGCCGGTCCGCCAGCCGGCGGATGCAAAGCCTCCCGGAATAATATTGAATGCAGAAGGTGGACAAGACATTATTTACAAATGATAAACCCCGACTATGTCTAAATCGACCCCGTTTACCAGATATCATCACGAATTGCAGGCAAAGATGGTCGATTTTGCAGGATTCGAGATGCCGGTCCAGTATAAGGGAATCAAGCAGGAGCACCAGGCTGTGCGAAACAGGGCAGGGCTTTTCGATGTGTCCCACATGGGTGAATTCGTACTCTCAGGGCCTGGTTCTCTCGAACTGATCCAGTCGCTGAGTGTAAATGATGCGTCGTTGCTAAACCCCGGCCGGGCTCAATATACGGTACTATGCCGTGAGAGTGGGGGTATTGTAGACGATCTCCTGATCTATATGCTTTCAGAGAATCGGTACATGCTGGTAGTGAATGCAGCCAATATTGAAAAAGATTACAATTGGATCGACAGCCGAAAAAATGCCGATTCAACACTGGAGGATGTTTCCGACACAACGGCACTCCTTGCACTGCAGGGTCCGAAATCTACAGAAATCCTTCAGAAACTTACGGACAGGAACCTGGCCGGCATTCGCTTTTACCATTTTGAGACCGGTACCGTGGCAGGTGAGCCGGACATCCTGATCTCCCGAACCGGGTACACCGGGGAGACTGGCTATGAACTCTATATTGATCATAACCGTGCAGATGCCGGAGGGATCTGGGAGACAATCCTTTCGGCCGGTGAAGAGTTTGGTCTGGAGCCAACCGGCCTGGGCGCCCGGGATACTCTCCGGCTGGAGATGGGGTATCCTCTTTATGGGAACGATATTACGGATGAAACGACACCGTTTGAAGCGGGCCTGAATTGGATCGTGAAGCCGGAGAAAGAAGATTTTTTAGGGAGAAGGGCTCTCCTTGAGCAGAAAGAATCGGGTGTAACCAGAATTTTGACCGGGTTTGTAACAGAAGAGCCGAGGCAAATACCCAGAGCGGGGTATGAAATCTTCAACAGTAACAGGTCCAGGATCGGTATCGTAACCAGCGGAACACTCTCTATTACACTGAGTAAAGGTATAGGGATGGGGTATCTTCCGCTTGAATATGCATCACCGGGCCAATCGGTATTGCTTTCGATACGGAACAGACAAATTCCGGCTGTGATCACGAAACCACCATTTATCAAGTAAGGGTACCCCGGGCAAGGGGCCAAAACAGAAGAAGTCTTTATTGCAGGAGTATAAGCTATGTTGAATATGAATAATCTGGATGTCTTTTTTTCCGTACAAACGTTTCATGAAGAGGCGGTGCGCGGGAAGACTGTCGTAATAACGGATGTACTGCGCGCCTCTTCCACCATTGTCACGGCTATTGCCAATGGGGCAAAAGGCGTGATTCCGGTTGGAGATATGGGTGAAGCGAGTAAAATTTCACAGAATGTGGATTCAGATAACTACTTGCTTTGCGGGGAAAAAGATGGTATTAAGATCGAGGGATATGATCTCGGAAATTCACCCTTGGAATACACTCCGGAACGAATTGGTGGTAAAACCCTGATCCTGAATACAACCAACGGGACCAAGGCAATCAAGAAATCGCTGACAGCCGAAACGATCTATATCGCGGCATTTTTAAACCTCGATGCAGTTGTACAAAGATTGCAGGAGTCTGACAGGGAGATCATCATTGTCTGTTCCGGATGGAGGGGCAGGCTCTCTCTGGAAGACATGTTGCTTGCCGGTAATATTATCTACCGGTTGACAGATGGTGAGCTTAGCAACAAAAGTACGGACGGGACCAAAGTTGCATTTGGTCTTTACGAAAAATTTGGCAATGATTTAGAATCTGCGATTTCTCATTCAAATCATGCAGTCAGGCTGCAGGGGATTACAGAGACGGATGATATCTCCTATTGCTGTCAGGTAAACACGACGGATGTGTTACCTGTATTACAAGAAGGCATCATTACCAATAAATATGTCGAAAAAACGTACAAATAGCCGTTTTCCCGGCGGACTTACTCCCACCCGGAAAGCTGAAATTGCCGGGATCCTGATTATGCTGATCGCAGGGCTGCTCCTGTTGAGCATCCTCTCCTATAGTGCAGCCGATTATGCAATCGTCAGGTCTATTCCTTCGGGGAGTATATTTTCTCTGGAACAGAGTCCTGCACAACAGGTGAGCAACTATCTGGGCCCTGTCGGGGCGATGGTATCGTACATGTTTGTAGACGTTATGTTCGGGTATATGAGTGTAATACTCCCCATCCTGACCGGTCTGCTGGGATGGTTCGTATTCCGGGAGAAGGATCTCAAACAGTTGATCTGGCCTGCTACCTACGGAATCTGGAGTATGGTGCTCTTCTCTGCACTTTTCGGTTGGTTCTATCTGGAGTTTGACTGGTATTCCTCGGTCTGGAGTGGATATTCAGGGGTGGCTATAGCCCATATTTTGCAAAATATCACTGGATTCGGATCGGTCGTCATTCTGGTGGTACTCTCTCTGGTTACCCTATTGATCCTGCTTGACCGGGATCTTCAAAAAACTGTGGATGCGGTGAAAGGGAGTATGGAGAGCTGGCGGGATCGCATGGCAGAGAGAAAAGAGAAACGAAATGCAAAGAAGTCTGACGAGTTGGCGCAGAGCCAATCCGGAGGAGAGGATCGTTCCCCGAAAGCGGGCCGGCCTGCACCTGATCAGGAGGGCTCTGGCAGTACGCCGGACCGGGATAACAGGCGGGGAGCCTCCATTGATGAGCTTCTGGAACGGTCTGAGGAGGAAGAACGGAAACGGAAAGAGCAGCAACAAAGTGAGATCAAGAGTCTTGATCAGCGTCCGCGGGCAATTCTTGAGAAGAAGGAAGAGCCTGAAAACGATGATGATGAGGAGTTTTCGGTCTTTATCGGAGAGGGGGATGAGGAGGCAGAAGATAAGGAGCTGGATCGCCTGAACAAGGACAAGGCGAAAGAGATCCCGGTCATCAAATACAAATTTCCAACTCTTGATCTGCTGGATACACCTCCCAATGATGGAAATGAGGTGGATTTGGAGGAGATCAAGGAGAACAAGCGGATCATCCTCGATAAGCTGAAGAGGCACAAAATTGAAATTTTGGGTATCAACGCAATTGTCGGCCCGACAGTTACCCTCTATGAACTGGAGCCTGCACCGGATGTCAAGATCAGCAAGATCGAGAGCTACGCCAACGACCTGAAAATGGCTACGGCCGCTCATGGGTTGCGTATCATTGCCCCTATACCCGGACGATCCGCTGTAGGGATCGAAGTGCCGAACCGGTCCCGGGAGATGGTCTATATTAAATCACTCATCAACACACGAAAATTTGTTGAGACAGAGTACGACCTTCCCATTGCATTTGGAAAGACGATCGAGAATGAGGTTTTCATGATTGACCTGACCCGGATGCCTCACCTGTTGATCGCAGGTGCAACCGGATCGGGAAAGACTGTAGGGATCAATACCATTATCACGTGTCTGCTCTACAAATGCCATCCGGATGATCTGAAATTTGTTATGATCGACCCCAAAAAGATAGAGCTCTCCCTGTACCGGAATATACAGAACCATTTTCTGGCAGTACTCCCCGGTGCGGAGGAGCCGATTGTAACGGATACGACAAAGGCACTGGAGACACTTCAGAGTGCCTGTATGGAGATGGATGAGCGGTATGAGTTGTTGAAAATGGCGATGGTACGGGACATCAAATCGTATAATGACCGGTTTGACGAAGGTGGGCTTGATGAAGAGCTGGGGCACCGGCACCTCCCCTATATTGTGGTTGTTATCGATGAGCTGGCTGACCTGATGATGACTGCGGGGAAACAGATTGAAGAGCCGATTGCACGCCTGGCACAGCTTGCACGAGCCGTCGGACTCCATCTGGTAGTGGCAACCCAGCGCCCCTCCGTGAATGTGATTACGGGCACGATCAAAGCGAACTTTCCGGCGCGAATTGCCTACCAGGTTGCATCCAAAGTGGATTCCAGAACCATTCTTGACGTGGGCGGGGCGGACCAGCTGGTGGGGCGCGGAGATATGCTCTATACAAACGGCGGCGGAATGACCCGGATTCAGAATGCGTTTGTATCCACGGAAGAGGTAGAGAAGATCACCTCCTATATCGGCCAGCAGACCGGTTATAAACATCCATTCAAGCTACCGATGGTGGAGAGCGAGACCGAGGATGGTGTGCCCGATCCGCTGGACGACATCGACGAACTATTTGAAACTGCCGCGAAAGTGGTCATGCTACATCAGCAGGGGTCGGTTTCCCTGCTTCAGCGCAAATTGAAGATCGGCTACAACCGGGCCGGGCGGATCATCGACCAACTCTTTAACGCCGGAATTGTGGGGCCATACCAGGGGAGTACAGCCCGGAATGTATTGATAGACGATGAAGAAAAACTTCAGGAGATACTGGATGAGCTTGAACTTTAATATTGTATGGCTGGCAGGATCCCTGCTTTTCGGGTTTACTCTATCTTCAGATTCGCAAACACCAGTCTTTGATCAGCTAAAAGAACGGTTTGAAGAGGGGGAGATTTTTGTTGCTGAGTTTGAGCATGAGTACCTGGATGGCTATACAGGAGAAGTGACCGAAGCGGGTGGATCGATCTGGATCGCGAAAGGGACCTATCGGGTCCAGAGCGAGGATCAGGTGATGGTTGTGGACGGGGATGTTTCACGTGTCTATGACCAGATAAGAAACCGGCTTCTGATCAGCGAGTACATTGAGGAGGAGGATGATTTTGCCCCGTCCAGAATGCTTCAGGGAGTAGATGAATCGTACTCTATAGAGGAGAACTCCAATTCGGGTAACACCCGGGTAACCCTGGAGAGCGATGATCCGTTTGTTATTTTTGACCGTGTTCAGATCCGTTTGAATGGAAATGGTATTCCTGAAGTGATTGAAGCTGTGGATCAGGCGGACAACCGGTTGACGACCCGGTTCCGGGAGGGGGCTTTCAGAGACTTCGACCCGTCTCTGTTTGAAATTGATGTTCCGGAAAATGCTGAACGGATTGACCTTCGGCACTGATCTATGAGCAGCCGAACCGGAAAAATCATTCTCTCCCTTCTTGTTGCCCTCCTCTTTTTCTGGCTTGCATTCCGGGATATCAACGTCACCGAACTGATGGATCAGATTCGGGATATCAGGTACCACTGGATTCTCCCCCTGGCGTTTGCAACTCTGGCAAGCCACTATCTCCGGGCGGAGAGATGGAGGCTCTTTTTGGGAAGAGACGGAGTGGTCCCTCCCCGCTCAACTCTCTTTGCCGGAGTGATGACCGGCTATATGCTCAACTATGTCTTTCCGAGACTGGGTGAAGTTGCAAGGCCGGTCTATGTGGCCCGGAAATCGGGAATTACTACCGGAAAACTGCTCGGGACAATTGTTCTGGAACGGATCCTGGATGTTCTCTGTCTGATCGCGTTTCTGCTCTTTATTATGCTATACCTGATCCGGGACGGGCAGTTGCTGGATACAATTTTCGGGACGGACGAGTGGGCCACCTACGCCTTTGTTCTGTTGCCCGCCCTGCTTATTTCCTTTTTTGCTATCGTCTGGCTGGGTTACAGATGGCTGGTCCATGCCGTTCACAAACAGGAGGAGCCGCACCCGTGGCTGATCAAAATCTATGAAAACGGCAAACTATTCTGGAATGGCCTTATCGCTATCCGGGATATAAAAAGCTGGCCGCTCTTTCTGGTCTATACTCTCGGTATCTGGATCGGGTATGCGGCCATGGCATGGTTTCCTCTCTGGATGCTTGATCTTCACATTCTCTATGACCTCGGACTTTCAGAGGCAGTAATCGTAACCGTTGTATCGGCGGCCGGTATGACCATGCCGGTTCCCGGAGGGCTGGGAGCCTACCACCTGTTTGTACAGCAAACCCTGTGGGTACTCTATTCGGTTCCTCTGGTACCGGCGCTGACCTATGCCACTGTTACCCATGCTGCGATGCTGCTATTCGCTTTTTTAATCGGAGGCGGAACACTCTGGTTCGACAAATACTATACATTGACGCACTCTGTTGAAAAGTAAAAAGAACAGGTACAGTCAAATACTCCAGGTATCACATTGTTCGTTTTCAGGGAAATCGCTGAATCGTGAACCGGTATCAGGTGGAAATGTCTGAAGAAACTGATCGGATGCGTTCAATAGATTCGTAAAATTTCATACATTCCATTGACTTATAACATCTACAAACCGCCACCAATGTCCCGCTGTCTTACAGCCACCCTTTTTTTTATCATTTGGACTGTTGTGCTTGCAGGATCTGTGTCTGCCCAGGAGGGCCAACAAGAGGACGGGTCTCTGCTGCCGGATATCGATCCACAGGACATTGAGATTCGGACTCAGTACCAGGCGAGATTTCCAGGCCTTCGAAGGCAGCCGATTCTCGGTTTTAACCCCCGTGCCCGGGTTCACCAGGTAGATCCGAATCGGATGCCGTTTATTGAAAGTTATGAAGAGACAATGGCGCAGCTTCCTGTCGGTGAGATCAGCCGGCCCGAGGCGCCCGATTACAACACTCCGTTGTACCCGCCGCCACACAACTTTTTTGGAAGGGTTGGGTTTGGAAGCTACCTCTCTCCGGAAGCGGAGTTTATTTTGAACCGGGAGATCTCGGATGGCCACTGGATCTCGGGAGGTCTGAACTGGAACTCGACGGATGGCCACCTGGATCAGGCCAGCTCGTTCCGTGATCTGGATTTGACGACACGGTATCGGGGAAAGGTAGGAACTGCCACAGTGCTGGGTATTGAAGCCGGAGTGCGGGAGTCCTTTAACCATATGTTTGAACTCCATCCATTTCTGCAGGGGGAGGGAGAAGCTGCCAGGAACAGCCATACCGGATTTCAGGGCGGAATGCGGCTGCAACAAGTTTCAAACACTATTGAGCAGTGGAATATTGGGCTGAACGGTGCGTATAACCGTTTTGAGCTGGATGGGCGAGAGTCACCGGAACGCTCATCGGAGCTTTCTGACTGGAGAGCTGCGGTGGATCTGAACCGTACCTGGGCTGGAGAGAGGCTTCACGAAACCATCGGCGGCGGTGTTGACCTGCGGGCGGGAGGATATCAGCTTGCCGGTGATTCGTACAACTGGCATCTGGCCGGACTCAAAGGGAGTTATGAACAGTTGATCAGGTACCAGACGAAAATCAACGCAACACTCGGCCTCTATCACGTCAGTGATGCAGTAACAAGCTCCCGGTTCTATGTTGCGCCCGAGGTCAGGGCTGAACACTACCTGGCGGACCAGTTAACCGTCTACGGATCTCTCACCGGACTGCCTGACTATACGGACAGGGATGCATACTACAGAGAAAACGTTTTTTTAAATCCAGACCAACTGTTGGAGCACAGTTTCCACTGGAAGGGAAGCACCGGCCTGGTACTCGAATTCTTTCGGGGAAATCAGATTCGTGGAGATGTCTCCTATCAACACAGTATAAATTATCCCTGGTATGCCAGGCGCTTGACGGAGGAAGGTGTTCCGGATATTGGAGGCATGGATCCATATGAGTATTATGATATTCAATTCAGTGATGCGAATATATTCAGGGTTTCGGCGGGGCTTGGCATTGACCTGCTTCCGGATGTACTCTGGCTGGATGCGGAAGGGTATTGGCAGAATCCGGAGTTGACATCCGGAGAGAGAATTCCATATGAAGAGGAGATCGGGCTTCGGGGCGGTATTTCGGTTCGGCCTGTCCGTCAGTTGCAGTTTGAAGTTTGGGGAGATTTTGTCGGGCCCCGGGTCAGTTCATCAGGTTCAGACCTGGATGCATTCATTCACGCAGGAACACGGGTGGAACTCCGTATACGGGATCAGATTGGCGTGTACAGTAAAATTGAAAATTTGCTGAATCAGGAATATGAAGTCTGGAGAGGGTATACGGAACGGCCCTTACAGATCTATGCAGGTGTTACCTTCAACTTTTAACACAATTTGAAATCATGGATTCTACGTTTATCAAAGCGTTCAGGGAAGTCGTCAGAGAAGAGATGATGAAAAAAAATGTGGTAGATATAGAGAGAATCGGCCGGTTTGAGGTGATTCACGAGAAACAGCATGAAGAGCGCAGGGATGATGGTAACGTATTGATGATACCGCCCGTGGACCGGGTTCATTTTACAGCTGAAACGGATGGGGAAGCATGAAGATTGACAGAAAGAAGCTGATAACATTGATCTGTGACAAAACCGGGATGAAACCGGAGTCTGTTGAGGGACAGCTGAATGAGTTGATCACTCAGATCCGCCAGGCGTCAGACCGTGGAAATGCACTGGAGATCAAAGGGTTTGGAATGTTTTACCATACCAGCCAGGGAGAGCTGACATTTGATCCGGCCGAGGAGCTGAAAACAGAGATCAATTACAAATATGTTGGAATGGAGTCTGTCGAGGTAAAGAAACCTGCTGCCGCCGCCTCTCCGTTTCCATCTTCCGACAAGGGTGGAAAAAAAGAGGCAAAGGCTTCTGTCGATAAGATGGAGCACCCGCTGGATAACGAAGAGAAGAATCCTGCTGCTACGCTGATTACATCGATTGTCGTGGTATTGGTGATCGTGATCGGAATCATACTGCTGGTCGATTTCGGATATATGGATGGGCTCTTCAGCCGTGAACAGGTGGTATTGTCTCCTCCGGAAACCACGCAGTCCGAAGAAGCACCGGAATCCATCGTACCGGATGAGACCGCCCCTGTTATCACGGAGGCGGAAGAACCCGCTTCACCGGACGTTCAGGAGCCGGCAGACATTCCGGTTTCAGAAGAGGATGAGGTTGCATCTGCAGAGTCTGATGGTTCTTCTGAGGGTTCTGAAGAGAGTGAAGCCCCCGAACCGGAGACAGAAACAGTCGAGACAGTTGTGGAAGCGGAATCGTCAGAGGAGCTGGCAAGCGCCGGCCCGGCAGAGGGATCAGTGACTCCATTCGGCTTGTATGGCAAGATACAGATGATTGACCATCGATTCTATACGATCGTTGTCCACTCCATGCAGAGTGAAAGCCGGGCCCGTGAAGCAGCCGGTGAGTTGTCGGAAGAGGGATATCGTGCGATTGCCATCACCGTACTCCACGATGACATTGGCCAGATGTGGCGAGTGGGTATCGGGCAGTTTGCAACGATTCCTCTGGCACAGCGCGCGGCATCCGATCTTCCCGAAGAGTTTCGGGAAAACAATTTTATCGGTTTAATACAGTAGTTAACCTTTGATATCAGGAATTATGACAACATTTTTTATGCAGGTGACGAATGATGCTGAGGTAGATTCTCTTGCCGAATTGATGATGGAAGATACCTCCATGTCGTTTTTTGACGTTCTTGCCCAGGGAGGGTTATTGATGATTCCCCTCTTCATACTCTCCATCCTGGCCATCTATGTGATTGCAGAACGGTGGCGTTTTCTCAACAATACGGCCATGGATGTGGACTCGTTCCTGAATACGATTGAAGCGATGCTGAAATCGGGAGATCAGGCACGGGCTCTTGACCATTGCGATAAATTTGACAAACCGCTGCCACGGATTTTGAAAAGCGGTATCCGCCGTCTGGGCCGCCCGATCCGGGATATACAGGAGGCAATACACAATGCGGGAAAGAAAGAGATCTTTCAACTGGAAAAACGGATGAACTGGCTTGCAACCATCGCCGGAGTTGCCCCCCTGGTTGGATTTACAGGAACCGTAACAGGTATGATCCGTGCCTTTATGGATATCCAGTCTCTCCAGGGGAATGTGAACCCAAGTGTTCTGGCAGGTGGAATCTGGGAAGCGCTGATCACCACCGCAACCGGGTTGATTGTCGGGATCATCGCATACGGATTCTACAACTTTCTGATCGGAAAGATCAACCGTATGGTATTTGAACTTGAGAACGCGTCGGCGGACTTTATGGACCTGTTGCAATCCCCAACGCCTAAAAAGCAAGATCGAAAAGAGGTTTCTGTCTGATGGATTTTCGTAAAGATAGCAAATCGATGGAGCCGTTGACGATGTTCTCACAGTCGTCCCTGACAGATATTATTCTGCTACTGCTCATCTTTTTCCTGTTGACGTCATCGTTTGTCACAAACTTTGGGATCCGGGTTAATATACCGCGGGCTGAAGCGGGCGCTACGACGGATGCACAGCACATTTCGGTGGCCATTACGGCCGACGGCAATTTTTTTGTAGACGGTGATCAGGTAACAAGGGCAAATCTTTCGTCTGCAATTCGGGAAGCGTATCAGAATCGGCCGCAAGGAACGTTAGTAATACGTGCCGACCTGAATTCACGGGTAGATGATGCGGTTCAGGTGATGAATATCGGGCAGGCGTTGAGTATGAATATTGTGATGGCGACGGAGAGGTCGACACCCTGAATGAACAACTGGATTCAATCACATATCGATGAGGAAGACCGGTTCGGTTTTGCCGTTACAGGTGGAATTCATCTTGTTTTGCTGATCATTGCACTGCTCTATCAGATCCATATGAACGTGGATCACAGGCCGGCTTATATCGATGTTACACTGGGTGAATTTCGAACCGGTACAGTAGCGGAGTATGCCGAAGTGCAGCCGGAGGAGGTTGCTACCCGGCCCAATCCGCCGGAGACTCAACCGGAAGATCCGGTACCGGATGTACAGGAACCGGTAGAGGTTGAGGAACAGGTTGTGGAAGAGCCTGCCAGGCCCGTTGAACATGCCCAGCAGGAGGAAGAGGTTGTAACCGAAGAGGTGATCCAGACACCTGAAACGGAACGGATCGATCCGACAGTCATACCGGAGGATGAAGTACAGGAGGAGGTATTTGCCCCACCGCTGGCGAGAGCTGATGAACAGGTACGTGAAGGGGAGTCAAGCGGGGATGAAAGCGGAGATACGGGTGATGTGAATGTCGATCAGGGAGCCGGAGCGGATCCCGACCGGGCGGCCCCGTATGACCTGCAATGGGAGGGTGATCTCCACCGGAATCCAATGGTCCAGCCACTGCCGGAGAATACAGCGGATGAAGAGGCTGTCATACGTGTTCGGTTCGAAGTACATCCGGACGGTTCTGTCGGAAGAATTATTCCAGAGATCAAGATGAACCCGGAACTGGAACGGGAAGTACTGAGAACCCTTCGAAGCTGGCGATTCTCCAGACTGCCTTCCGCCATTCCGCAAGAGGCCCAATGGGGTACGATTACGTTCCGGTTTGTCTTTGACTGATCAGCGGCTCTTACGACTCCTTTTTTCCAGCAGGGCCTTTCCCGGCATCCCCCTTCTCAAGGCCGGATCGTATGTGGAGATCCCGCTGTGGAAACGGAATTTCGACTCCATACTCCCGGAACTTACGGACAATCGCCTGATTCATCTCATTCCGGATAATGCGATACCGTTTCACATCCGGAACCCATACCATGAGCGCCATGTCCCAGGAGGAGTCTCCGAAACCTTTCAGATGGATCATCGGTTTCGGGGTTTTCATGACATCCGGATGCTCCTCCGCTACTTCATTGAGAGCTTTTAATACG
This sequence comes from Balneolaceae bacterium, assembly GCA_040905265.1. GTDB lineage: Bacteria > Bacteroidota > Rhodothermia > Balneolales > Balneolaceae > JBBDRW01. Next base: position 13,112 of record JBBDRW010000005.1, on the reverse strand, counting down.
GTGTCCAGGTCGGATGAATAGGAGACTCCTACCTCGAGGTCCAGCCGGTACGTCGGATCTCCATGGGAATAATTGATCACACTGGATCCGACAAACTCCTGATTCGGTACAATGATGGAGATGTTGTTCAACGTGAGAATTTTGGTCGAGCGGATATTGATCTCCAGCACATCTCCTTCAATTCCGCCCACGTCCACTCGATCTCCGACGCTGATCGGCCGTTCGAAGAGGACAATCAGTCCGGATATGAAATTGTTGGTGATGTTCTGCAGTCCAAACCCGATACCAACGGAGAGAAGTCCGAATATGACGGCAAGGCTGCTCAGGTCAACGCCTACAAATTGAAACGAGATGAGCAGCCCGATCGTGACGATGACGTAGTAGGAGACCCTGGAGAGGGTATAACGGAGCCCGTCGTCAATGTCAAAGCGTTTCAGAAACCGCTTCTGCAAAGTCCTTCGGATAAACCCTGCAATCACTATGGTGAGAACCAGAAAGAAGAGAAAGATCATGATCGACAACAGCGTGACCTGAGTCTCCTGAAGCTGAAACAGAGTCGTGGTCAACATTTCATGGAGATAGCTGGTAATCTCGCTCCACTCCATATCCTGAAAGTTTGGTATATCCATAGCAGGGAATAGGTGATAGGTGATTGAAATAGAAAACAGAATAGAGCAGGTAATAGATGATAGTCCTCCATGATTGAGAACTGTTCCCTCTCACCTATTCCCTTCTATACTCCTGACTCCTATCTTCTAACTCATCGGTTTAGCATTCCAGATATTCTCTGCGTAGTTCCGGATTGTCCGGTCCGAAGAGAATTTTCCTACACGCGCAACATTCAGAATCGCTTTTCGGTTCCACTCATCCTGATCCAGGTAGAGCTTATCGACCTCATCCTGTTTCTTCAGATACGACTCGAAGTCGGCAAGCACCAGGAAGTAGTCGCCTTTTTGGAGCAGCGCATCGATGACCGGGGTAAAAAGTTCCGGTTCGTCCGGGTTAAAATACCCATCTTTGATCTGGTCGATGATTTTCTTCAGCTCCTCATTGTCATTGTAGTAGTACCACGGGTCATATCCTTCATGACGAAGCTGGTCCACTTCATCCACATTTTTTCCGAAGATAAAGATATTTTCCTCGCCCACCTCTTCCAGGATTTCAACATTGGCACCGTCGAGCGTGCCGATCGTGAGGGCACCGTTCAGGGCAAATTTCATATTCCCGGTCCCGGACGCTTCGAACCCTGCGGTTGAGATCTGTTCAGAGAGGTTTGCGGCCGGTATCATCTTCTCTGCAAGAGTTACACTGTAGTTCTTCAGAAAGACACACTTCAGCTTGTCGCCGACTTCCGGATCATTGTTGATCTTTTCTGCAATCGAGTTGATCAGCTTGATATGAAGCTTGGCCATGGTATAGCCCGGAGCCGCTTTACCGGCAAAGATAATCGTTCTCGGTGCCCGCTCTTCATCCGGGTTCTCTTTGATCCGGTTGTAGAGTGCGATGGCGTAGAATGCACACATGAGCTGTCGTTTGTACTCGTGAATCCGCTTGATCTGGATATCGAAAATGGAATTTCGGTTCACGGTAAACCCGTGTTCGTTTTCGATATAATCTGCCAGAATATCTTTCTTTTGCTGCTTGATGTCAGCAAACTTCTTTCGGAACGAGCTGTCGTCAGCTCTCTTCTCGATTCCACGGATCTCGTCCAGATCGGTGATCCATCCGTCTCCGATTTCCGATGAGATCAGGTTGGCGAGTGGCCGGTTACACTGCTTCAGCCACCTTCGGGGAGTAATTCCGTTGGTCGCATTTGTAAACCGTTCCGGGTAGATCTCGTTGAAATCTCTGAAGAGTGTTTTCTTGAGAAGATCGCTGTGCATCTGTGCCACCCCGTTGATCTTGTGGGATCCAACTATACCGAGAGAAGCCATATGGACCACCGGGTCCTCTCCCTCTCCGATGATCGACATCCGGCTAAGTTTGGCCCGGTCGTCGCCTACGATCGGCTGTATTTTCTGCATAAACCGCCGGTTGATCTCATAGATGATCTGCAGATGTCGTGGCAGGAGCGTGCGGATCAGGGAAATCGGCCACTTCTCAAGGGCTTCCGGCAGGAGTGTATGGTTCGTATAAGAAATCGTCTTTACAGTGATATCCCAGCTAGTCTCCCAGTCCAGCCCCTCTTCATCCATCAGGATTCTCATCAGTTCCGGGATCGCAAGGTTCGGGTGTGTGTCGTTACACTGAATGGCGACTTTATCCGGGAGTTTTCTCCAGTCGCTGCTGATCTTCTTAAAGCGTCGAACGATATCCCGTACAGATGCTGAAACCAGGAAAAACTCCTGTTTCAGACGAAGTTCCTGGCCTACAAATACCTTGTCATTAGGATAGAGAACACGGGAGATATTCTCATTGAGCTGTGTGTCCCGCACAGCATCGATATACTGGCCCTGGTTAAAACTTTTCAGGTCGATGGCGGATGATGAGGCAGCTTTCCAGAGTCGGAGGTTGTTGACGACATTATTTTTATAGCCGGGAATCGGCGTGTCATAAGCGATGGCCAGCACATCGTGGGTATCTTCCCATCGGAATTTCAACTCTCCGTTTTCATCGTGATAGGGAATGGAGGAGCCATAAAAGGAGACCGGGTACTGTCTTTTCGGCCGGATGATATCCCAGGGGTTTCCATACCGGAGCCAGAGATCCGGCTTTTCAATCTGATATCCGTTTTCAATATCCTGATAAAAAATCCCGTAGTCATACCGTATTCCGTATCCCATGGCCGGGATCCCGATCGTTGCCATGGAGTCGAGAAAGCAGGCGGCAAGCCGGCCCAGGCCGCCATTACCCAGCCCTGCATCCCACTCTGCATTTCGGATATTGTCGTAATCCAGGCCCAGGTCGTCCAGCGCTTCAGCAGCGATATCCTGGAGGCCCAGGTTGACGAGCATATTATCCAGCAGCCTGCCGATCAGATACTCCATGGAGATGTAGTAAACCCTCTTGACATCCTTTTGGTAATGAGATTGATGCGTATTGATCCAGCGGTCGTGCAGGCGGTCCAGGATGGTGAGCACAACACTGCGATACTGATCCCAGTGCGTCGCGGAGTGTTCATCCTTGGCAAGTGTATAACGAAGGTGCTGTTTGATATCTTCACGGAAGGACTCTTTGTCCATTCCTGTACGCGGATTGATCGTTGTCTTTTGACTCATTGGATGTTTGTAGTAGATTCTTAAAAATGAACGTCTGTAAGGTATTCCGTTTTCCCTATTCCTTCAAATAGATTCCCCGGTCCGGTGTAAAACCGGGACGTGTAAGGTTGACATTAAAACCGAGATCCTGAAGAATATTCCAGGCGTGAAGCGCGACAAAATCCTGCTCAAAGATTCCGAAAACGGAGGAGCCGCTGCCGCTCATGGAAGCGTATAGCGCACCAAATTCATAAAACTGATCCTTCAGATTGCCGATTACCTCATTCCGGGCGATAACCGGGGGTTCCAGGTCATTCTGTAGCAGATATCGCCACTCATCCACCGGCTCGTCGGTCAGAGTGTCTTTTAGCGGGAATTCCGGTTCCGGATTGGGTTCGCAATATCGATACGCCTCCGGTGTAGAGCTTTCAAACCCTGGAAAGACCGTCACGATCCAGTGATCGGGTTGAATCTCAAGCGGCTCGATATCCTGTCCGATCCCGGTCCCGATCCCCGGTTTTCCTTTGATAAAGAAGGCGATATCGGATCCAATCGGACGGCTCAGGTCGAGCAGTTCATCATCGGAGAGGCCAGCCTCTTCCAGTTTGTTTAAAATTCTCATTGTAAGTGCAGCATTGCTGCTGCCGCCCCCAAGCCCGGCTCCGGCAGGGATCTGTTTGGTCACTGAAAACCGGTAGTGACGGCTCAACCCAACATATTTTTCAAAAGTACGGTACGCTTTTGTGATGAGGTTGGATTCATCTGCAGGAATGGATGAATCCGTGATCGTTAGCAGATACCGGTCGGATGCATCAACCTCAAACCTGTCGTTCCACTCGATAAAGCAGAACCCGGCCTCAATTCTGTGAAAACCGGTTGGAAGTCTCTCCAGTACGTGAAGGCCCAGGTTGATTTTACCATGCGAGTATGCAAGCCACATAGAGGTCTGTCTGTTGGAATTCTTGAAGCTGACTGCTATCATTCCCGACCGAACCAACGATCAATGATTGCAGGATGATGAACAGAAAGAATATACGAATACTGGTAGTCGGATGTGGAAACATGGGAACCTCTCATGCAAGGGCCTATCATCAGATGAAAGGGGTAGAGATATCAGGCCTCGTGAGCCGGGGCCCGCAGAGCCGGGAACGCCTGTCAAAAGAGCTGGGGGGATTACCCGTTTACGGTGATTTTGACTCTGCTATGAAAGAGACAAAACCGGATGCGGTCTGCATCAGCACCTACCCGGGTACCCATGCTGAATACTCCATACGTGCACTGGAGGCGGGAGCGCATGTTTTTGTAGAGAAGCCGATCGCTGAAACAGCAGAAGATGCCGAAGCGGTTGTGGAAGCGGCAGAAAAGGCGGGGAAGAAAGTGGTAGTCGGGTACATACTGAGGCACCACCCGGGATGGAAAAAGTTCATTGAGTTGGCTTCCGGGCTTGGAACACCTCTCGTCATGCGTATGAACCTGAATCAGCAGAGTACCGGCGAGGAGTGGAGAGTGCATAAGGGGATTATGGACTCCATGTCTCCCATTGTCGACTGCGGGGTCCACTATGTGGATGTGATGTGCCAGATGACGGGAGCGAAGCCAATATCTGTGCATGCAATCGGTGCCAGGCTGAGCGACGATCTCAAACCCGGCATGTACAACTACGGGCAGCTTCAGGTTCGGTTTGATGATGGTTCCGTAGGTTGGTATGAATCCGGATGGGGGCCGATGATCAGTGAACAGGCCTATTTCGTGAAAGATGTAATGGGGCCGCGCGGCAGTGTGAGTATCAGCAAAAAAATGGATGACCAGCCCCGGGGCATTTCAGCGGATATCGGCGAACATACAACTGTGAACCAGCTGCTTCTGCACCACAGTGAACTGGACAGCGATGGAAAACTGGCCAGAGAGGATGAGTTCATAGATACACCGGATGAGCCGGGCCATGACGAACTCTGCCGGTATGAACAGGAGTACTTTATAAAAGCGATTCGGGAAGATCTGGATCTGAGCGGCCATCTCCGCCAGGTGGTTCATACCCTGAAAATCGTACTCGCCAGTGACCGGTCGGTGAAGAGTGGCGAGGTTGTTAGAATTTAGGGGATAGGTGACAGGAAATAGGTGAATGTAAGAATACAGAGTTCAGGAGTCAGAACGAGGTGGCCCCGGAGGCCTGCACTCCGGGCGAGTTATGGGTTGAATTCAGAAAAGTTCTTGATCAACGAGAACTATCCCCTATTCCCTATCTTCTGTTTCCTTTCCCCTCTTCCCTCAAAAGAATCTTTCCGTGGCTTCGGAAACTTTTTTCCGGATTCCTCCGTATTGCAGTTCAAATCGGGAACTGAATCGGATGAATCATTATGGGAAAACAGAATAAACGAAAAAAACGAATTTGGATCTCCATCTGTACCATCATTGTACTGGGTGGCGGATTTTTCTACTACTCCTGGAGCCAGGGCTCGGAAGAGCAGGGGCAGCCGGAGAACCTGATCGCTGCAGAACGCGGCACAGTGATCGAAAAAGCGCTTGCAACAGGTACCATCGAGCCGGAGAATGAGATCGAGGTGAAATCGAAGATCTCCGGAGTGGTCAACCAGATTTATGCGGAAGAAGGGGATTATGTCCGGAAGGGAGATCCACTTGTGGAAGTGCGGCCGGACCCGACCCCGCTGGAACTGGCAGAAGCGAAACGTAATCTGGAGAGAACCCGAATTGAAGAGGAGACCCTGGCAAAAGAGCTTGCGAGGGTTCGGTCGCTCCGGGAGCGGAATCTTGTATCTGTGCAGGATTATGAGCAGATACAACTTCAGTACAACGATCTGCTCGTTCGGGTTCAGATGAACGAAGAGCGTCTGCAACTGCTGGAATCCGGACGAATCGTAGTGGGAGATACGCTGATTGAGTCCGTCATCCGGGCACCTATAGACGGATATATCCTGGAGACGATCGTGGATGAGGGCGACCCGGTTGTCCCGCTTACCTCCTATCAGGCGGGGACTGCTTTGATGACCATTGCGGCAATGGAACATCTCTTCTTCAATGGAACCGTTGATGAAATTGATGTCGGAAAACTGGCCGAAGGGCTGCCGGCGGAGATAAAGATCGGGGCACTGCCGGGAACGATTGTCAAGGGCGAGATCACAAAAATTTCACTGAAGGCGAGACAACAGGATAATGCCACGGTCTTTCCGGTTGAAATCAGGATCATAGACGCCGGCGGGTCGGTTCTCCGGGCCGGGTATTCGGCAAATGCAGATATCATTATCCGGCGTGTTGCGGAGGTGATAACCATCCCGGAGCGGGTTGTCTCCGTCAGGGATGATGGGACATCTTACGTTGAACTGCCGGGAGAGGAGCCGGGAAGCCGTGTGGAGCGAGAGGTTGAGCTCGGGTTGAGCGATGCGATAACCGTCGAGGTCCTTGAAGGCCTTTCGGAAGGCGAACAGGTTCTGGAGCGCCCGACGAGAACGCTTACTGTCCGATAATGCCCCTGACCACTCTTATAGCGGAACTGTTCCGGAACCTGAACCAGCAGCGGCTCCGTAGCTTTCTGACTCTTTTCGGAATTATGTGGGGTACGGCTACGCTGATTCTGCTGCTCGCTTTCGGGACTGGGTTCCGCGATCAGACGGTATTGAACATGCGCGGAATGGGGGAGCAGATCGCCATCATGTTTCAGGGGCAGACGACCAAGCCGTTTGAGGGGTATGGGATTGGCCGGCCGATTCGATTTCGGGAATCGGATGCCTGGATGCTGCGGGATCAGGTGCGTGGTGTGCGGATCGTGACTCCGGAGTATACCGAAAACTTTCAGATCAGATTTGGAGAGAATCGCCGGAACTCTATGGTCGGGGGTATCTATCCCGTCTATAGTGATATGCGCAATATTTTCGAGAGAGAGGGGGGACGCTGGATCAATGATTTCGATATTGAACAGCGCCGAAGGGTCATCTTTCTTGGAAACCGGCTGGCTGAGAATCTCTTTGGCAATGACGATCCGGTCGGGAAGCAGGTAACGGTTCGGGATACACCTTTCACCGTGATCGGTGTGATGAAGGAGAAAATTCAAAATTCCTCTTATACCCAGCAGGATCAGGACCGGGCTTTTATACCGGCTACCACTTTCTCCACATTCATGGGAACCGATTATATCCGGAATATTCTTTACGTACCGGAAGATCCGGCTCTCTCTGAATCGATCCGCACACAGATCTATGAGGTGTTCGGGCGCAAACACCGGTTTGACCCGTCGGATATGGATACGATCGGGATCTGGGATACGAATGAGTTCTGGTCCTTTATCGACGTTATGTTTTTGGGGATCAATGGATTTCTGGGGCTGATCGGTTTCTTCACCCTTGCTGTGGGCGGTATCGGTGTGGCGAACATCATGTTTGTCGTCGTACAGGAACGGATGAAAGAGATTGGCATCCGGCGTTCGGCCGGGGCCAAACGATATCACATTATGGGGCAGTTTTTTCTGGAAACCTTTATGATTGTTGCACTGGGCGCTATGGCCGGATATCTGATCGGGTGGGTGCTTGTCCAACTGCTGCAGGATATCCCGATCCGGGAGGCTGTAGGCGCGCCTTATTTTGCGCCGGAAGTCGGCATAATCGCATTTGTTGTACTTGGATTCGTCGGGCTGGCATCCGGCCTGATGCCGGCCTGGAGAGCCTCCCGGCTTGATATTATTGACTGTTTGCGAAGATGAAAAGGGCAGAATAAAGAATACAGGGAATAGGTGATAGTTCTCCCTGGTCAAGAACTATCACCTATCCCCTATTTCTATCACCTAATACAATCCAATGTGGAACGTACTGATCCGTGAATTTTTTACCGATTTGAGCAGGCAGAAGCTGCGTTCGTTTCTGACCATTGTGGCCATTGCCTGGGGTACGCTCTCCGTCATTTTGCTCCTCGCATTTGGCCGGGGGCTTGGCAGCAGTATGATGAACGGAATGCTTGGAGCCGGCAACCAGGTGATTATCATCTATGGTGGCCAGACCAGTATGAATTATGAAGGCCTCGGTATTGGCCGCCAGATTCGATATGTAGAGGAGGATGTGGATCTTTTGCAGCGGGCGCTGCCAGGAATTGACTACGCCAGCCCGCAGTACGGACGGTGGGGAGTCCGGCTGAAAGTTGACGAGACTATTACCACTACCTATATGGAAGGGGTCAATCCCGATTTTGAGATTATGCGGACGATGTATCCTGTTCAGGGAGGGCGCTTTATCAATCAGGGAGATGTCGATGAGATGAGAAAAGTGGCCTTTCTGGGTGATGAACTGGCGAAGCAGCTTTTTGGAGATCTTGATCCGGTTGGCCGTCAGATGGAACTGGACGGCATACCGTTTACGGTTATTGGTGTGATGCAGCCGAAGATGCAGACGTCCATGAACAACGGGCCCGATTCTGACCGGCCGGTGATCCCCTATACAACCTTCCGGAATATGTACGGTGATCGTACGGTTGGTTCAATTCTGATCCGCCCATCCGCTCCGTCTCTTCAGGAAGAGATCAAAGAGGGGGTCATCTCCATATTCTCGACCAAGTATAAATTTCATCCGGACGATGAACAGGCGATACCGATGTGGGATTTTATCGAGATGGAAGAGATGAACCGGCAGGTGGCGAACGGACTGGAGATGTTTCTGTTTACGGTCGGGTTCTTTACCCTGATGATTGCAGGTGTCGGGGTCGCCAATATCATGTTTGTGGTGGTCAAGGAGAGGACGAAAGAGATTGGCCTCAAGATGGCGCTTGGTGCACGCAAGTCGCACATCATCACCCAGTTCATTGTTGAATCCCTGATGATCTCTTTTACGGGTGGCCTGATCGGCCTGCTCATCTCTGTCGGAATTGTAGAGGGGGTACTGGCTTTGAACCTTCAGGAGGGGGCCGGCGAGTTTCTCGGCCATCCGGAAATTTCACAACTGGCTGTACTGCTCACCACCGGGGTACTGGCGGCCATCGGACTGCTCGCCGGAATCTTCCCAGCGATAAAAGCAGCCCGCGTAGATCCGGTAGAGTCGCTGCGCTATGAGTAGAAGGGGACGTTGAAGAAACGGTTTATGGTTCGGATATTTACTTACAGCTTAGGCCTATTGGTACACTAACTGATCATGGGGCAGACGTATATGTTTACAACGAGTACACTTTCACTTTACGATTCAGAGGAAAAAATGCAATTTCAACGATCCGGAATTTTTATTTGATATCATGATTGAAACAGGAAAAAAGATCGTCTATACCGTCTGGCTCCTGTCCATTGCAGCCGTCTTTCTAACCTATTTGATTTATCCAGGGCTCTTTACTGCAAAGTCACTGGTACATGTTTTGGAAACCTTTCAGACAGAGCTTCTGGTTGTCTATATACTTGTCACGTTTATCCGCGGATTCTTTATGATTCCCAGTACTCCGTTTGTCCTTGGAGGTGCTATTCTCTTTCCTGATATGCTGCTTCTGGTGCTCATCATCTCCATGGCCGGTGTACTCTTTTCCGCAACCTGTATCTATTATTTTTCTGATATACTCGGGTTCAGCGGCTATCTGGAATCGAAATATCCGGATGCTGTGGCCGTTTGGCAAGAGAGGTTGCAACATCCAAGGGCATTCGCTATTGTAACAGGATGGGCATTTTTCCCTCTTGTACCGACCGATTTGATCTGTTACGCAGGGGGAATCATCAAAATGCCGGTCCGGTTTGTTCTTGGTGGGGTGTTTATTGGAGAACTAACGCTGAATATTTTTTATGTTTACGCCGGGTCATCGATTTTTACTCTGTTGATCGGGTAGCCGGGTCTGACACAAGCCGGAGTTTGTACGGAAATCCCACAACACAATTCATTTTCATACCATTGAAGTAAGGGTCACTCTTTGAAAAACTTTTTTACGACATCGATTCGGTCGATCAAACAGACCGGGACTATCAGGCCCAGTTCCCGTCATCTGGTCCATGACATGATGAAGAATATCAGCTTTGAGGGAAAGCAGATATACGTAGAATTCGGAACCGGGGACGGTTGCATGACCGAAGCGATTCTGTCGGGGATGTCTGAGGACTCAACATTGCTCTCCTTTGAACTGAATGACGATTTCTACCACTTTGCCAACGAAAAATTTGCCGGCGACCCGAGGGTTCGGGTCATCAAAGAGAATGCACTGAACTTTGACAGCAAGGAGTACCTTGCTGAAGGAGAGGAAGTCGACTATATCGTTTCGAGCCTTCCACTCACCCTGCTCAAACAACGGGAGGTATTGACGCTTCTGATCAAGGTGAAAGAGAGATTAAAACCCGGCGGCCTGTTTATCCAGTATCAGTACAGCCTGGGAAAATTGAATGAACTGAAGAGAGTTTTTCAGGACGTCAGCATCGATTATACGATTCTGAATATTCCGCCCGCCTTTGTCTATACCTGTTCAAAATCGGACGGCTGACGAGGAACTATTCGAATGGTTTATCACAACTACGGTTGAAGTGAGGAACCATTTCGAAGGCTCTGTGATCGGGCCGGCGGTTCTCATCTTACCAGATTTTTTGTTATAGTTGGTTTGAAACCGTCCATGAAGATTCTGCAGGCCCGGCAGTATCTTTATTCATCTGGCCGATCGTGTTGTATCGGCATTGATTCATGACAATCCTAACTTCATATAACCAGGTTTTATGATCGTATCACATCTTATTCGAACGGCACGACTTGCTGTTACTGGCGCTATTCTTGTGATTTCTCTTGCTGCTGTTTCATCCACGCAGATCCGGCAACCGCTGCCGGAAGATCCGGTGGCCATCCACGTGGACCTGAGCCAAACGGTGGGAGAACTGACCCCGGCCTGGGCCTACATCGGGTACGATGAGGGCAACTATACCTACCTTCCCGACGGCAGGGGGCTGCTGACCGACTACGCCAATTTGTCGAAAGTACCGGTCTACGTCCGTGCCCATAACCTGCTCAACACGCATGAAGGCTCCCCGATTGCCCTGAAATGGGGGTCAACCAACGTCTATACCGAAGATGAGGAGGGGAATCCGGTCTACGATTTCGAGATGATGGACCGGATTGTGGACACCTGGATCGACCGCGGCATGAAACCGATGATGGAGATCGGCTTTATGCCAAAAGCGTTGACATCCCACGACGGCCCCTACCGGCACTACTGGGAGCCGGGTGATCCCTACAATGACGTCTATACCGGCTGGGCCTACCCCCCGAACGATTATGAAAAATGGGGTGAGCTGATCTACGAGTGGGTGCGGCACTCAGTCGAGCGTTACGGGCAGGAAGAGGTGGAGAGCTGGTACTGGCAGCCCTGGAACGAGCCCAACATCTCCTACTGGCAGGGAACCCGTGAAGAGTTTTTCAAGCTCTACGACTACGCGGCCGACGGGGTAAAACGGGCACTTCCGACAGCAAAAATCGGCGGCCCGAATTCAGCCGGTGCATCTTCGTCCGGAGCCTCCTCGTTTCTGAGGGAGTTTCTCGAACACTGTCGGAGCGGAACCAACTATGCGACGGGAGAAACCGGTTCCCCGATCGACTTCTTCGGCTTCCACGCCAAGGGCTCGCCGTCGATGACCCGGGACGGACATGTACGGATGGGGATGGGCAACCAGCTCCGCCAGCTTGAAGCAGGTTTTGAAATCCTGGATTCATTTCCCGAGTTCCGGGACCTGCCGGTCATTCTCGGTGAATCCGATCCGGAGGGGTGCGCCGCCTGCGGCCGCGTGTTCGGCTACTCCGAAAATGATTATCGGAACGGGACGATGTTCTCCAGTTATACCGCCGCCTCCTTTGCCAGGAAATATGAATTGGCCGACCGCTTCGGAACCAATTTCCAGGGAGCGATCAGCTGGACATTCACCTTCCCGGATTTCCCGCTCTTCTCCGGGTTCCGATCCTTCTCCACAACCCACAACATAAGCAAACCGGTCTTGAATGTGATGCGCATGTTCGGCCTGATGGGCGGCGACCGTGTCGCCGTAGAGAGCGAAAGCCCCTACACGGCAGAAACGATTATCGCGGAGGGAGTCCGCAGTGAGCCGGACATCCACGGGCTGGCCAGCCTGGAGGGAGAGACCGCCTCGGTGATGGTCTGGAACTACCACGACGATGACGTTGCGGCAGCGCCTGCAGCAATTGCCCTCAGCGTAGGCAGTATCCCGGCCGAGCGGGTTCAGATTCACCACTACCGGATTGATGACGAGCACAGCAACGCTTTTACTGTCTGGAGAGAGATGGGCGCTCCGCAACAGTTGACCCGGAAGCAGCTGGAGACACTGCGAAATGCAGGCCAGCTGGAGCTGTTCACCTCCCCCCGATGGGCGGATGTCGAGGAGGGCCAGGTGAATCTTGAATTTGACCTTCCGCGGCAGGGGGTATCACTGGTGCAGCTTACGTGGTGAGGAACTGATCAGGATTATTCAATAACTATAAAAAAACAGATTCATGAAGAAGAAACGTATCCAATTCTTTCAAATAGCAGCAGGGTTCCTCATCCTGTTTGCAGGATTTAATGTCCATCCGGCAGTGGCCCAGGGCCAGGAACCTGTACTCCAGTCCCCCGACGGACAGATCGAGGTGGCCTTTACAACCGGGGAAGAGTCAGACTCCGGCGCAGAGCCGGTTTTATACTCTGTCTCCTACAAGGGAAACCTGTTGATTGATGCATCCGGATTGGAACTGCATCTGGAGGGAGAGGCGCCGTTAGGGTCCGATGTACGTATTGCCGGAATCAACAGGTCAGAGAATAACACAGAAACGTATCAGCTTGTTGCCGGAAAAACGAGTTCAGTGGCTACCCGATACAACACCCTCTCTCTGGAACTGGAAGAGAATTCCGAACCGGGGTGCAGGCTGGTCATTGAAGCGCGGGCTTATAATGATGGCGTCGCATTGCGGTACCTGCTTCCTGAGC
>JBBDRW010000004.1:0-2190 GCA_040905265.1 Balneolaceae bacterium | reverse complement strand
GTGGAAAACTGGCTCTGAATCGGCGTAGAGGATATCAAACGGGATAAACAGAACCGGAAAATCTCGCAGCACTTTTTGTGTTGGTTTTTTAACCCCCATCCGTTTTTGAAGCAGTTGAAAGGGTTGAATGGTATTGTTTTTAAATAGACAGATTTCGCCATCCAGCACCGTCGGAGGGATCTGATTTTGATGAAAAAAGTCAACAATATCAGGAAATGTGGATGTGATATCATTCAAATCTCTCGAAAAGAGTTTCACCTGATCTCCGTCGACATGCACTTGAGCCCTCATCCCGTCAAATTTCTCTTCCGCGATGTAATCGTGCAGATTGTCAACTTTTCTGTTCTCGATAGGGGAAGCAAGCATGAAAGCGAGCGGATGAAAAAGGCGAAATGTGGCATCATCCAGTCGATTCTGCCGGGCGAGCAGAGCGGTTTTACCCAAGCTGCCAGTGATCATGTGGGCATATCTGACCTCTTCCGGATCTTGTTCGAACGCCTGCGCAATGGCGGATACCACACTTTTGGTTTCAAACCCGATTCGAAGTGAACCCTGACTCAGCATCCGGATGAAAAATTTGATCTCAACAGGTGTCATCATCCCCCAGCTTTCCCATAAGATTTGCTCTTTATCAATCCGTGATTTTGCACGGTTGAGCCGGTCAAACAATTTTTGGATGTCGGCCAGACCGATCTCTAAAGGTGATCGCTTCTCTATCGCAGCCGGTATATTATCCATCAGGCGGGAGATGGTTTCCGAACTGCTTCCGGTGGCCGTGCGGCACGGTTTAAAGACCAGATCATAATCAATCTCACAAAAGTCGGCTGCCGCTACTCCACTGGTTCGGCTCCCAACCGAAGCTCTCTTTCCGGAGAGTTCCGAAAAAGCCCCTTCCCCTATAAACTGTGCAGCCAATTGCAGTTCATCCTTTCCATCTATGGATTTCAGACACTCCGCAAAGATCCGGGTTTTCGCATTGTTGCCGCGGGTTTGGCGGATCTGCTGAAGCGTTTCACAATAGGATCTGAAATGAATGGCCATGGCGGTCAATCCTCCCCGTTCATTTCAAAGTCGAGAAAAGCGGAGTCGATTTTCTCATTCTCCAGGTAGTGTTTCACAACATTCGGATTGGGTGTATGTGTGATGTAGACTTTTTTGGGTGCGAGCTTTTTGCAGAAACGGATCAGCTCAAAAAAATCGAGATGGTCTGAAATCGGAATCATGTTGTCGACCGTCAGTTGGGTGCGTCTCGACTCATTCGCTGCCCATCCGGAGCAGTAAGCGATTCTGGTTTTGGACAGATTGGAGACAAACCCTTTGGCCAGAGCGGAGGAGGGGGTGATCAAAATTTTATCTTTGCACGCTTCACGGTCGTAACTGGAGTAATTGCCCAGATCGATGCCGTGTTCTTCATAAACGGAGCAGAGTTTATAACCGGCACCATGAATCATCATGGGGTGATTGAGTGGCGCCAACAGATGCATCAACTCCTGCGCTTTGCCCAGATTGTAGGCCAGCAGAATCGGGGTGAAACCGTCATTGAGGGAGTTACTGACAAAACCGCGGATCTCTTCTGTAAGCTCATCGTGGGTTTTCCATCGATAGATTGGAAGGGCAAAGGTCGCTTCCGTGATCAGGATGTCTACACTGTCCGGTGAATCAAACCCTTCCGATGCGGGGGATGGCGGAATCCGGTAATCTCCTGTGTAGAGCAGTGAGCCACCTTCATGTTCCAGATAGATCATAGCAGAACCGAGGATGTGTCCGGCCGGATACAAAGTAACCTCTGCAGACCCAACACTGATTTTCTCACCAAACGGAACCGCTGTGGAGCTTCCCCGGAAACCGCGCAGCCGCATAAAATCGAGGGTTGGAGCGGTGGCTATGACGTGTGCTGATCGGTTGCGAGGCATGTGGTCGGCATGTGCATGAGATACAAAGATCGCCTCTGCATCGGGATGATAGCCATCCATAGCGATGTTGAGCTCCGGAAAATAGAGCCCGTGATAACCGGTCTTTTCAATATCCATCAGTGCGGGTTACAGCGTTCGGGTTCTCTCCAACAAAATATAGGTTAGCATAAACAGAATCACACCAATGGTGATCATGTTGAAAGCAACATAACGGATTTTACGGGGAATCTGATCCCGGTGCTCCAATATCGTTTTGCTCGAATGGGGCCACATCACC
>JBBDRW010000003.1:0-13723 GCA_040905265.1 Balneolaceae bacterium | reverse complement strand
TACGACCTTCGGGTTATGAGCCCGACGAGCTACCAGCTGCTCCACCCCGCGATGAGACTTTAAATATACGAATTGCCGGCGTCCGTTGTCAAATAATATTTCAGAATGAAAAAGGGGTGTTTCACACAAATGAACGATCTTTATTGACTAGAAAAGATCCTTCGTAAAACGCCCCCGATCAAACGATAGGTCTGGACATTTCGTTACGATGAGTATATGTTGACCCTATCAGGTATCACAAAAATGATCAATCTTCACTATACGAGCTGAATGACCCAACTCAACCCTTCCATCGCAGCAAACGACGTACACGCTACCCTGAAAAAAATCATGCAGGCCGATGGCTATGAGCTGGTACTGGATCTCGAGAAAAGCAAAGGGGCCTACCTGCACGATGCCAAAACCGGGCGGGACTACCTCGACTTTTTCACTTTCTTCGCCTCCAACCCGCTCGGGATGAACCATGACAGGCTGGCCGGCGATCCAGATTTCATCGAGAAACTGGGACGGATAGCGATCAATAAACCTTCCAACTCGGACATCTACACCCGTGAAATGGCGGAGTTTGTGGAGTTCTTTTCCGATATCGGGATACCTGATTATTTTAAGCATCTCTTTCTGATCTCGGGGGGAACCCTTGCTGTAGAGAATGCACTCAAGGTAGCCTTCGACTGGAAAGTCCGAAAGAATTTTGAAAAAGGATACAGGGAAGAGAAAGGGCACAAAGTGCTGCATCTGGAACAGGCATTTCATGGCCGAAGCGGATACACCCTTTCACTGACCAACACAGACCCCTCCAAAACGAAATACTTCCCAAAATTCGACTGGCCGCGCATTCTGAACCCGTCCATGAGATATCCGGAAACCAAAGAATCGATTGCTGATGTTCAAAGGCTGGAGCGAAAAGCCCTTGCGCAGGCTCAGCGCTATTTTGAAATGTATAAAGACGACATTGCCTGTATTCTGCTTGAGCCGATCCAGGGAGAAGGCGGGGACAATCATTTTCGGAAAGAGTTTCACAAAGCGCTCAGAAAACTGGCAGATGATCATGATGCCCTGCTGATCTATGATGAAGTTCAGACCGGAGTCGGCCTCACCGGTACCTTTTGGTGCCATGAACAACTTGTACGTCCGGACATTATCGCATTCGGAAAGAAAGCACAGGTTTGCGGGATACTGGTCGGTGAACGGGTTGATGAAATACCCGAAAACTGTTTCCATTCGCACTCCAGGATCAATTCGACATGGGGAGGCAGCCTGGTAGACATGGTCCGCTTCCAGCGAATACTGGAGATCATCGAAGAGGATCATCTGGTACACCACGCTGCTGAAACCGGCGAATACTTGCAGGAACTGATCCGGGGGCTCAGCAATGAACTGGAACCGGTTTCCAATCCACGCGGCCGGGGCCTGTTTTGTGCTCTGGACCTTCCTGACAGAGAGACACGTGACCGGGCCGTCAAAGAGTGCCTTCGAAATGGCCTGATCATCATGGGATGCGGTACCCGGACGATTCGTTTCCGCCCGCCCCTCACCATTCAGCGGGAGGAGATCAAAACCGGAATTGAAACCCTGGACAAAAGCGTACGAACAGTCCTGGGCCGCAAGATGTCGAAAACGAATGGCCGATAGAGACCCTGAATGAGAGAAGTCTGTCGGACTTATCATTCACTTTTTACGTTGATTTTTAATACATTTCGGGTTCTGTCCAATCGGAATCCAAATCAACTCTCTCCTTTCATGGCTTACATTGATATCGGTAACAAATTCCCGGGCATCGTAGGGTTAATGCATTTCCGGCCCGAAACCGCAAAACCTCTCAACGAACTTGCTGAAACCCTGCTCAGAGGGCCATCCACTCTAACTTCCGCTGAACGCGAGATGATCGCTTCCTACGTCTCCTGGCAAAATGAGTGTCACTTCTGCCACACGTCCCATGGTGCGGCGGCAGCCCACCATCTGGACGGGGATCTTGAACTGATTGATGATATCAAGAAAGGGTTTGAAAAGACGGAAATATCATCCAAGTTGCGTGCACTTTTGCGAATTGCAAAAAAAGTACAGGTTCAGGGTAACCGGGTAGAAGAGAGCGATATCGAAGATGCGAGATCCGAAGGGGCAACAGATCTTGAAATTCATGACACCGTATTGATTGCGGCGGCATTCTGCATGTTCAACCGCTATGTAGACGGACTCGGCACCTGGGCACCGGAGGATAAAGAGGCGTATAATGAAACCGGGGAACGGTTAGCCAACGTCGGATACAAACTTTTTTCCAGTTAAACTGTCACCCCCGACGACAGAAGGAATGAGACAGGCCTTGCGCATTCAACAACCAGCGCCAGCCTGACGCCCTCTGTTCGAATCTGGCCAACCGAATCCATCAAGATGCCCGACAAAGGATCCATCACGCTGACTATAGAGGAGGGAGTTGCGACGGTTGAATTCTATCACCCGAAAGCAAACTCACTGCCGGGAACTCTACTGAAGGAGCTCGCTGATGCAATCCGTGAGGCAGGTAACCATCCGGACGCACGTGTTATCATCCTGAAAAGCCGTGGAGAAGGCGCATTTTGCGGTGGGGCATCGTTTGATGAGATGTCGAAGATCTCCAGCCTTGCAGAGGGTAAAGAGTATTTTATGGGGTTTGCACGGGTTCTCAATGCGATGAGAAACTCTCCCAGGTTCATCCTCGCCAGGGTACACGGGAGAGTTGTCGGAGGCGGAACCGGGCTGGTCGCTGCATCCGACTATATTTTTGCACACCGTTCGGCATCGGTCCGGTTGAGTGAACTCTCGCTCGGAATCGGGCCGTTCGTCATTGCGCCGGCGCTTCGGAACAAAATGTCCATGACAGCTTTTTCAGCACTCTCCATAGATGCTAAACATTGGTACGATGCCGATTGGGCTGTTACGAACAACCTCTACAGCCAGGTGTTTGACTCCATAGAGAAACTCGACACAGCTCTGGAAACGCTTGCAGCCGACCTGTCGAAATCCAATCCGGACGTCATGGCCGAGCTTCGAAATTTGATGTGGCAGAGCACGGGGCACTGGAAGTCAACCCTTGAACAGCGTGCAGAGATGAGCGGCAAATTTGCCACCTCCGAGTTTACCCAAAACCTGATCCGCGACCTGAAGAATACCTCCAACTAACCTCTATCATAATGAAGAGCTTTTTGCACCTCCTCCCAGCTATCGGCTTCCTGCTTTTTCTGCAGTGTACTACAACAGACAACGAACCTGAACTAAACCTTGTCTGGGCTGATGAATTTGAGATTAGCGGCATGCCAAATCCCGATAACTGGGACTATGAACAGGGCTTTGTTCGAAACAATGAGCATCAGTGGTACCAGCCGGACAACGCCTGGGTGGAAGATGGAAAACTCATCATTGAAGGGCGCCGGGAACAGATCGAAAATCCGAATTATAACCCGGATAGTGACAGCTGGAGATCCAGCCGGGAATTTGCAGAGTATACCTCTACCAGCATGCGAACCAGAGGCAAACAGAGCTGGCAATATGGCCGGTTTGAAATGAGAGCAAAGATCGATACCCGGGAAGGCCTGTGGCCGGCCTTCTGGATGCTCGGCATCGATGGCCAATGGCCTCGAAACGGCGAAATCGACATCATGGAGTATTACGATGGCGACCTGCTTGCAAATGCTGCCTGGGGCACCGAAGAGCAGTGGGTCGCAAACTGGGACGACTCGCGATACCCGGTCTCCAATTTTGAAGAGGGGTGGGCGGACGAATACCATATCTGGCGAATGGACTGGACCGAAGAGCAGATTCGGATTTATGTGGACGACCTTCTGCTCAATGAAATCGACCTTTCAGAAACCATCAATCCGGACGGGACCAACCCGTTTCATCAACCACACTATATGATCGTCAACCTGGCCATAGGCGGTAATAACGGTGGCGATCCCTCCGGAACGGAATTTCCAAGCCGATATGAGATCGATTACATTCGGGTGTATGAATTTGTAGATGCGGCGATATAATTCGACTTTCGGAAAATCCGAAACCGGTAATCGGCACACTCTCCACACCCATACCCCGAACACTGCCATAATACCCCTATTCCCAAACCATTAGAACAAACCCACAACGAGGATACAAAACACTATATGAAGGACCTCAGGAACCATTTTGATGCATCGAACAAACGTCTGCTCTATTATGAGCAGATTCCCACACTGATTTTTGAAAACTCTGAAACCGCTTCAAAAACCATTGCCAATGAAATCGCATTGCTGGTAAAGGAACGGAACAATGAAAACAGGCATACTGTGCTTGGCCTCGCCACTGGCTCGACTCCGATCCGGGTATATGAAGAACTGGTCCGGATTCACAAGGAAGAGGGAGTAAGCTTTAAAAATGTAATTACATTTAATCTGGATGAGTACTTCCCGATAGATCCGAACGCCCAGCAGAGCTATGTCCGTTTTATGAACGAGCACCTCTTTGACGGCCTGGACATTCCGGACAGCCAGATTCACATCCCGGATGGTACACTGCCGGTAAAGGATGTTCAGGAGTATTGCCTGGAGTATGAGCAAAAAATTGAAGAGGCGGGAGGGCTCGATATTCAACTGCTTGGCATCGGGCGAACCGGACATATCGGATTTAATGAACCCGGCTCGCTGCCCGATTCCCGTACCCGGCTGATCACACTCGACAAAGTAACCCGAAAAGATGCAGCCAGTGACTTTTTCGGTGAAGAGTATGTACCCAGACGGGCCATCACCATGGGAGTCGGGACGATCCTGGAAGCACGAAAAATTATCCTGATGGCCTGGGGTGAGGGGAAAGCGACCATTATTCGTGAGAGTGTAGAGGGTGAGATACGTGAAAGTATTCCTGCAACCTATCTGCAGAATCACTCTAATACGTATGTAGTTCTTGACGAGGCGTCCTCCGCAAACCTGACTCGCATAAACACACCCTGGATTCTCTCGACCTGCGAATGGGATGAGAAATTAATCCGGAAAGCGGTCGTCTGGCTCTGCAAGAAACTGAAGAAACCGGTACTGAAACTTACCGATGAAGATTACAACGAACACGGCATGGGAGATTTGATCACCTCACAGGGGCCGGCATACAACATCAATCTGAAGATTTTCAACCACCTGCAGCATACCATCACAGGCTGGCCGGGCGGAAAGCCGGATGCCGATGACACCTACCGGCCGGAACGGGCCAAACCGTTTCCGAAACGTGCCCTCGTATTCAGCCCGCACCCGGATGACGATGTCATTTCCATGGGAGGTACCCTGATCCGCCTTGCGGAGCACAAACATGAAGTACATGTCGCATACCAGACATCCGGCAATATTGCGGTATTTGATGACGATGCACTCCGGTTTGCAGATTTCGTATCAGAATATATTGACGAATTCGGAATGACAGATCCCGGGGCCGACAACCTGCTCGGCGAAATCCGTACATTTCTCAGAGACAAGCAGCCGGGACAGATCGACTCCCCCAACATTCAGATCATCAAGGGGTTGATCCGGCGGGGCGAAGCCAAGGCATCAGCACGATACTGCGGAGTACCGGAAGAACAACTCCACTTCCTCGACATGCCGTTTTATGAGACCGGACGGGTAAAAAAGAACCCGATCTCCGAAGAAGACGTCAACATTACCGAAGAGCTGATCCGCTCTATCAAACCCCATCAAATCTATGCGGCCGGAGACTTGTCAGATCCACACGGAACCCACCGGGTCTGCCTGAAAGCGGTGATAGAGGCGATTGACCGGTGCAAAGATGAATCCTGGATGAAGGATTGCTACGTCTGGCTATACCGAGGAGCCTGGCAAGAGTGGGATATTAACGATATCGAGATGGCTGTCCCGTTAAGCCCGAAAGAGCTCGCACAGAAACGCAGAGCCATTTTCAAACACCAATCCCAGAAAGACCATCCCCTCTTCCCCGGTGCTGATGAACGTGAATTCTGGCAACGCTCCGAAGACCGTACCCAGGGAACCGCACGCCTCTACGACCTGCTTGGGCTGGCAGAGTATGAAGCCATCGAAGGGTTCGTGCGATACCATTTTTAGAATTCCAACCCAGACTCCAGTCCCTGTCAACATGCGATACCTCATCATTTCACTCATCACGACCCTCCTGCTTGCCTCATCATCCCCTCTTACAGCCCGGCAGTCCGACACTGAAACCTGGGACATCACAGAACAGCGAACCACCCATCAGGAGGTCAGCTTTACTGTGGATGAAGGGACCTGGATGAATCTGGATGTAAGCCCGGATGGTGAAGAGATCGTATTCGACCTGCTGGGGAACATCTACATCATGCCGGTTGCCGGAGGTGAAGCAACCCCGATACGGGAAGGAAGTGCCTACGAAATTCAGCCGCGATACAGTCCGGACGGAAGCAGAATCTCCTTCACCAGCGATGCAGGCGGCGGAGATAACATCTGGGTGATGAACCGGGACGGATCAAATGCACGCCAGGTCACCAGCGAAGATTACAGGTTGCCGAACAATGCCGTATGGGCACCTGAAGGTGACTATCTGATCGTCAAAAAACACTACTCCTCTACACGCTCTCTCGGAGCCGGCGAACTCTGGCTCTACCACATCACCGGCGGGAGCGGAATCCGGATGGTAGAACGGCCCAATGATCAGCAGGATCTTGGCCAGCCATTTTCTTCACCGGACGGCCGGCACATATACTATAGCCAGGATGTTTCTCCCGGAACAACCTTTCAGTACAACAAGGACCCCAACGGCCAGATCTACGCCATCAACCGGTATGATCGGGAAACCGGTGCAACAGAAAGAGTTACAGGCGGAGCCGGTGGAGCCATTGCCCCGACCGTATCGCCCGACAGCCAGACACTCGCCTTTGTGAAACGGGTACGGGATAAATCTGTGCTCTACCTGCGGGATCTGAACAGCGGCCGGGAATGGCCTGTCTATGACGAGATGTCTCCTGACCAGCAGCAAGCGTGGGCGATCTTCGGCCCCTACCCCAATTTTAACTGGACGCCGGACGGGAACCACCTCATTTTCTATGCGAAAGGAAAGATCCGGAAACTGTCAGTTCAAAACGGTACTGTCGAAACAATCCCGTTCAGAGCTACGGTCAACCACACCATTACCGACGTACACAGGGTTACGACCAATCCGTCACCCGACCGGTTCACCGCCAAAGCGATCCGCCATGCCGTTACCTCACCGGATGGCGAAACACTCGTTTTCAATGCAGCCGGCTATCTGTGGGCCAAAGAACTTCCTGATGGAACTCCCCGTCGCCTGACAAACGGCTCTCACCTGGAATTTGAACCCTCCTTCTCTCCTGACGGAAACCGTCTCGTTTACGTCACCTGGTCCGATACAGCGATGGGAGCTGTTATGACCCTTGACCTGAACCGAAACAATGCAGAGCCGCAAAAACGTACCCGGGAGAAGGGCATTTACCGGGAGCCCTCCTGGTCTCCGGACGGGTCAACGATTCTCTACAGGCGGGAATCGGGTAACAATCACCAGGGGTATGTTCACACACTCAACCCCGGTATCTACACCCTGCCTGCAGAAGGCGGCGAACCCAGATTGATCTCCCAAAACGGTTCCAACCCGACCTTCAATGCAGATGGAGAGCGCATTTTCTATCTGGGAGGTTCCAGCCTCAACCGTGAGTATCGAAGCATGGATCTGAATGGCAACGACCACCGAATCCACTTCACATCACAGTACGCCAACCATTTCGTCCCCAGCCCGGATAACCGCTGGGTCGCTTTCAACGAACTTTTCAAAGTCTACCTCGCCCCGATGCCCAAAGCGGGAACGGCAATCGAATTGAGCTCCGGCACCCGTGCAATACCCGTCACACAAATTGCCGAAGATGCGGGTGTCAACCTTCACTGGGCATCCGACGGATCCGGGATTCACTGGACACTCGGAGAAGAATATTTCACTGTTCATCTGCACGACGCATTCGACTTTTTAAATGGAAATAGCGATGCTGAATTGCCCCTTGGAACCCGGGATGGACTCTCAATCGATCTGGAACTTGATACCGACAAACCGGAAGGAGTTATCGCATTTACAAATGCAAGGGTAATCACCATGAATGGCGATGAAATCATCCCGGACGGAACCGTTGTGGTGCGTGAAAACCGGATTGAAGCTGCAGGGCCGGCCAGCGATGTTAACATCCCGTCCGAAGCTACTCTCTTCGACCTGGAGGGAAAGACACTCATGCCGGGATTCATTGACGTCCACGGCCATATCGGAAATTTCCGACAGGGACTAAGCCCGAACCAGCAGTGGCACTATTTTGCCAATCTCGCCTATGGGGTAACCACTGCGCACGACCCGTCATCCAATACCGAAATGATCTTCTCCCAGGCAGAGATGATTCGTGCCGGACATATGACCGGTCCGCGGCTCTTCTCAACAGGGAGAGTGCTCTATGGAGCGGAAAGTGAAACGAGAGCTGTAATCAACTCTCTGGATGATGCGCGTTCCCATCTGAGACGGACCAAAGCATTTGGCGCACATTCTGTAAAAAGTTACAACCAGGTTCGCCGAAATCAACGTCAACAAGTCCTGCAAGCTGCCAGGGAGCTCGACATGCAGGTCTTTCCGGAAGGGGGATCGACATTCCCGTGGAACATGACGATGATTCTGGACGGTCACCACGGCATTGAACACAATGTACCGATCTTCCCACTGTACGACGATGTACTTACCCTCTGGGGCCGGAGTCAGACCGGCTATACACCGACCCTGGTGGTTACATTCGGTGCCATGAGCGGTGAATATTACTGGTACCAGCATACCAATGTCTGGGAGAAGGAGAGGCTGCTCCGGTTTACTCCCCGCGATGTTATCGATTCACGTTCCCGACACCGGATCATGGTTCCGATGGAGGAGTATGAAAATGGACACATCCAGGCCGCAGCCGCAGCCAAAGAGCTATTCGACCGCGATGTAACCGTCAATATCGGTGCACACGGACAACTCCAGGGACTTGCAGCGCATTGGGAGTTCTGGATGTTTCACCAGGGGGGCATGACACCGCATGAAGCACTTCAGACGGCTACCATCAACGGTGCAACCTATCTGGGAATGGAGGAGCACCTCGGTTCGATCGAACCGGGCAAACTGGCGGACCTGATCGTAATAGACGGAAACCCTCTGGAGAACCTGCACGATACAGAGCATGTGCTCTACACCATGGTAAATGGCCGGCTGTACGACTCTGAAACCATGAACGAGATCGGCAACCATCCGAGAGAGCGGCTTCCATTCTGGTTTGAACAGAACTGAATCAAAAGGATAGGCCGCTTTCGTTCAGGCTTCCGGAAGCGGCTTCAGAGAGAACTCTATGGTAAAAAGCGCACCGGCAGGGTACTCTGTAGGGCGCCCCACAATGAGGTCTGCATTAATCTGCTGGCTCAGTGTATTAATCAGAGTCATACCCAGGGAGTGTTGCGAGAGCGGGTCAAAACCGTCCGGTAAACCGATACCGTTATCCTGCACAGTCAAACGGACTATGCTCTCTTCCTCCGTCAATGAAACGTTGATAAGCCCCTCCCTGCGTCCTGCAAAAGCGTGTTTAAACGAATTGACAACAATTTCATTCAGCAGCAGGCTGGCCGGTATCGCCTCCTGGATGGTCAGAACAACCTCTTCAAGATCCATCTGAATCCGGATCGATTTATCATCCTGCTTATGAGTCTTTTCAATAGCTTCCAGAAGTTTGATGATATACTCATCCAGCTTCACCTCCGCGAACGTTTCCGACTGGTAAAGAAGCTCATGCACAAGTGCAATGGACTGAATTCTCATTTGACTCTCTTTCAGAGCAGGAATACTGTCGTTATCCGCTTCAAGATTCCAGACCTGCATCTCCAGAAGTCCTGAAATCACAGCAAGATTGTTCTTCACGCGATGATGGATCTCTGCCAGAAGAACCTCTTTTTCACGAAGCGAACTGTTGATCTTCTCTTCGGCCTCCTTCTGTGCTGTAATATTACTGGCTACAAACACAACTCCAGGCTGATTTCCACCACCCGGCACCGGGCCCAGTCCGGAAAATGAGATGATAACCGGAATCTTCTTCTTGTTCAGAGTCTGAAAAACATTCTCAAAACTGTTGTGGCCTGACCGTGTCATAACACGATCTTTCACGTCACTGATTGAATTCTCACTAAACAGGTCCCAAATAGAAGTTCCGATCAACTCCTTCTCTGAATATCCGAGTGTATCCGTCGTCGCCCTGTTGATCAGCCGAATCGTAAAGGCAGAATCGGTTACAAACAACATATCACCCATCGACTGAATAATGTTGTTCACATACTCACGGGAGACCATGCTCTTGTTCAGGTTTTCTGTCATCCGGTTAAACGAATCCCCAAGAATCTGTAACTCATCCTTCGTATTAATGTTGATTCTCTTGTCAAGATTACCGGCGCCAATCTCTTCTGTAGCTTCAGTCAGGTAACGAATCGGACGCGCAAGAGAGCGATACATCAGGTATGCCAGACAGATAGCGACAATGAACCCAACCAGAGTGATCAGAAAAATAAAACTGCCGGTCCGTTCAGCCCTGCTTCTGATTCCATCCATCTGAACCTGGACCGCTTCTCGCTGACTTTCCCGCAGCCGTTCCAGTATCGGCAACATGGTCGTCCTGAAATAAGGTTCAATGGTGGTATTGTAAACCTCCTCACCATACATCCCTTCCTCTTCCAATTCAAACAACTCCAACAGCAGAGACTGATAAAAGTCAAAACTGGTCTCCAGCGAATCGATCAGGACTGAAAGCTGTAATTCACTCTCGGACATTGTTTCAGGCGATCCGTCATCCAGAAAATCCTTTGCCTGGAGTGAGTCCTGGTTCACTTGAAATTGTGTAAGATGGCCGCGCACGACCTGCTCGGCAGTCCGGCTCTGAACCCGAAGTTCCCCCGGGCCGGCCTCTCTCTCCCTCTGCGATTCAATCAGGTAGTTTCGAGTATATAACAGGCTATTCTGGAGGTGAAAAGCGAGATCGGACAATTGCTGAAGTTCGAGAACAGAATCCTGACTCTGATCAATAAGATTGGTTTGAATCGATCTGTTCAGAAGATAGGAGCCCGACCCGACCAGCAGCACCAGAAATGCCACTGAAAAATAGCTTAAGAGCAGTTTGGTACTTAATTTCATTTTGAATAAGAAATCATTTCAATATATGAGACAAATGTATACATTTTTGCAACCAACTGCTTTTAAAATCAAGACCCACTGGGAACGGCTATGAAAACGATCCTGATTACCGGAGCAAGCAGAGGCATCGGTTTTGAAACGGCACGGCTGTTGGCGGCACTCGGCCACCGGGTAGTGGCAACCGCCCGCTCCACAGACCTGCTAAACAGGCTCAGAGAGAAATCATCCGGACGGATCCATTCCGGACGGATCCATACCGTCACTGCCGACCTTACCGACCCGTTACAAAGAAAACGAATATCGCTCTATCTCAAAAAAGAGGAGATTCTTCTCGACGGTTTGATTCAGAATGCAGGATTACTGATCAACAAACCCTTTTCAGAACTGGGTGAAAACGAGTGGCAGATGCTGCTTGATGTAAATCTTCTGGGCCCCGTTCATCTCACGCGAGAACTGCTTCCGTACCTTGCCCCCGGCGCTCATCTGCTCCACATCGGAAGTATGGGTGGATATCAGGAGAGCAAAAAATTCCCCGGCCTCTCCGGATATAGTACAGCCAAGGGAGCCCTCGCAATTCTTGCGGAGTGTCTCGCCGTTGAATTGTCTGGCAAAGAGATCCGATCAAATGCCCTCTGTCTCGGAACCGTTCAGACAGAGATGCTGGAAGAGGCTTTTCCGGGAATGAAAGCAACCCATACGCCGGACGAGATGGGGAACTTTATTGCAGATTTTGCGTTAAATGGCCACAAATTCTTTAATGGAAAAATATTGCCTGTAGCACTCTCTGACCCGGACTAGGAGTCTGTCGGAAGAGAAGCAGTGGCAGCTGACCTGCAATTCAGTTATTATTCGCACAGTTGCACGAAACAGCCAAAACGTTTGGCAGATACCCGATATCTGAACCTGTACCAACCACTTATGAAGCGAACATTTCCAATCCTGCTCTTTGCTGCTGTACTTATCTGGATTCTGCCGAACAGATCGGAAGGCCAGGCACTGGAACTCATCGGTGGGAATACCCTGAACGGTGCCATTACAGGAGCTGCACTGGGAACGGCGACCATGAGCCTGAACCATTCGCAAGATTTTAAATACCTGCGAATCGGGTTGGGGGCTGGAATCCTGGGGGGAACGGCAATAGCCGTCTACGACATTACCACACTTCCGAATGGTCAGCAGTTCTACATCTCCGGGATCATGAATGACGGTTATAACAGCTCTATTATTATCCTTCTCGACACAATCTACGGAGCGGCGACCGGAGCAGTCCTGGGGGCCGGAGTCTCACTGATTGCAGAACGGCCAGTACTTGAAGGAGTTCAGTACGGCACCAGTATAGGAGCCTGGGGTGGATTTGGAATCGGGCTGCTCGATGCATTTGTCATTGCAGACCGCAACAGAGATCTGATGGCTCTCTCGGACTACCTGAACCGTAATACGCTGCTGAAAGTGGACACCGGGGAAAACAGCCAGGTTGGGCTGATCCAGCCAACAACCCTGATCCAAAAAGAGATCCGATCCGGCGACCTGAGAGCGGAATTTCAACCAGCCCTTCAGATCTTCTCCTACAGAATAGACTTTTAGGAGTCTTTTAGTGTCGCTTATCCATTCCTCTTACACACTCATCGCAGCAGGAATTACCGACTCATAAATCTCTGACAAGCTGGAGACCGGAATCTTTACAAATTCGTTAATTTCAAGATGCTTTCCTCCCACAACACCCAGAACCTGTGCCGGAAGCTTCTGACGTTTACAAAACGACTCAAACGATCCCGCTTGATCTTGTGACACGGTAATAACAACACCTGACTGAGCTTCGCTATAGAGAACATCATAATAGGATCCGCTCAGCTCTTTAATGGATACAGCAGCCCCGATGCCGGAGAAGATCGCCATCTCCGCAAGTGTAACCGCCAATCCGCCGTCTGAGACATCATGGGCCGCATTGATCCGCTTCTCTCGAATTGCCTGAAGCAGAACCTTCTGCAGGTGAGCTTCAAACTCAAGATCCAGGGCGGGGGCATCCCCGGTCGTCAGGCCGTGAATAACCCTCAGATATTCGGAACCTCCCAGGCCTGAACGGTTCGCGCCGATATAATAGACGACGTCTCCCTGCTCCTTGAAACCGGGTGTCATCGTCTGTTCATAGACATCGTCAATCAGGCCAAGCATACCGATCACCGGTGTCGGGAAGATAGCACCTTTCGGATTCTCGTTATAAAAACTGACATTCCCTCCGGTTACCGGTGTATCAAAAATCCGACAAGCATCTCCCATACCGCCGAGAGCCTCTTTGAATGTCCAGTAGACATCCGGTTTGTATGGATTTCCAAAATTGAGACAGTTCGTAATCGCCATCGGCTTTGCCCCGCTGCAAACCACATTTCTGGCCGCTTCCGCAACAGCGATCTGGCCGCCCCTTCTCGGATTCAGATAGACATACCGTCCGTTACAGTCTGTCTTTACGGCAAGCCCCTTTTTGGTCCCCTTGATCCGTACCACTCCCGAGTCGCTCGCCCCCCGCGCATTCACCGAATTG
>JBBDRW010000002.1:0-13971 GCA_040905265.1 Balneolaceae bacterium | reverse complement strand
ACACTTTTGCAAAGTGTATCGAAAACCTAAGGTTTTCAAACTTTCCTCTTTACCCTAAGGCAAAGTCATCGGGAAATTCTTTGATTAGACTCCTATTCTTTCAAAAAGTTTTCAATTAGCATAATCAACCACCACATAGTCCACAACCCGATTCAAACCAAGCATGATTATAGCCATTTGGAAAGACACAGGCACAGATTGAATCAGCGTTTGCTTGGGTAGGTTGATCATTTCGGCAATATGACACCCAACCATCATCAGTACTACAAGTCAAACAACTTGCAAGATGATAACCCGAGCTAGGACAACAACCGGCACCGGCCATTATTTGTTTCATCTCATTTCGATTAAGTACATTATTTTTCGTGATAAGACAACTTAGTTTTTTACGTGTCATATTTATTCACCATATGTTTTTATTGTAAACAATGACCTGTTTTTATCCAACCTTGATCGGATCTGGGACAGGTCGTTTGAACCCATATGTTTACATCATCCAGACATTTGGACGATTTAAACAATTTCTTTTTCACTCACAGGTATATCATTGTTTTGAACATTCATTTGTCTGTGATTTTCAAAGCTTAACCCCGGGATAAGAGTTAACAGATCGTTGATTCGAAACTGATTCGGCAGAGAATACCCATCCACAAAAAATGTTGGTGTTCCGGCAATTTCTGCCTCTTCTATCCAATCTCTGTGTTTGTTACACAGATCCTTTACTTCGTCATCTTCAAGGTTCTCCTGCTTCGGGTATCGTTTTTTGAACTCATCCAGATTCATCAATGAATACCAGTCCCGGATCAACTGTTCGGTCTCTTCCGATTCGTTGTCGTTACCATGTATATTTTTCAGCCAATACCCAAGTATGTAAGCTCCCGGTGACGTTGCCGAATTGTCGTATTCCACGCGTTTTATAGAAAAACGAATGCTCACATGAACCTTTTCAGGATAGAGATGGAAGATGTTCATTACTTTCTCAAATCCAGACTTGCACGGCCCGCACCCCAGACTGGCAGCCATCAGGATCTTGATCGGGGCTTCTCTGTTTCCGATGAGCAGTTCCTTCTCAAAAGGAGTTGTATCCACGCTTCTCTGCTGCTTCAACAAGTGGACAAACACGAAAGGAGAGTTCTTGACTCGAAGTGCGTTTGTTTCCCGTTGTGAGGAACGGTTCGCTCCCTCGACATACAACTTCACAAGAATAACGAGTGATACAATCAGACCGAATAATATGAGAGACGACGCAGGCACAATCCAACTGTCCATCCCATCCAGCAACACGGTACCTGTCGAAACGAACTGGGCGAAGAGAGCTGCTTGCGTGAGAAGTATTCCATCCACGATCAGACACAACCGGCACCACTGCATTCTCACAGCCTGGAGGTAAAGTGAGTAACCGACCACCGGAAGAGCCAACATACTCATCAGAAACAATACGGTCAGAAAGGGTGACACCAAGTCCGTAATAGGGAGAAGAAGGCCCAATACTATCAACTGAAACAGGAAATAGCTGAAGGCCGCATCGGAAAACGTCCATCGGCCGAAAATCTGTGCATCCTCCGACTGCAGCAATCGGCCACATCCGGAGCTGCCATCCTTGCTGCAAAGCGCTTCTACAGCCGGGTATTTAACGCCCAACTCCCTGGCGAACAGGAAGTAGCCGGTAGTCACCCCGCACAGTGACAAAAGCATGAGCGGAACAAACATCCAGTCTACAACCTGAGCCAGGGGCAGGAGAAACAACCCAGTAATGGAGATCAAACTAATCGCAACGACAATTCGCCGATACGTCTCATTCTGATACTGTTTCTGCACCTCTTCATCCTGAATGGCCTCTACAGGTTCTGCCTGAAGGATGTAGGCATCCGACTCTTGCTCTGTTGAATCAAAAAACTCCGTATAGTCCGATTCGGAAGTAATCAACACCCACGACCCATTCCTTTTCTCTCTGTCCGGATGGAGCAGATAGGGAAACGCGACCTCCTCGATTTCCTCTCTTGCAAGCCGGGCCGCCTGGTATGAGATCCCTAATCGCTCCAGGGTGTCGGTGATGCTAAGCATCGACGGGTACTCCGCATGGGATTGAAGCATACGTTCACAATGAGAGCTCGAAACCGGGATCTTCAGAAGCTTCAGGTATCTGGATACGACCTGTTCCATCGTACAATAGGGATGATTTTGATTTTATGTTGCAAGGTTTTGAAATCCTTATAACGCCAAAGATAGAAGCTGATAAACGTTTCGCAAGTCAATTCATGAATTTCTTCTTGAAAATTTTCTTGAATATTTCATATGGAAAGATTTTTACAACAAAATTGATATTATTGCTACAGAGATGTTATAAAAAACAGCTCATTTTGGATTTGGGCATAGAATTTACTTCGCAAAACTCCATTTGATTATGCAACAACCCGGCAAAGAGATCGAAAACCAGGCCAGTGCAAAACTGGAAGAGATCAACCAGATTCTCCTTGAGAAAACGTCGAAGATTTCTGATCCCGGTCTTGCAAATGGAAAGATGGGAATCTGCATCTATTTCTATCATCTGGCGAACTCCCCTGGCATGGAGAATTATTCGGATATCGCCGAACAACTGATCGACGAGGTCTATCAGGAGGTCGGCAAGAACCGGATACAGCCCGATTTTGAACATGGACTGGCCGGCATCGCCTGGGGAATTGAATATCTGGTGCGGCACGGGTTTGTCGAGGCCGACACCGATCAGATCCTCTCCGGTGTTGATGACAAGATCTACCTGCACCTCACAACGAAGGAAGGTTCTACTTCCACGAACTCAAGAACGGTGTTGGGGTACATGCTCTATCTCCTCTCCCGAATAGAGGGAAAACAGAGGGGAGCAAGCAGCATCGAGGACATTCTCTTCAGAAGGCTGCTGATTGAACAGATCAATAAACTGGGGGAAACTCTGGAAGAGAGAAACGTGAACTTTCGGGAACCCCGTCTATTTTCAATTGCATGGAGTCTTCCCCTGATTCTCCTGCTGCTTGGCAGATGTCACACTCTGCAGATCCATACACGGAAAGTGGAACGGATCCTGGAGTTTCTGTTGCCCGATATAGTGTCTCTCTTTCCCCGTCTGACCGGGCACCGGCTGTACCTTCTCTTCGGTATGGAGTCGGTACACCGTCAGCTTCGTCTGCCCGGCTGGGAGGATCATATCGATCGGCTGAAGAACGATCTTCGGCTCGATGACATCCTGGAGCGTGAAACATGGAACAAGAATATCCATTTTATCAACGGGCTGGCCGGAATCTCTTTGATGAGCCGGCTGTTCTGCAAACGTACCGATAACCCCGGTGTATTGCTGGACCGGGAAATTGTTCTACGCAGAATTTGCGAATCCGGTTACCTGGACAAAAAACATGATGAGCTTGAAGAGCGGCTTCCCGGCATCTTGTCCGGCCTTGCCGGAATCGCACTGGAACTGCTTCATTTACTCCAGGAAGAGCCGGTAACTAACGGAATGTAATGTACACGATATGGTAGATAAAACAGACCTGAACGATCTTACTTTTCTGATACCTGTCCGGCTCGACTCGGTCGAGCGGATCGAGAATATTCTGATGGTCACCGACTTCCTGCTCAGCCATTTTGAAACCCGCATACACCTGCTCGAAGCGGACGCCTGCAACAACCGGCTACTGAAACGACTGCTGCCCCAGGACGTTTCTATACGGTTTATAGAAGATTATGATCCGATCTTTCATCGAACCAGGTACATCAATCTGCTAACGGAAGAGTGTTCGACTCCCTATCTCGCGGTCTGGGATACTGATGTGATCGTCCCCCCTCAGCAAATCGTCCAGGCAGTGGATCGGCTTCGAAGTGGGGAGACACAATTCGTCTACCCGTTTAAGCACGATTTTCTCGACACTTCCTCTATTCTCCGGGAACTCTACCTGAAAACAGGGAATCTGTCAATATTGGAAACCAATACGGGTAAAATGAAGCGGCTCTACCTGCCGAACCCGGTCGGGGGGGCCTTTCTGGCAAACCGATCTGCTTACATGGAGTCGGGCATGGAGAATGAAACATTTTATGGCTGGGGCAGAGAGGATGGAGACCGGTTCAACCGATGGAAGATACTAGGGTACAGCTACGAACGTATCTCCGGGCCCCTGTTTCATCTGACTCATGACAGGGGAATCAACAGTACCTTTCATGCAACAGAACAGAGCTCGATCAAGCATTCGGAAATACTCCGGATCATTGGAATGTCCAAAAAGGAGTTGATGAAGGAAGTTCAAAACTGGTATCCATAGGAACATTATTCAAGTATACGTGTCACACCTTTTGAAGTCTTTAATTGCTCTTTTCTCCATTTGTCGGGTGGATCATTTACTCTTTTTTTAAACGCATGCGAAAAGGTGGATACTCTATAACCAAGTGCTTTGGCTATTTCGTAAATCTGCAAGCTCTCAAATCGCTCGTCACAGAGTATCATCTTGCCCGCTTCAACCCGGAACTGTTGAACATAATCTTTGGGTGCCACTCCTGTATAGTTCCTGAACTCTGTTGAAAAGTTATGGTTCTTTCCATAACCTTTTTCCCTTATTTTTTGGATGGTAAGTGCAGTGTCAAACAGATGTTCATGGATAAACAGGATCGTAATTTGCATCCATTGCGGTCACGTTGGATCGGGTTTTGGCAGAGAGTCTTTAAACCTCTTGCATTCATCCCTCAACAGTTTTAACACCGAATTGACATTCTTTTCCCCGTTAACTTGATCTTGTTGGTTGGTTGGTTGGTTGGTTTGAATGTGTCATCTCTCATCATACCCGAAATCTTGTAGTTCAGATTAATGGGATCACTGTCAGTCTGACAAGTACCCCCGTTTTCTACTTCCTACTACTATCTACGAATTAGTATAATAAAAACGATCCAAGGAGTCTACAGTTTTAGTAAAATGAATCGATAAACCTACTAACTGGATGGGGAAATCTTGTAAAATCTACCCGCGATAGCACTTTCAATGATGTCACAAGCAGGTTCGACAAATTTTAATAAATCCTGATACCGATTAGAACTTGCTTTAAAAGCAACGATAGCGATGGAGTATTTTGAAAGATCCTGCTGATACGAAAGGTTTTGATCGATCGTAACAAATACTTCAAACTCATTCTGAGCTCTTTTGAGCAGCTCACCATTTTTGATTCCCGTCCAGCCATGACCAGTAACTGTTGATATGCGTAAATCAGTACTACTCTCTTGAAATCTGTATGCAAGCTTGACCGGCAGGCACTCGTCAAGTAAAATACGGGTCATGTGGTATCGACTACACGTTTTTGAGCTCGTTCAATAAGAGCAATGGCCTGCTTGCGATCCACAGAAGGGAAATCTTCAAAAAAATCTTCAACTGAATCACCGGCCTTAAGATAATCCCACAGAGCCTGGACCGGAACACGAGTTCCCTTAAAAACCGGTGTCCCACCAAGAATTTCTTTATTACGGGAAATAATTCTATTTGAGCTCTTTTTAATCATACCTGAATATACTCAATCACCGGTCAACAATAAATAAACGTAGAAACTATGGCTGAACTACCACCCGAATTCGTCCAACCCTTACAACCGGAACGAAATTATCGTTCTCATTTCTGGATAATCGATTCATTCCAATTGCACCATCCAATACTGCATGTCCGCTGGAATGTACATCCGATGGTGTGACGCTTTCCTCAGGTACTACTTGCCCCTGGATGGTTTGAGATAATTCCCATTGTCCGTCATTTTCTGTAAATCGAAATAGCCGACCGTCATAGATTCTGGGGGAATACCAAATTTCCTGACTATCCAACAGGGTATTCAGCAAGAACTTCTCTGTCAATAGAAAACCGGGTGGCTCATGTGTACAAGAGCTAATACAAACTGTACTTGGAATCCGGGGTGCATTTTAATGCACAGTTATTTAGGGGACCATCACAATCATCACACCCATTTCCCGCCCCCTACTACTCACTACAAATTAGTATAATAAAAACGATCCAAGGAGTCTACAGTTTTATGGAAAATAAAGTGAGATTTCTACTGTTTGAATAGGGAACTCTTCACCCAATAGAGGGAACCTGACCTGATGTAGAGGGGCTATTTCGGCTTCCGGTCTGACCTGATCACGGCATGAGATTGAAGAGCTGAGAGGGTACGGGGAGTAGGGAGAGTTGAACCTATGCCGGTACTTATAACAGTCACTTAACGCAGACTGTGACTCGAATGGTTCAATCGATAATTTATAAACGGCTTTATAAAGGTAAGTCTGTTTTATAAATTGTTCCTTCAAGTGTGTTTACAAAAAAAGCATGGGAACCATCATCCGAGAGTGTAAACGTCATTTGTCTTTCATTTTCTAAACTCTGAAAATGAAAAGTTGTAATCTTCTCTCCATTATTCGGTATCCAAACTACTCTTACGGGCTGATCTTCAAGCATATTCAGTAGTACGGCAACCCCTTCTTCGTTTGCCGATATATCTATACCATAATTAAAAGACAGTAGAAATTCTCCGGTAGTAATTCTTCTTCTATTCTCACTGAAAATATGATTGAATAAACCGTCTATGGCAGGTATTTTTAAATTTTTTTGCCAGATCAGTTCTCCTGAAGAACTAAATTTTTCTAATATTGCAGTGGTCTGTTGAAAGGAAAAGACTCCTGTACTATTACTGCTTACCATAACAATGTTTTGCATAAACGCCGGGATTCTTCCAGAAGTAATTGCCTGGTGCATTTCTTCAGGATCAATCGTGCTCACATATTCACCGACAGCTTCTCCCACGGAATATGTGTCGTTGTATTCCAGGTCAACAAACGTCAATAAAGATTCCTCCCTTCCATGGGTGGGGACAATAATCTGGTGTAGATCTATTACTTCAATTTTAACTGGTAATAAAGGAAAGTCGTCAAATTCTATTAGAATATCTTCAAGCAGATTCCCCTGAAGATCATATTTAATAAATTTTGCGTTACTGCGATCATATACCAGATAACCACTCTCTACCTCCCAAAAACCAAAAAATTCTCCGATTTCACCTGGTCCATCACCTGCACTTCCAAATTCAAAGAGTTGATTGCCATCCGAATCAAATTTGAAAATCTTTTGAAGGCCGGAATCATAAAGAAGAAATCCGCCGGTGACACCTTTTATTTCAGCGGGGGATACAATATCGGATGAGGATTCAGAAGTGATGAGTAAATGAATCATTTCCGCTTCGATTTCATGAACCTCAACGGATGTATCCTCATTCTCCTCTACAGAGCAACTGACAATAAAAATGACTAACAGAACCAACGAGCGTACCAAAATCACCATGTATGAAGCCTTAAGCAATACAAGAATGTTATAACTCTATGTAACAAATTGTTACGCAATGACTAACAGTTCTTACCTTTATACAATACAGCAATTACTGCATACCCATTTATCTCCATTCCATTCGAAACATTTAGCACCACCCGTACAATCGTTCCATGTTATACAGCTTCCATTCCCAGCCATAACGTTCTTCATCTCATCACGACTGAGTACATTCTCTTTGAGGTTCATGAATCGAAGTTTTTTACGTGTCATTGTTTTCACCATATGTTGATTTATAAAAATTGACCTGTTTTCATCTAACCTTGATTGGATCGGGGACAGGTCGTTTGAGCCCACATGTCTGAACGGTCAAGGCGCAAGGATTGGAATCCTTCTAACGCCAAAGATAGAAGCTGATAAACGTTTCGCAAGTCAATTCATGAATTCCTTCTTGAAAATCTTCTTGAATATTTCATATGGAAAGATTTTTACAACACCGGATTTGGCGCCGCCGCAGTAGATTCGACGTAAGTCCGACAGACTCCTAGGCTCCGGCATTCGGAATACCTACAAATATTGTGGCCTTTACACTCCGGGAACCAAGCCGGAATTTATCGAAGGGGATGTATTTAAAACAATTATCCCGATTCAAACCGAACAAGTTACCGGACAACCTGCCGAACAAGTTACCGGACAACCTGCCGGGGAAGCTACTGGGGAAGTTCAAAAAGTAGTTGGTGCTTTAGAAGATGAAATGAAGCGATCAGAAATACAGCAAAAATTAGGCTTAAAACACGATGACTATTTTAGGCTAAACTACCTCGAACCCGCCATGAAATCCGGCCTCATTGAAATGACTTTCCCTGACAGCCCAAACCACCCGAATCAAAAATATCGATTAACAGCCAGGGGTAAAAAATTGAAGAGAAGAATGTAATGTAAAATGAACCGATTAATTATCCACATTCACTGTTGATAAGACAACCTATTGTCCGTATTTTTCAAGACTTTGCGAATAGCGATTTAGGAAACAGCACAGAAAAATGTTTGAAGATCTATCTTCAAAACTTGAAAAAGCGGTACAGACCCTAAAGGGTCAGTCGAGGATCAGCGATGTCAATATCGCCGAATCCGTGCGTGAAATACGCCGGGCTCTCCTGGACGCTGATGTTAACTTTGACGTTGCCAAAGAGTTTACAAACAGGGTCAAAGACCGTGCAATGGGTGAAGATGTTCTCACCAGCGTAAACCCGGGGCAGCAGTTTACAAAAATCGTCTATGACGAACTTGCGGATGTACTTGGGGGCGAACGGGCAGACCTCCAGGTTGCCCAAACGCCACCGACGGTTATTCTCATTGCAGGTTTACAGGGTTCCGGTAAAACAACTTTTGTTGCAAAGCTTGCGAAGTATCTGAAAGAGAGTAACAATCGCAACCCGTTGCTTGCAGCAGCAGATGTCTACCGCCCTGCGGCGATCAACCAGTTAAAGACTCTCGCTTCACAGGTCGATGTACCTGTCTACTCCATCGAGCAGAAGGATCCCGTCAGGGTTGCCAGGGAAGCAGTCAGTATGGCAAAGAGCCTGGCTCTGGACACTGTGATTATTGATACGGCCGGGCGGATGCATGTAGACGAAGCGATGATGGAGGAGGTCTCTGCAATCAAAAAGGCAGTTACTCCTCACGAAATCCTGTTCGTTGTGGACTCCATGACGGGCCAGGATGCCGTTAATACGGCACGCTCTTTTAATGAGGTGATCGATTTTGACGGCGTGGTTTTAACCAAACTGGATGGAGATACCCGGGGCGGCGCCGCGCTCTCCATTAAAACCGTCGTTAACAAACCGATCAAGTTTGCAAGTACAGGGGAAAAGCTGGATGCACTTTCACCCTTCTATCCGGACAGGATGGCTCAGCGAATTCTGGGGATGGGGGATGTGGTTTCCCTGGTTGAAAAAGCTCAAAGCCAGTATGACGAGGAGCAGGCTGAAAAACTTCAAAAAAAGATCCGCTCAGAGAAATTTGACCTGGTGGACTTTTATGAGCAGATTCAGAAAATCAAAAAGATGGGCAATCTGTCTGACCTGGCAGGAATGATTCCCGGTGCCGGCAAAGCCCTTGATAATGCTGAACTGGATGAAGATACATTTAAACCGATCGAAGCAATCATCGATTCGATGACGCCGGAAGAGCGGCGCGATCCGGATCTTTTAAACGGCAGCAGGCGGAAACGAATTGCAAACGGATCCGGCACATCCGTTCGGGAGATCAACCAGCTGATCAAACAGTTTTCACAGATGAAGAAGATGATGAAAACAATGTCGAAAACAGGCAGAATGGGTAACGCCCTTCAGGGATTGAAACAAATGCCCTTTGGCCGGTAACACTTATTTTTTAAACTATAAAATAGAGGAACAGATCATTGATTAGATTACGACTACAACGAAAAGGTCGAAAAAAGAGACCCTATTACCACATTGTGGTAGCAGACAAACGATCTCCGCGCGATGGCCGCATTATTGAGCGCGTAGGCCGGTTCGACAATATCAGCGAGAGGAAAGAACTAACCTTGAATGAAGAGCGGATCATACACTGGCTCAATATCGGTGCTCAACCTTCCGATACAGTTCGAAACCTGCTTAAAAAGGAAGGATTGCTCTACAAAATGCACCTGATCCGGTGGGGCAAATCTGAAGAAGAGATTGAGGCGGCCCTGGCCGAGTGGCGTGAAAACCGAGAGCAGAGTGCTGAAGCCAAACAGGTGAGCCGAAAAGAGCAACAGAAAGAACTCCTGGAAGCTGAAGAGAAAGAGTACAAAAAACAGCTTGAAGAGAAGGCAGCAGCGGCAGCAAAAGAGGCGGAAAAGAAAAAGGCGGAAGCAGAAGCAGCCGAAGCGGCTGAAGAAGAAGCTGTAGCAGAAGAATCAGCTCAGGACGAAACTTCCGGCCAGGAAGATGTTGAAGCTGAATCGGAAGAAGAAGTTGCAGAAGCTGTGGAAGAGCCTGAAGAGGCGCCAGCTGAAGAGGAAGAGCCTCAGGCTGAAGCCGCTGCTGAAGAGGTGAAGGAGGAGGAAACAGCAGAAGCTGCCCCTGAAGAGGAAGAAACTGAAGCTGTCGAAACCGTCGAAGAACCAAAAGAGGAAGCTCCGGAGAAGCCTGCAGGCGAGGTCTCAACAGAGATGAATGCAAATGAGGCCATTGAGAAAATCAAAGATTCCTCACTGGAAGAACTCAAAGGGTTTGTACCGGACGATGAAGAACGGGTAACTGTACTTCGTGCCTGGGAAAGTAAACAATCTGAAAACGAATAGGACGAGCCAGCGGCATGAAGGATCCTGAAGGCCGGTTTGCAGAGATAGCCCGTATCGGGAAGGCTCACGGTCTGAATGGAACCATAAAACTTATGCCGCAGCAGAATGAGGCCTCGCTCGAATCCTTGTTAGAGGCCGGGCAAATCCTTCACCTGGAGAACAGGCGCGGGGATCTGATACCGGCACGAATCACGGATGTGCGTATTGAGAAGAAGCGAAACGCATCAATGTTCTTTGTACATTTTGATCAGATCACGAATCGTTCAGAAGCTGAACAGTTTCAGGATGGCCCGGTCTATATGGACCGGAAGTTACTGGAGTTACAGGGTAGGGCTGTGGAGAGCCTGCCGGATATTACCGGTTTCGACGTAACGGATCCGTCCGGGCTGAATGCTGTTGTAACCGGGATTCTTGAATCTCCGGCTCACGCGATTATTGGCATGGACGCCGGACCGGCTTCCATCCTTGTGCCGTGGGTT
Organism: Balneolaceae bacterium; assembly: GCA_040905265.1. GTDB lineage: Bacteria > Bacteroidota > Rhodothermia > Balneolales > Balneolaceae > JBBDRW01. Next base: position 2,870 of record JBBDRW010000002.1, on the reverse strand, counting down.
GATGAATTTGTTGTATCCATCGATGAGGAGAACCGGATCATCAACTGCAGAAACCTGGAACAATTCATGGATCTCTGAAAGCATGGTACGTATTGATATCATATCGGCAGTCCCGAACCTGCTTGAGAGCCCGCTCTCACACAGCATTGTTCAGCGGGCCAGGGAGAAGGGGTTGCTGGAGATCCATATTCACGACTTGCGTGACTACTCGGAAGACAGGCACAAAAAAGTCGATGACTATCCGTATGGTGGCGGTGCCGGAATGGTCCTTACGGCTCAACCGATTTTTGATTGTATAGAGTCCTTGACAGACGAGCGGACGTATGATGAAATTATATTCACAGCACCTGACGGAGCGCCTTACAAACAGAAGGATGCCAACAGGCTTTCGCTTTTAAAGAACCTGATTATTCTCTGCGGCCACTATAAAGGAGTCGATCAGAGGGTCAGGGATGAATTGATCACAAAAGAGTACTCCATCGGAGACTACGTATTGTCGGGCGGGGAGATTCCTGCAATGGTGATGGCAGATTCTGTCGCGAGGCTTTTACCGGGTGTGCTCGGAGACTCCGAAAGTGCCCTTACAGACTCGTTTCAGGACTCTCTGCTGTCAGCACCCGTCTATACACGGCCGGCTGACTTCAGGGGATTGAAGATTCCGGACATATTAACCTCCGGTGATCACAAGAAAGTAGCAGAATGGCGCCGGCAGGAGTCGATCCGGCGAACCGAAAAAATTCGGCCAGATTTACGAAAACAAACGAACAGGAAGCTTTAAAAAACCAGGATAATCCCACTAACCAGGTATCATTATGGATAAATTAAAATTAATAGAACAAACCGTTATACGGGAAGATATCCCGCAGTTTACTGCAGGAGACACAGTAAACGTTCACTACCGTGTACGTGAAGGGGAGAAAGAGCGGATCCAGCTATATCAGGGTATCGTAATTAACGAAAGAGGAAGTGGGGCCAACAAAACGTTTACGGTACGCAAAATGTCCGGAAGTGTTGGCGTAGAACGGATCTTCCCTCTCTATTCGCCTTTTATTGCAAAAATCGAGGTCCTCAAAAAAGGGAAAGTCCGAAGATCCAAACTCTTTTACCTGCGCAACCTCCGTGGAAAAGCAGCACGGATCCAGGACAAGGCGGCAAAAGCAGCCGAGCCGGGAAGCCGTACCGAGTCCTGAACAGCGAAGATCAAGGTGCCAGCCGGGCCTTCAAAGTAGAGAATATTTCCGGCAAGCCATTCAGGGCTCCTCTTCCATAAGAAGCCCTGGAGGGTGTGTGCCCTCAATCCGGTTACTCTCCGGATCACCATTGACCGAACTCAACAGGAAGCAAACCGATTGTAAACATCCGTTATGAAAATTATTCTTTTTGGCCCACCCGGTGCAGGCAAGGGAACACAGGCATCTCTTATCCGGGACCACTACCAGATCTCACACATTTCTACCGGAGATATTTTCCGGGAAGCAATTAAAAACAAGACACCTCTCGGCGTAAAGGTAAAAGGGATTCTCGACTCCGGTGAATTGGTTCCTGACCAAACTGTTGTGGAGCTGGTAGCTGAAGAGCTGTCATCTGAAGAGTATAGTGACGGCTACATTCTTGACGGATTTCCCCGCACAGTCGCACAGGCAGAAGCGTTTGACCGGCTGTTGGAGAAGAGCGGTGAAAGTATAGATGCCTTCATCTTTTTAAAAGTGCCTGAAGAAGAACTCGTAAACCGGATTCTGAATCGGGATGACGGCCGTGCGGATGATACGGAAGAGGGAGTAAAAAAGCGGCTTGACGTTTATGAAACCCAAACCCGGCCGGTCAAGGACTATTATGACCGTCACGGAGTCGTTTTTGAAGTGGAGGGTACCGGAACGATCAAAGAGATTTTTTCCAGAATTCGATCCGTTCTCGACAAGTAACGACTGCACGTTTACGAAATCCGGACGCACGGACTGCTATTCTATATTTTGGAACCTTCAAGAAGAGAGAGTATGACTCCGGGCAGATCCATAATAGAGTCCGCCCTCTCCGTTTGGTTCCCCCCGTTTCCGAAGATGATCATCGGAACCGGGTTTCGGGTATGAGTTTTCACCGAGAGATCTTCCAAATTTCCGTGATCACTGCATAATACCAGGTACATATCGCTCTCCATGTGATCCAGAATATATACCAGAAAACGGTTCAGGGTTGTCAATAGCCGCTGGCTCATCTCCCGGTCTCTTCGATGTCCTGCCTTGTCTGTCAGATAATATTCATACAGTACCAGATCATAGTTTTCAGCTGCACGGATCACACGTTCGGCTGCTGTCTCCGGCTCAATTTCAGGGACATCCAGGTTCAGCTTCTCTCTCCAGGCATCCTGAATAATTTCTGCCGTAACCGAGACTCCCCGCTGCACCTCTTCCAGGCCGTTCAGCTGCTGACCTGCGGACGATGCCATCAGTGTTGTACAGGTCCACCGGTTCCTCCGGTTCATCTCTTTAAAAAAGATATCGGGATAGGCATTGATAAAGTGGGTGCTGTACCCCATCTTGCCCGCCTGATGAAACAGGCTTCTCTCTTTCAGTAAGGCCTTCGTTTTGGAGTGGGGGTACGGGCCAAAGTGACGCCCTGCAATCCGGGCTGCATTCTCTCCGGAAAAGAGGCTTGCCTGTCCTGTCCCGCTCTGTGGAAGGCCCTCTACACCAAGATTGGCATCCACTGAAAAGAAACTGAGTTGATCTGTTTGTACCGGTTTCTCGAGTGGAATCAGGCCGGATCCGTTTGTCAGCCGATCAAAGGCTTCCCACTCCGGACGAACCAACGGGTTATAGGCCCCCTCTTCCGCAAGCCCTACCCCGTCTATAAACAGAAACAAAACACTCATC
>JBBDRW010000001.1:0-13986 GCA_040905265.1 Balneolaceae bacterium | reverse complement strand
TGAGGGGGATGTCAAGCAGGATACACTCGGCTGTCGTTTTATCAGGATATGCTCCTGGATAGAGATACCCCTGCTGTGGGTTGTACTCTAAGCCATAGGCATTGTAGTGAACCGTAGAGTGGATCAATCCGGTAGAAACGGTCAGATGGCGGTTCAGCCGGTACTCCACGGCAAGCCCGATCTTGTACCCGGGATTGGTAAAATTGGAAACAGATCCGGCTGTACTCAGGTCGGGTGATGCAATGATGCCGAGTGCAAGACCGGATTCACGATCAGGCTGAAAGCGTCCGTCTGCTGCAAATGTTCCGGACAGCCGGGGCTGTTCACCGGCCTGTATGGGTGAGGAAACTGTGGAAGAAGCCCGAATCTGATCCGAACCGGAGTATACCGGAACAGAGGCGGCCGAAGTTTCCGTGTACTCCGGCCTGTATGTAGCACACTCCTCGCAGGAGAGCCCGGTAGCTGCCAGAAGTTCACGCTCAATTCCTTCCGGGTTCTCGTTTCTGTATGCCGGCAGATTGGCCAGTGAAGCCACTCCGGAAAGCTGATTCTCAACCCGTGTCAAGGGCAGATCATCGGGAGGGGCCTGAGAGGAACCTTCAGTTCTATCATCATCTGTCAGTTCCGGAATGTTGGTGAGAGGCTCGTCTGACGGCAGATCCACAGCAGAGTCATCCGGCACAGGTGTACCTGGACCCTCCGAAGGGTTCTCCAGGATGCCGGGAGCTGTACGCTGGCTTAACAGATCATTCAGTTCGTTGATATTAAGATGATTCCGGTATGTAAAATATCCGAGAAATGAGAAAATCAGAAGCGCTGCAACAGCCGCCCAGGCTATCCGCTTCCGGTTTCGTGCCTTCAGTTGGCGCAATTCGATCTGCTTATCCAGTTTCAGCCAATCCTCTTCCCGATAGGAGATCTCTCCGTATTCAGCAGCTTTCTTTCGAAAGAACTCCTCGATGGGGTCGCTTTGTTGGTTAGGATCCTTCATATCGTTTTACCTGTAGTAAATGGGACTCCAGTTTTGACTGGAGGTGTTGCTTCGCCTTGAATAGGTTGGACTTGGATGTCCCGACTGATATACTCAACATTCCGGCGATCTCTTTGTGTTTATACCCCTCAATCACATAGAGGTTGAATACGGTTCTGTAGGCGGGAGTCAGTTCCTGAACCAGAGAGAGAATCTCCCGGAAAGAGATCCCGCTTAGCACCTCTTCCTGCCGGCCTATCTCGTCTGGATTCTCCAATGCCTCCGTTCGTTTCCGGTATGCCTGCTCTTTGTGATAGTGGTTGATTGCGGTATGTACGATAACAGTGCGAAGCCACGGTTTGAATGGCCGCTCCGTATCAAACTTTTTAATTTGGTCAAAAACCTTCAGGAAAGAGTCATTCAGAACCGTCACGGCCTGTTCCCTGGTATCTGTATATCGTAGAGTGATACTCATACCGTAGCCATAGAACATCTTGTAGAGCTCTTTCTGGCTTTCTCGCTGCTGTTTCCGGCAACCATCTATGATCTGAGTAAGCAAAAGTCTCCTTGTTTGTCAGAGAACAGTTACGATGGAAGCTCGACAGTTTCCTGATGTCATGGTAACCCTGTTCTTACGGGGCCAGGCCTCAATTTTTCCCGATAGAATGGTTGATATAACACTGGACTGATATTGCTTCCTGTTTATCTATACAAGTAAAGCTGAAAAATGGTTGCTTTCAAAAAAAGAAATGCAGTTGCTGCCGGCCTGGAGACTGCACGAATACAATGGCATAGCCGGGAACATCTTGTTCAGGCCGAGTGTTAAATGAAAGAAGGAATTTGTGAATAGTTTATGGATCTTGCCGGTGTCAGAAACCACTTGAGAGAGAAAGAATATGAAAAAATTTTGGATCGTACTGGGCGGCATAGCCGCATGTTTACTCCTCACTGTAGGGGTGTTGAATCTCTATTTTACCGATGACCGGCTGCGGGAGATGATACTGCCGCAGATTGAGAACAGGCTTGGTGTCGAGGCAGAGGCAGATCATCTCTCTATTACTCTGTTCCGGTCCTTCCCTCACATCGGGTTGCAGGTGGACGGTTTGAAAATGGCAGACCCGGCCGGGGAGCCGGTATTGGAAATGGAGAGAATGAATCTTTCTGTGCGGCTCATTCCGATATTCCGAAGTGAATTTGATTTTGCCCGTCTCGATATGCACTCTCCAAGCCTCTGGTACAGGGTTTATGCCGATTCGACCAGCAACCTTGATCGGCTTCTTGAAGGGCAGGAGGAGCCTGATGAAGATGCAGAGTCCGTAACCGTCCGGATTCCGTCTATTGAGTTGAGAAACGGGTCACTGTTTTACTCCAGTGATCTGGACAGCAGCCGGATTGATCTGGCCGGCCTGGATGCGGAGATTGGCCTTCAGTTTGAAGACCTTCTCCATACGACTACAGATGCCCGCCTTCAATCGCTCTCACTCTATATGGATCATTCATGGCTGCTCCGGGATCTTCCGTTGCAGCTCAGGCAGAAGTCAACCGTCGACCTGGCAGATGAACGTCTGAATCTGACAGAAGGCGTATTATCGATTCGCGGGCTTCGGCTCAACCTGGAAGGGAGTCTCGCCTCCTGGAGTGGTGATGAAACTGAACTGGAGATGAGCTTTGAGTCAGCTTCCGATGATTTCGGGGAACTGTTGGGGCTGGCGCCCCCGGCATATAGTGAGTATTTGCAGGGGCTTGAGACAGGAGGAGAGCTCGCTCTTTCGGGAACGGTTTCCGGGATCTGGTCTGATTCTGAGCTTCCCTGGCTTACGATGAACGTTGCCGTCCGGGAGGGGTATCTTCAAAATCCTGACCTGCCGGAGCCGATCCGGGATATTACGCTGAACTTTAACGCCAATAACGATCTCGTTATTCTCGAGGGGTTTTCAGCTGTGGCTGCCGGAAACAGGATCTCTGCAACCGGGCAGATTGAACAGCCTCTTGGTGAAAATGCACTCTTTCAGGTCTCGTTTGACGGGGATACGGATCTTTCAACGCTCCACCAGTTTTACCCGATCGGAGAGATCGGGCTGGAGAATGTGGCCGGAATGCTGGCTGTTAACGGAACGGCTGACGGGAATTTACGAAACCCGGAAGAGGCGGCGTTTGATGCGAGGTTTTCACTTCAACAGGGGTATCTGAAATATCTCGAAGCGCCTCTCCCGATTGAAGAGGTCACTGCAGAGGTAGAGGCGACTCAGGATCTGGTGCAGATTCACAGCTCGTCTCTCCGGGCCTCTTCCAACCGGTTCTCGCTCTCCGGTACTGTTTCGGAACCGCTCTCGGAACTGCCGGATTTCAACCTGCGTACAAACCTCGATTTTGACCTTGGAACCCTGAAAGAGTTCTACCCGATAGACGAAGATACCCTGATGTTGAGAGGGCACCTGATTGCAGATGCCACTCTGCGCGGGAGAGCCGATCAGCTGCAGCGGGCACTTGATCAAAGTACGATCGAGTTACGGGACGGATATATTGCTCATGAATGGGTCGGGCAACCATTGGAAAATATCACGTTTCTGGCATCGGCAAGCAGCAGCCGTCTGCAGATTCAGGAAGGGCGTTTCAAAACAGGCCAGAATGAGTTGTCTCTGACCGGAACTGTGGATAATTACATGGATGAGAATCCGGTATTTGATCTCTCCATCCAGGGGAACGGATCGTTGGAGGATCTGTCGGTCTACTACTCCCTGGAGCCCTGGATCAATGAATTGACCGGCCGCGCTGTTATGGACCTCCGGGCACAGGGTCCTGCCGGCGATCCGCTCCAGGTGGCATTGAACGGCTCCCTTGAGTTGACAGATGTCAACGCATCGGGCGATTCGCTCGGTTTGCCGGTTACCGGATTGAACGGCCTATTCTCGATCACACCGCAGGCTTTGACTATCGATAAGGTCTCCCTGAACTATGGCTCTTCGGATTTTCTGATTGAGGGGCGGCTGGAGAGATATCTCGGATTGTTGCAGGAGCATGAGAGCGAGGAGACGCTCCCGCTTCTAACCGGCAGTTACCGGGCGCAGATGCTCAACCTGGATGAGATGATCGATTGGGATGAAGAGAATGGTGATGAGGTTGAGTACCCCATCTATCTGCCGAAAATGCGAAGTGAAGTGACTGCGGAGATCGGTACCATTATGGTGATGGGGATACCGGTGACAGAGGTTCGCGGAAGCGGCCGGACCGATCCGAACCAGATGATGATAGACCAGGCAGAAGCAACCCTGTTCGGCGGCCGGGCAACCGGTTTGATGGCTTGGGAAGTACCGCGGCCGGATCGGACACGCCTGCGCTTTGAAGGAGAGCTGCAGGATGTTCCGGCTGCTGAGCTTTTTGGAACGTTCCCTATTTTGGGTAAGGAGAACCGGTTTGCGCAGCATGTAACCGGGGCATTCAGCGGGTCGATTGATTATGCCACAGACCTGGATATTCATCTCGATCCGGATCTGGAAACGACAATATCAGAGGGGAGCTTCGGGCTGACGCGAGCCCGGATGCGGGGCCATCCCGTTCAGTCCGGCCTGGCAAGCTGGCTCAATTCACCGGGGATCAATAATCTCGCATTGGATGAATGGACAGCAGGGTTTTCGATTGATGATGGAGTTCTCACGTTTCGGGATTTCCACCTCACAAGTGAAAGCATCGGGATCGAACTGGAGGGGACGCAGAACCTGATTTCCGACGAGATTCATTTTACCGCCAGCCTGCTTCTTCCTGGAAGTTTCAGGAGCGGGCTCTCTTCGGTCATCAGCAGCCAGGCGGTCACCCACCTCACCCGGGATGATGGAATTATTGTGGTACCGGTCGAGTTCAGTGGCAAGATGGGCAGCCCGAGAATCTCTCCCCGGCAGAATATGATTGAGGAGATTCTCCGGGACGCTGCCCGGGGCGCAGGAGAGAATCTGCTCCGCAGGCTCTTTGACGGAAATCGCTGACAACATGTGGACAGGCAGCTTCTCGGAGACCGGTGGCCCGCTCTGCGGGACATCCGGAGATTACCAGTCGTGAGGATGTTACCGGCGGGAGCCGGAATGTCTGTTTCTGGAAGTACGGTTCCGGCTGCCTGGCCGCGGCCGTTTCTTCACAGCCCCGTTTTTTTGAGGCTGTGGCGCCTCCGCTGGATGGCCGGTGGACGGGAAGTCATGCTCCGCTACAACCGGTATTTTTTTGCCGATCAGTTTTTCAATATCCCTGATCCATGCTCTCTCCTCGGCGTCACAAAAAGAGAGGGCTGTACCGTTTGAACCTGCACGCCCGGTTCTGCCGATCCGGTGGACGTAGGTCTCCGGAATATTCGGGATTTCGTAATTGATCACCACCTGCAGTTCATCCACATCAATCCCGCGTGCCGCGATATCGGTTGCTACCAGAACGCGCGTGGTCTGATCCTTGAAATTTCCCAATGCACGCTGACGAGCTGCCTGAGACTTGTTACCGTGAATCGCCTCGGCATCAATCTGATTCTTGTTCAGCAGTTTGACCACTTTGTTCGCACCATGTTTGGTACGGGTAAAGACGAGAGCCGACTTGATCTCCTGATCCTTTAAAACATCGACCAGCAGACTCTTCTTGTCTCCCTTGTCGACAAAGTAGACTCCCTGTTTGATCGCTTCAACAGTAGGTTCTTCCGGTGTAATCTCCACTTTGACCGGGTTTTTAAGAATGGACTTGGAGAGTTTGACGATTTCAGGCGGCATGGTCGCCGAGAAAAAGAGAGTCTGGCGTTTCTCCGGGAGTGCCTTCAGTAACTTTTTCACATCGTGAATGAACCCCATATCGAGCATGCGGTCCGCCTCGTCGAGTACGAATATCTCTACATCCCGAAGGGAGATGAACCCCTGGTTCATCAAATCAAGCAGCCGGCCGGGTGTGGCCGTAAGAATATCGATACCACCCTTCAGCTCTTTGACCTGCCCTTTCTGGTTTACGCCGCCAAAAATGACAGCACTCTTCAATCGGGTATGGCGGCCATAATTCCGAATGCTCTCATCGATCTGAATCGCAAGTTCCCTTGTCGGGGTGACGATCAGGCACCGGATCTTCCGATTGCTTCCCTGGGTGATCTCTTCACCGAGGCGCTGCAGTATCGGGAGGGAGAATGCAGCCGTTTTTCCGGTTCCGGTCTGGGCACAGCCTAACAGGTCTCTCCCTTTGAGTGCTACCGGTATGGCTTGTTTTTGGATGGGGGTCGGCTCTTTGTATCCTTCCTCTTGAAGTGATTTCAGGATCGGTTCTGAAAGGTCCAGCGATGTAAACGACATATAGGGGATTTAATGAAAAAGCCCGGTCGAAAAGCCGGGCTTTGAAATGTGAGCCTGAATATACGGATAATTTCACCGAGTTGTATCTATCTGTATTCGGCGTTTACCGGCTGGCAACTACTCTAAAACGTTTTTGCCATTTGTATCTATTTTTAACCCTTCCAGCTGATACTCGTTTATATCACCCCTGTGTGCGTTTGAGGTTTGGAGGGTAATCGACCCCTCTTTCAGTGTGCCGGACCCGGTGAACCGGCCGCTAGAGGATAGGAGATCAAAATAGAGTGAATCCTCGACAAGAATTGCAAATGAGCAGTTTCCATGAGCCGCCGTACAATATTGATGCAAGTCCCCGGCATTCCCCCCCTTAAGCCCATAGAACTGGAGTGTGTCCGGGTAGTTTTCCAGGGGTTTGATATAAACCCAAAAGTCAATCTCAGTAGTATCTCTTGAAATTTCTTCGCCAGGTTCACAAGAGATAGGAAGCCAGCAAACATTCCGGTCAATCTCTATACCGTAGAGGTAATAGTAACCTGTGATCGGATCTGCTGACTCTTTCACATCCGTTTCAACGGGATTATCTGAACATCCAGTCAGAAGGAGTGCGAAGAGCATGCAGAGAGTATAAAATCCAACTCTGGCTATCATCGGTTTTCTGTAACGTTAGAATATAGCTAGTACCCTAAGAGTACTAATTACAGAAAAGAGTTACAAAAGCCATTATACAGGACTCAGATGGCGGGTATATAACCGGCCTGTTCAGGAGTCAATCGGGATGTTGGATACATTCTCTTTCAGCCACTCTCTGAAGGATTTTAATTCGGGGTTCAGTTCCCTGGAGAAATCGACATCCCTGACAGAGTTGCAAACCTCGTCGAAATCCCGGTAAAACTGAAACATGTTTCCAAGGTCATCTGATCCGGGAAAGCCGAGATTCCTGAACTGTTCGGGAGTCATCTCATAATAGGAGACCTCTTCTCCAAGAGCGTCTGTAAGTGCTTTGGCCATATCGGCACAGGTAATCTGATCTCCGGCTACCCCTACCGTCTTTCCGATCATTGCTTTTCCCTTTTTGAATATGCCATAGGCGCATTTACCGATATCTTCGGCGGCAATGCCGGCCATTTTCTTATCGCCCAAGGGAAATGCGATGGCAAGTTTCCCGTCTTCCCCTCGTTTGGGGCCGAGCCCGAAGTGGATCATGTTGTCCCAGTAGAAGGAGACGTGGAAAAAGGTAGTGGGTACCTTTTCGGAGATGAAAAACTGGTTTGCCTCCCCTTTTGCATCAAAGTGGGGGACCTTGTACTTATCCTGAAGCGTGGGTAACTGGTCGCTCTCCAGCGGGACCCACTTTCGTGTATCCTCAAGGGTTGACCAGATGACATGTTCCAGCCCCTCCTCTTTGGCAGCTTTTGCCAGATCCCTGGCCTGTTTCATCTCTTTCTCCGGGGAGAAATGATCCCAGAAAAATGTAACGAAATAAGCTCCGTAAGCACCTTTCAGAGTACTTTTGATGCTTTGAAAATCATCAATATCACCGGCCACAACATCCGCTCCCGCAGTGGCAAGCTCTTTGGCTTTGTCTGAGGAGGGGTCACGTGTTACAGCCCGTACTGAAAAACCTCCCTGTTTGTCCTTCAGTATTGACTGGACAAGCCCGCCACCCTGTGAACCGGTAGCTCCATAGACAACGATAACTTTTTTCTCTCCCATAACAATGGCTCCATTTGTTTAACGTTAAATTAAATTGTCAGAGAAATGTATTGATTCGAATTCGATTAGTCAACGACCGGTATGGTATCATTTTGCCCCATGAAATGGCAATGGCCATCTGATGTGGGTTTCCCATGTCATATGACTTGAGTCGTTAGCAGGCATTTGTCAAGAAGAGAATGAACTGGAAGCAGAGATGCTCAAACGTACGGCGGGATTCTCCGAAAAGTTCCCCTCTGCGGTGAATCCCGGTTCACGGTTTACTTCCGGATCTGCTATATTCTGGTATAGGATTACTGCCGGCCGGACCAGGAGTCAAGTTCGGATTTCGGCTGCTGTTTCTCTTTGTTTTCACCCGTAGTGACGTTCCGGTCACTCTCAACCCGTACCCTTTGCCATGTATCTGATCTTTGATACGGAGACGACCGGTCTCCCGCGAAATTTCTCAGCTCCTCTGACCGATTTTGACAACTGGCCGCGATGCGTCCAGCTTGCCTGGCAGGTACATGACGTGTCCGGGAAGCTGATCTCGCAGCAGGATTTTATTATCAGGCCGGACGGGTTTACGATCCCTTACAACTCCGAAAAGATTCACGGCATCTCTACCGAACGGGCAAGGAGAGAGGGGGTGCCGCTGGCAGAAGCGATGGAGGCCTTTAACCGGGATCTGGAGAGGGCTGAGTTTGTGGTAGGTCACAATCTCGAATTTGATCTCAGTATTATGGGATCGGAGTATCTTCGGATGGAGGCAGAGAACCCCCTGCCGGGCAAGCTCCACATCGATACGAAAGATGACGCCACTGACTATTGCAAGCTGCCGGGTGGGCGGGGGCGTTACAAGTGGCCGACACTTGCGGAACTGCACCAGAAGCTGTTCAACACCGGATTTGAGGAGGCGCACAATGCGGCTGCCGATGTGGACGCAACGGCCCGTTGTTTTCTGGAACTGGTCCGGAAAAGTGTTATCACTATACGGCTCCCTGCCGGCCTGAAGGAACCGGGTTTTTCCCCTTCAGATGCTATTGAAGCCTCTCATTACATGGAGAAAGTCCGGGAGCTTCAGAGCAGAGGGGAATCTGGCGAGGAGAGAGAAGAGTCGGTCACCCTGGATCTTCCAAAAGATGTGGAAGGGCGCAAAGAGGTTACCGAACCGTTTACCCACCTTCACTGCCACTCGAAATACTCGGTGTTACAGGCAACAGCCGGTGTGACAGATCTGGTTCACAAGGCGAAAGAGGATGGGATGCCTGCCGTTGCCCTGACGGATCTGGGGAATATGTACGGTATTTTCAAATTTACCGAAGAGGCGTATAAAAACGATATCAAGCCGATCATCGGGGCGGAGTGTTATTTTGTCGAGGATCGACACCAGAAAAAATTTACGCGGGATCACAAAGACAAGCGGTATCAGCAAATATTTCTGGCTAAGAACAGCGAGGGGTATAAAAATCTTGCCGAACTCAGTTCACTCGGGTTTATCGAAGGGTATTATTACAAGTTTCCGAGGGTAGACCGGGAGCTTGTTTCCCGGTTCCGGGACGGGTTGATTGCAACGACGGGCGGAATTCGGGGTGAAGTTCCCGACCTGATTTTGAATCGGGGCGAGGAGGCGGCTGAAGAGGCGTTTGTCTGGTGGAAAGAGCAGTTCGGTAAAGACTTTTATGTGGAGCTGAACCGGCATGGCCTGGAGGAGGAAGAGCGGGTGAACCAGGTGCTGCTGCGGTTCGCGGAGAAGTATGAAGTGAAGGTCATTGCGGCGAATAATGTTTTCTATCTGGAAAAGGAGGACGCCAGGGCGCACGATGCCCTGCTCTGTATCGACAACGGTGAATTGATGAGCACGCCGATCGGCAAAGGGCGCGGGTTCCGTTTCGGCTTCCCCAACGACGAGTTCTACTTTAAAACCCAGGAGGAGATGAAGGCTCTTTTTGCCGATCATCCTGAAGCGATCTCCAACACCCAAGAAATTGTTGAGAAGATAGAGCCGATCCGGCTGAAACGGGATGTGATTCTTCCCAACTTTGCCCTGCCGGAAGGGTTTGAAAATGAGGATGAGTACCTGCGCCACCTGACCTTGGAAGGAGCCCGGGATCGGTATGGTGAGATGACCCCGGACCTGTCGGAGAGGATTGACCATGAGCTGGGGATTATCCGTTCGATGGGGTTTGCCGGTTACTTTCTGATCGTTCAGGACTTTATCGCGGCGGCGAAAGAGATGGACGTTTATGTAGGCCCCGGCCGGGGCTCTGCTGCCGGTTCGGTCGTCGCCTACTGTACCGGGATCACCAATATAGATCCGCTCACCTACAACCTTCTGTTTGAACGGTTTCTCAATCCGGAACGGGTCTCCATGCCCGATATCGATATCGACTTTGACGATGACGGCCGACAGCGCGTCATTGATTATGTGGTTGACAAATATGGCAAAAGCCAGGTGGCTCATATCATCACCTTCGGTACCATGGCTGCACGCTCTTCTGTTCGTGATGTTGCGAGGGTGCTCGACCTTCCCCTTTCCGATGCTGACAGGCTGGCGAAACTGGTCCCGGAGACGGTAGGTATCTCGCTGGAGCAAGCTTACAATGAGGTGAAGGAGCTACGTCAGGTCCAGGAGGGAGACAACCTGGAGGGGAGAACGATGCGGATGGCACAGATTCTGGAGGGGTCCGTACGGAATACCGGAATCCACGCTGCCGGTGTAATCATCGCTCCGGATAAGCTGACCAACTATATCCCGATCGGAACTGCCAAGGATGCCGAGCTCTATGTGACGCAGTATGACGGGAAAGTGATCGAGGATGCCGGAATGCTGAAGATGGACTTCCTCGGCCTGAAGACTCTCTCTATCCTGAAGACTGTGATCGAGATGGTTGAACGGAACCACGGAAACGTCTATGATCTGGACGAGATTCCGCTGGACGATCCCAAAACCTTTGAGCTCTGTCAGAAAGGGGCAACGATCGGTACGTTTCAGTTTGAATCGGACGGGATGCGACGGTATCTGAAGCAGCTGAAGCCAACCGATATCAATGATCTGATCGCGATGAATGCGCTTTACAGGCCAGGCCCGATGCAGTTTATCCCGGATTATATCAAACGAAAGCATGGAGAAGAAGAGGTTGTCCACCCTCATGAAGATCTCCGGGAGATTCTTGAGCCGACCTTCGGGATCATGATCTATCAGGAGCAGATCATGATGGTCGCTCAGAAGATGGGTGGGTACTCACTGGGTGAAGCGGATGTACTAAGGCGGATTATGGGAAAGAAGAAGCCGGAACTGCTCCCGCCCGAAGAGGAGAAGTTTATGTCCCAGGCAGTGGAGATGGGGTATCAGAAGGAGATTGCCAAGGATGTCTTTGACAAGATGGCTCTTTTTGCCGGCTACGGGTTCAACAAATCCCACTCGGCTGCCTACTCTGTGGTTGCCTATCACACAATGTATTTCAAGGCAAACTACCCGGCCGAGTATATGGCGGCTGTGCTGAGCCATAATATGGGTGACATCAAGAAGGTCTCTTTCTTTATCGAGGAGTGCCAGCGGATGGGAATTCCGGTAGACCCACCCAATATCAATACGGCAGAGGGGAAGTTTGTTGCCAGGGACGGGCGCATCCAGTATGGCCTGGCTGCGATCAAGGGGGTCGGCAGCAACGCGATCGACCAGATTGTCGAGGAGAGGGAAGAGAATGGAACCTTCCGCTCTATCTTTGAATTTTCTTCCCGGATTGATACCAGGGTCTGTAACCGTCGTACGATCGAGAGCCTGATTCAGGCCGGTGCGTTCGACAGCTTTCACGAGAACCGGGCGCAACTTCTGGCCAGCATTGAAGACATTCTCAGTTACGCCTCCCGGAAACAGGAAGAAGAGCGACTGAACCAGGGCTCCCTGTTCGGCGGTTCAGATGGCGGCTCCTCTGTCGTGGATGAACCGAGGTTCAGGGAGGAGGAACCGTGGTCCAATATTGAGCGGCTGAAACGGGAGCGTGAATTGATCGGGTTCTATTTGAGCGGCCACCCGCTGGATAAACACAGGGAAGATATTCGACTCTTTGCCAGCCATACACTTGATTCAGAGGCCCTTTCGCAGTTGCCGAACCGTTCCACTGTCCGGGTGGTTGGAATCGTAACCGGTGTGAAAAGGCTGAACGACCGAAAGGGAAGGCCGTTTGCCTTCATTCAGCTTGAAGATCTGGAGGGAGCGGCCGAGTCGATCGCCTTCAATGACGTCTATGACCGATACCTGGGAATGATTCAGGTGGATACAGTTGTAATGATTGAAGGTGTGGTCGATAAACGTGACTCACAGCCGAAAGTCATTGCAAACTCATTCGAGCGGGTTGAAAATTTGCGGGAAAAGTTTCAAAACCAGCTGGAACTGATGATCAGCCTGGAAACGGACCAGCTTACACGGGATGAACTGCACAAGATGGCCTCCCTCTTCAGCGTTCACAAGGGGAGTACCCCGGTACGGTTTCAGGTCTACAGCAAGGCGGTTGAGGAGCCATTTATGATGAATGTGCGTAAATTTGTCGTCGATCCGAGCAATGAACTTCTTGCCGGGCTCCGGGATTTGATTGGTGAAGAGGCCGTCGGTTTAATACGGTCTGCCGGTCCATAGCATCAGACAATCCGATTGATAACAAAAAGTGATATGTTTCTCATTGTATTTATATCGACCTTGTCAGGAGACTTTGCAAAACTGTCTTTTTGCTCAATATCTTCGTTATCGGGATTTTAAAATCCTCACATATGCTCAATATGCTGCGGTTTTAAAATCCCTCTGGCCTCGATTTTGACCAAAAATCCTGGTTTTTCAAAGACTCCTGTTAATCAAATTGAAAACTGGTAAATCGAAATCATAGATTGAACAATCATGGCAAAACCATTAGAGTTTACAGACCAGAACTTCGAGACAGAAGTTGAAAGTGCCGAAACACCTGTATTGGTGGATTTTTGGGCGGAATGGTGCGGCCCCTGCCGAATGATCGGCCCGGTGGTTGAAGAACTTGCAGGTGAGTATGAAGGAAAAGCAAAAATCGGAAAAGTGAATGTTGACAACAACCCGCAGATTTCTGTAAAATATGGCATTCGCAGTATTCCGGCTTTGTTGATTTTCAAGAACGGTGAAGTTGTGGATCAGATCGTGGGTGCCGTACCAAAGCCACAGATCAAGAAACAACTGGACGCACAACTGTAAAACTCCCTGAATTGAGAGTATGTGGCTTGTTCCGCTGCCGGCTGTGATTGTCGGTTGGCCTGCCAGGTTCAGCCGAACAGATCAACAGGGTAGTGATGCAGCAGGCAGAAAGAATCCAGAATAGGGTGTCCGGACAATCGACCGGGCACCCTATTTTACTATCCGGCCAGGATAGAGTCACATCCTGCCGCAGTAGCAAATTCGACGTACGTCCGACAGACTCTTTCGGTAATTGGGCTCAATTGAAACATTTTTTATCATATGATTTCCTGAATTCACTGTTGATTTTGCCTATCATTCCGCCGGAAGGCTTTCACCTGATCGATAATCGTACAGATTTGAACACGTTATGAATAGAATCGTCAAAAGGATACTCACAGCCGTTCTGATCCTTGTTGTCCTGGGGATCATCGCCTATCCGAAGGTTCAACCACTCTTCAGTTCGTCATCAGAGACAGTTGAATCCTCCGGATCCGGAAGTCTTCTTCAGGTAGAGGGGGTTCGGCTGCAGCCTGAAAGGATCGAAGACAAGATCTATGCGAGCGGGACTCTCCAGGCAAATGAAGTGGTCGATCTCCGGGCAGAAGTATCTGGAAAAATCATGGAGATCCATTTTGAAGAGGGCCGGCCGGTAGAGGCAGGAGAGCTGCTTCTAAAGATCAACGACAGTGAACTGCAAGCGCAAAAACGGCGGGCTCAGTTTCAGCTCAATCTGGCAGTTCAGCGGGAGGAGCGTCAGGAGAGGCTACTGGAGAGAGGTGGAATCAGCCAGGAAGATTAAGATGCGACCGTGAATGAAGTGA